>QNBX01000313.1 GCA_003644265.1 Planctomycetota bacterium
ATGTACAAGCTCTCCAGGATGGATCCCATGGAAGCCGACCCGGCGCAGATCAAAGTCGCCGTTCGCGCCGATGAGGCCATCGGAATCGGGAAAGGCGATGCGCAAATCGAGTTCAAATTCGACACCGACGACAACAGTCTGAACATCGATGAAATCTACCTCATCGAGGTGGTTCGCGATCCGGTCGTGCAGGGTGATCTTTACGCAGACAAAAAGCCGGGGGAGTCGATTACCGTGCTGGGGCTCACCGCCAGCGATGCTGAGCGAATGAGGCAGCTACAGCTTACGATGGCGCCGTATAGAAATGGCGATGTAGAAGGCAGCGGCAGTTTACGTGTCAACCTGAGCGGAATGTGCCTGCACAGCAAAATGCCTCCCGGCGAAGTTCAATTGGACTTGTTTCTGCAAACCAGCGAGCAGGAGGGCTTCTTCCTGATGGCCAAAAACCTGGACATGCGCGAGGTCATGGCCGAGGAAGGCACTGATATGGATGAACTGCCTGGTTGTGGGGGTTGAGTTGCGGTAAGGACTAACCACACCATTGTGATTCACAGGGAACGCCTCATAGATCGCGTGGGTTTCATCGTCAAAGACGCAGAAAATAATTTCGCTCAACTGGCTGGATTCTTCCAGGAACGTGGCGACTTCCCCGACGGCATCGACCTGGAGGGTGGCAATGGACCGACCAAAGTTGCTAAATCGAGAAA
This sequence comes from Planctomycetota bacterium, assembly GCA_003644265.1. The sequence goes on from QNBX01000313.1 coordinate 708, forward strand.
GAATATCGCTGTTCAAGGTTGGATAAATGTGCCTCCATTCCAGCCCAGCTTGAGGTATCTCTCCACTCATCCCAAAGCTGCCGATAAGACCGGGCTACGAATTTTATTTGGCCACCACTCACGGCTTCGGTTAAGTGTCGAACCTCATCCCGATGCCTGCAAAACTCCTCAATATCACCTGCATTGGCTGGCTCCCAATACACATAAAGAAGCGCCTGTTCCGCTTTGACGCTTCCCAGCGTATTCCTCATGCCCAGGTAGTGTTTCACCAGTTGAGCCGCATCGAGGAATCTGAATAATCGCGGGTTGGCTTTCAATTCCGTGTAAACGGACCTCCACATTGGCTCTGCCAAGGAGGTGATTGCCCCCTGGTAGCTGTCCGCGAACTTGGCAGCCTTCGGCCATAAGGTCTCAAGAAACTTCGATTCGATGCACACGAGATTCCCGGACCCTGCAACATAGAAATCCAAGTGTGGCGCAGTTCCCAACAGCCCGGTTGGCAGTGGCTTTTCAAATTGCGCCTCTGAAAATCTCCGATAACCCAGGAGATCCAGGTTCTGTGGCCGATGGCGAAACGGCCCAAAAGCATTGACGGCCAACGCGGAAGAAGAAAACGCTGCACAAAACTTTGCAGGGTCTCTTGAGCCATCTACCAGTTCATTGCCGGCGCCAGCTCCGAGGTCAGGCCAAAAGTCGTTCGCTTCTATGCCTGGAATCAGGTTTTCTTCCGGGCGCTTCGTGTAACCTGCGTGGGTCTCCCGGAAGATTAATCGGCCGCTTAGCGCTTCCAGTCGGTCAGCCGCCTTCTTTTCCGCGCGTGCCCGGAGTGTGTTGCTACCCCGTTGATTCATGACATCAGGTCCGACAAGTTGGTTAATGAACAATCTCTCAGCAATTTTGGTTTTTGACCCTCCAAACCCATACTGAAATCGGCATCACGTAGTGCGATCAGCGTACAGCCGTCCGGTAAAGCGAATGAGCGACCCGCCTGGCTTGAATTCCAAAGCGCAACAGCCAGGTGCTCTTCCCGGCGGTTTGAATATCCACCACTGCTTGGCACCCCTGAATGACCGACGAAGTAGCGTTTGTTCCATTCGTGCCGATGCGGCGTCGATTCGCGAACAAGATGATAGGCCGCAATTAGTTCGTTAAGATCAAGTTGTTCGGTGCGGCTGCAGAACCCTGAAATCTGGTTAACCGCGGGGGACTTATAGATTTCCAGTAAATCAATAGAAGATGCAGGGCTGATTGAATTCACAAACCCGATTATAGACTTGGTGTCAAATGATGGGGTCGGAAGTGTGAATTTGGCACGTTTCCGCGGAAACGTGCGGTACTGAGACTGCATGCGACATTATTTGTCGGATTAGTAATCCATAATCACGCTCAATCAGCATCGATACAAATAACAATGTATACACGGCGTGAGATACTCTAAAGGCTCTCCATCACCGGTCTGACAGCCATATTTGGCGCTGGATTTTTCGGGAAAGCCCTGGCATCTTCGCGTGACGTTCGCACTGAAACGACTACCCTGGCTCAAGATTATTTCGAGAGTTTAATCAGGCTAGAGCCGAATTTAGCAGAGACGCAGCCTCGGAACAATCTGTTTCAAACCTGGGAGGTTATCTGTCCCGCACACTTTCATGAGTTTGTATTTGTAACCTGGTGTGCAACTCGATTTGAACCGACAGATGATTCTTGCAGAGTTAACGGGGAATTGGGCTCCAGGATACGGAGCAGCGTTTGACAAGATGTTTGTGCGATTGGAACTTGATCTGGATATGTTTCGGGCTCTACTGAACGATAATTCACACAGGCGGTATCGGTGAGCATGAAGATACACTGACCGGAACCGGCTTACAGATACACGTACTTTTCGATCATCTCTTCCTGCACAGCCGGATCAGCCCAGCGAGGCCCTTGGCTTGTGGTTTGATAGTGCCTCGCGCTTTTTCCCACTTGGTGACAGTGGCGGCAGTTATACCAACGGCATGCGCGAATTCGGTCTTGCTCATGCCAAGGCGCCGCCGCAGACTGGCAATTGAGCGTGCGGTGGGTTTGAACGGCGCTGCGATACTGGCTTCATCTGGTATTTCTTCCAGCTCCACACCAAACACATTCTCAAGTTCCTTGCCGCTAAGGGATCGGCGTCTGGCGCGACGCGATCCTGCGCCTGCAATCGCATCGGCGGTGACACCGGCGCTAATCAGTTCATTGTGGTCAACACCGCGCAGCGCGAACAACAGGTCCGGCTGCGCGTCAAGCCGTGCTCCGATACCGTATATGACGGCGGCGATGTGCTTACACATATCGGCCCAGTCAGGGCAGTCGCAGGTATACCGAAACTCACCAGGCAATGGAAAGAGCCCGTGTTCGCGGTCGGTGACGGTGCTCATGATCTCTGCAGACAGCCTTCCCTGCAGCAACTCGATGAGGGAGCCGATCTTGCCCGTGCAACGCTTCTTCAGTTCCATCCACTTCGCTTTGCTCTGCGTCTTGATATCGATGTTGACGCGGTACAGCTTCGAACCGGAAACAATGGCCTCAACCTTGCCCTTTTTGATACTCAGATGGCAAACTGACCCGTTCCGTACATAGGAGCGGCCACGCGGCAGACGGTTGGCGTAATCTCCGAATGATTCCATGTGTGTACACCAACCTTTACCCCAAAAGCTGCGGGCGATCGTGCGCCCCTCAATCTCGACGGGCTGGATGTCCTGCCCCTTCTTTAGAAGTTTGCTCACCTCCCGC
>QNBX01000314.1 GCA_003644265.1 Planctomycetota bacterium
CCAACGGCGACGGCGACGTGAATGACGCCGGCGAGGTGAAGCTCTACTTCGACGGCAGCCACACGGGCGGGAACGACCTGCTGCTCATGCGCGGCATGGACGTGACCGAGGCCGACGTCGTCTACGCCGTCGGCCTCCGGCCCTACCCGGCGCTATTCGTCGGGCCGGACGGCAACACCATGATCCACCGCTTCGAGGACCTCAACGGTGACCTCACCGCGATGGACGCCGGCGAGCAGCAGCTGAGCATCTTCGACGTGCAGAGCGTCGGCCCGGGCCCGCTGTTCCCGATCCCGCCGAACCACGGGAACATGATGTGTGACCCGGCCGACTTCTCGGTGCGCGGCGTGTCGGCCTGGACAGACCTGGGTGGCGGCATCCTGGGCAGCCACGGCGTGCCGACGCTGACCGGCGAGGGCAGCCTCGTCGCCGGTACGCTCACCAGCATCCACCTGGTGAACGCGCCGCCCAACGCGCCCATGTACCTGTGGATGTCCTTCAGTTCCACGCCCACCCCGCTCTTCGGGGGTGTGCTGTACACCGTGCCCATCGACCTGCAGGTGCTGCTCAACGCCAATGCGGCCGGGGAGCTGTCGCTGTTCACGGTCTGGCCCGCCATGATCCCCCCGGGATTCAACACCTGGATCCAGTTCGTCATCCAGGACAACACGCTCACGCCGAGGATGAGTTTCTCGAGCGCGCTGATGCTCACGACACCCTGACCCACTGCCCCAACCGTTCGTAGCGTCCCGGCGCCGTGCACGCGATTCCATCGCGAGCACGGCGCCGTTCGCGTTCAACTCGGCGCTCCCTGAGCGCCGGCCCCTGCATGCTTCGCGGGGAGGCCGGATGAGGCCCCTCACACGTCACTGCGCGAACAGCCCTTTCTCAGCCCTCGCTCAGGATCAGGATCGGGGGTGGAGTTCGGCAGGCGGCGGCCGTCACCCATGAGCAGGACCCTCCCGATCGCCACCGCAGGCTGGGGCCATTCCCGGCCGCTGACCGCCCAAGGGCTGGCTGTGCGAAACTCGGGCAGTGAACCAGCGTCTAAGTCATGGCACGCTCGCCCACCGAGTCATCGGGTTCTCCCCTGGGAAGCGCCTCGGGCGAATCTGCGTAGGATCCTGCTGCTCTGCCGGGCCCTCGAGTGTTCGACGGCCACTTCGCGCAGACCGCTACCCCGTTTGGAAGAGACGCCTTGCGCCAATCACTGCTCACACTGTTCGCAGCGCTGGTCACCGCCAGCCTGCTTCCCGCCGCCGCCAGCGCTCAGGACAACGCGATCGTCTTCAACTGGTCCGACAGGTGGAACAGCATCTTCCACCGCATCGAGGACCTGGACGGCAACGGGGACTTCCTCGGGCCGGATGAGGTCGACTTCCACATCGACCCGGCCGCCCCGGCCTCAGCTCAACCGCGCTCGCTGCGCGTGGTGAGTGAGAACGGCGTGCTCGTGAGCTACTTCCTGCTCCCCTCCGAAGACACAATCGCCCGCGGCATCGATCTGGATGGCGACGGCCTGCTCAGCGACGGCGAGATCACGGACTACCGCGACTCCGGCACGCTGGACGGCAGCTCCACCATGACCGGGCTCGACGTCACCGAAGACGGAGCCGTGTGGTGGAGCTCCGGCATCATCGGCAGCCAGCCGGTCAACGGGCTCATGCGCCTGGCTGACCTGAACGGCGATGACGACGCCGCCGATCCCGGCGAGCAGGTCGTCATGGCGAACGGCAACAGCAGCCACCCCTTTGAGCACGACAACGGCAGCGCCACGTTTGCGCCCTGGACGCTCCAGGGCCTCGCAGCGGACGGTGACGGCGTCATCGCCTACTCCAGCTCGGACGGCTGTGTGTTGCGCTTCGAGGACCTTGACGGCAACGGCGACGTCACCGGGCCAGGCGAGTCGATCATGCTGCTGAACGCCAGCGGCAAGCGCCTTGACCTGCCCCAGAACCCTGACTTCGCCAACGGCACGCTCAAGTCGCTGCAGACCAACGCGAGCTACCCCGCCCCACTCGGCTACCTGGCCACCACCGAAGTGGACGACGAGCGCGTCTACTACTTCGGCACCAACGTCTCACCCTTCGCCACCGCGGGCACCAATGTGAACGGCAAGGGTGTCAACTTCCTGCTGTTCCGCGGCATCGACACCAACGGTGATGGCGACGTGAACGATGCGGGCGAGGTGCAGCTCTACTTCGACGGCAGCCACACGGACGGAAACCCGGACCTGCTGCTCATGCGCGGCATGGACGTGACCGAGGACGACGTCGTCTACGCCGTCGGCCTCGAGCCCTACCCGGCCTGGTCCCCCGGGCCGAACGGCAACACCAGGATCCACCGCTTCGAGCGCCTCAACAGCGACCTCGACGCGATGGACCCCGGTGAGCAGCAGCTGAGCATCTTCGACGTGCAGAGCATCGGCCTGGGCCCGCTGTTTCCGATTCCTCCGAACTTCGGAAACATGATGTGCGACCCGTCCGATTTCTCGGTGCGCGCCGTATCGCGTTGGACAGATGTGGGTGGCGGCATCCTGGGCAGCCACGGCGTGCCGACCCTGACCGGCGAGGGCAGCCTCGTCGCCGGTTCGCCCACCAGCGTCTACTTGGTGAACACGCCGCCCAACGCGCCCATGTACCTGTGGATGTCCCTCAGTTCCACGCCCACCCCGCTCTTCGGGGGTGTGCTCTACACCGTGCCCATCGACCTGCAGGTGCTGCTCAACGCCAATGCCGCCGGAGAGCTGTCGCTGCTCACGGCCTGGCCCGCCGGCATCCCCAGCGGATTCACCACCTGGATCCAGTTCCTCATCCAGGACAACACGCTCACGCCGAACATGAGCTTCTCGAACGCGCTGCGGCTCACGACACCCTGACCCGCTGTCCTGACCGTTCGTAGCGTCACGGCGCCGTGCCCGCGATTCATCCGCGAGCACGGCGCCTTTGCGTCCAACTCCGCCCCCCTGAGGGAGCCCCCCGTGCTTCGCACGGCGCCTTGCTTGCATCCACGCCGCCCACGCCCCGGCATCTCCTTCGGTGCGCGGAGCTTGCGTACTCTTGCGCCGCTGGGGCGCGGGGTTCGATCATGCACGCCATGAACCAGATCCTCGCGAGCATGTCGGCCCACCGCTCGGTGCGGTCGTTTCTCGACACCGAAGTGCCCGACGCGCACATCCGCGAGGCCGTGCAGGCCGCGCGCCTGGCGGCCACCAGCAGCTGGATCCAGGCCTACTCGCTGCTGCAGGTCTGCGACCCGGGCGAGCGCGAGCAGTTGGCCGAGTGGACCGGCGGCCAGCCCCAGGTCAGCGCCGCGGGCGCCTTCTTCGTGGTCTGCGCGGACACCCGCCGCCACCGCCTGGTGGCCGAGCGCCTCGACAAGCCCTACACCGGCAACCTCGAGACCTTCCTGCTGGCCGTGACCGACGCGACCCTGTTCGCACAGAACCTCGC
>QNBX01000315.1 GCA_003644265.1 Planctomycetota bacterium
CACGCCCTTCACGCCCTTCACGCCCTTCACGCCCTTCACGCCCGGCGCTTCAGCTTCAGGTCGAGCACCACGGGGCGGTGATCCGACGCGGTGGCCGCCAGGTCGAGCCGCGGGTGCAGCAGGTGCGCCAGCTCCAGCGGCCCGCGCAGGAACACGCGGTCGAGCGCGCCGACGGGCTGGAATGCGGGGAACGTCCGCAGCGCCGAGCGCCCGCTGCCCGTGGCGCAGGAGAAGCCCTCGCGCGAGAGCTGGCCCCGGGGCAGGGCGCCGGTCCAGTCGTTGGTGTCGCCGGCGATGATCACGCGGCTGCGCGTGTTGAGCGCGGACAGGCGCGCGCTCTGTAGCAGGCGCTTGACCTGCCAGCGCCGCTCCACGCCTGCCAGGCCCAGGTGCCAGTTGAACAGGTGCAACGAGAGGTGGTGCACGCCCACCGGCACCACCAACTCGGCGTACAGCGCGGCGCGCACCTTCTTGAGCGGGAAGGTCAGGTCGATCTGCTCGCGCCGGACGATGGGGTGGTGACTCAGGATGGCGTTGCCGTAGCAGCCGGTCTTGAGCTGCACCGTCGCTCCGAAGTGCACGTGCGCGTAGCCGAGCTGGTCCGCCAGCTCCTGGTGTTGCCTCGCGTGGCGGCTGCGCGGCACGCCGTCGTCGACCTCCTGCAGCGCCAGCACGTCGGGGCGGTAGTGCTGCACCACGGCGGCCACGCGCTCCAGCGAGCAGCGCCGGTCCACGCCGCCGATGGCCTTGTGGATGTTCCAGCTCAGCAAGCGCAGCAGCGCGCCACCGCCCCGGCTCATCGGCCGCCCCCCGCGCCGCCCGCCGGGCCACCCTGGAAGCCGGCGCGGATGCGGGCCTGGCTCAGGTCGCGGGCGATGCGGGCGTCGTCGGGGTCCAGCGCGGCGGCGCGTTCCAGCTCCGCCAGCCCCAGCTGCAGCTGCCCCAGGATCATCTGGGCCATGCCGAGCTTGTGCCGCGAGCTGGCACGCTGCGGGTCGAGCGTCACCGCGGCCTGGAACTCCCCAAGGGCCTGGGCCACGCGCCCCGACTCGGCCAGTAGCACGCCCAGGTTGTGGTGCGTGCGGGCCGAGCCCGGCGCCGCCGCCAGGCCCCGGCGCAGGGCCTGCTCGGCGGCCTGCACGTCGCCCGCGCGCAGGTGGCTCACGCCGAGCTGGTTGTGGGCGTCGGCCAGATCGGGCTGCAGCTTGATGGCCCGGCGCCAGGCGTTGCGCGCGGCCGTGACCTCGCCGCGCCGATCGAGCACCACGCCGTAGGCAAAGTGCGACGGCGCGTGGCCCGGGTCCAACTCCAGGGCGCGCTTCAGGTGCGCGGCGGCGTCCTCGAACAGGCCCTGGCTCAGCAACAGCTCGCCCAGGTTGAAGTGCGCCTCCATGTAGTCGGCGTCCAGCGCCAGCGCCGCGCGGTAGCTGGCCTCGGCGCCGGTCAGGTCTCCCGCCGCCCGGCGGTGGTTGCCCTGGGCCCAGAGGCTCATGGCGTCGCGTCCGCCCGAGCGCGCCACCGCGCGTTCGTTCAGCGCCCGGGCCTCGTCGTGCTTGCCGGCCCACTCCAGCACCTGCGCCACGCGCGTCAGGGCGCGCACGTGGGCCTCGCTGTCGAGGCTCGCCAGCACGCGCCGCGAGGCGGCGTCGATGGCGGCCTGATCGAAGCCGGGCGAGCGCTCGATCCAGCCCTGCCGCTCGAACAGCGCCAGCAGCTCCAGGGCCAGCTCGCCGGTGGCCTCGGGCGTCATGTGCACATGGTCGAAGAACAGCTCGGCGCCGGGGATGGGCGCGCCGGTCTGCGCGCGCGCCAGCTCGTCCATGCGCGCCACCCAGTCGAGCAGGGGTACGTCGTGCGCCCGGGCCACGTCGGTCAGCACCTGCAACACGTCGCTGGCGGCGCGCAGCGGCACGATGTCCTCGTCGCGCGCGGTCACCAGCGCGGCGCGGGCCCCGGGCACGTCGCCGGCTCGCAGCAGCGCCTCGCCCAGCAGGTCCTGGGTCAGGGCGTGGCGTGGCGCGGCGGCCGCCAGCTCGCGCAGGGCGGGCAGGGCCGCGGGTTCGTCGGGGGAGAGCGTGGCCAGCAGGGCGTCCCGGCGCGCGACCTCCGCGGCGGGCAGCGCCGCGTCGTGGGCGCTCTTGAAGGGCCGGCAGTCCTTGAGCTGCGACGCCGGGCTGACGAACACCAGCGCCGCGCCTGCGTCCGCGGCCATGGCCGCCATGCGCGTCAGGCTGGAGCGCAGGTGCTCGAGCACCTGGGCGCGCCCCGCGTCGTCGCGCTGATAGGCGTCGGGGCCCACCGAAGCGTCAAGCAGGGCACTCACCTCGGCGGGCAGCAGCGGGCGTCGATCCGCCGCGTTGCCGTCCGCGGCGCCCGCTGAGGCGCCCGCTGAGGCGCCCGCTGAGGCGCCGCCCGGGCCGGACGCCGAGCCTCCCTCCGGCGCTTGCTCTGCCCGGCCCGGCGCGGCCGTGCCCAGCAGTCGCTGCAGACCGTGGAACAGCGCCGAGCGCGAGGCCAGATCGCCCAGGCCCAGCAGCAGCGAGGGGCTGCCCTGAAGTGCGCCGTAGGTGCGCGCCTCCAGGAACTCGTTGTGGCCGGTGTAGACCACGAACAGGTCGGGCTCGTAGTTCAGCAGCTCCTGCATGATCACGGCCACGCGGTAGCTGGCGTAGCTGACGCCGCCGGCGTTGATGACCTCGTAGGCCTGGCCCGGCGCCGCTTGCGGCAGCAGCTCCCGCAGCCAGCCGGCAAAGGAGCTGGAGTCGGTGTAGGGCCGGCCGTAGGTGCTGGAGCCGCCCAGGCAGAAGATGCGCAGGGTGTCGGCGGGCTTGGTGCTCGGGAACGACTGCAGGTTGAAGTGGTTGCGGCGCCCCGGGGCCGTCTCCAGGCGCGCGCCGCTGGCGTCCGGCACGAACAGGCGCGAGCTGGAACTGAAGCCCACGTACGGGTCGCCGGCGTCGGCGGGGGGCGCCAAGCCGAACAGCCGCAGCAACAGTTCCAGCGCCACGAGCAGGACCAGCCCCGCGAGCAGCTGGATCAGCGCCCGTCGCGCGCGGGGAGCGCGGCGACGACGGTCGTTCGTGGGGGGCATGCCGGTGTGTTCCGTGTCGGTCGAACGCAAGAGCCTAGCACCGGCGAGAGGCGCGACGCGGGCGCCGGCCAAGCGCGCTGCGCGGGCGCCGCCTGGCCTGCCGGCGTCACAGGAGTTTCATGTTCGTGCGTTGATGGGAGCCGGGTGTATCCTCGCCCCCGGATGACGGTGAGCACACGCGGCGGTTGCTCCGTCTCCCTGGCGCTGGCGGGCACGGCTGGATCGGGCCCCCCGGGCAGGGGGCGGAGATCCTCTGGGCCTGGGCTCTCCGACGCGCTGCGCGCGTGCCGCCTCCCGCTCGGCTTGTGGGAAGGCCGTTCGACCCTGGGGCGCCGGGGG
>QNBX01000316.1 GCA_003644265.1 Planctomycetota bacterium
CGCAGCCGCTCAACGCAGCCGCTTGAGCGCCGCCTGCATGGTCTTGGACTTGGTGTCGAGGAACAGCTCCACGCCCGGCTCAGCTCGCAGCGTGTTGTTCTCACGGTCCGGGGCCGAGTACTTGTCCTTGTCGCCGCCGAGGTCGATCAGCAGCGCCAGCGACGGCTTGTCGTGGTACTCGGACGCGCCGCTGCCGCCCTGGCTCTCCTTGCCGGTCTTGTAGCGGTCCTTGCCGTCGCCGTCGATCAGGATGGCCACGCCGGTCTGGGCCGCGCCGGCGCAGCCGAGGTCGCCGACCTCGTAGCTGTCGTTGCCCTCGTCATCGAGCAGGTAGCCCACGCCCTCGTCCCAGGCCATGCCGGTGTGCGCCACCGAGCGGCAGGAGTAGAGGTCGTCGCCGCCCGCGTCCCAGCGCACGGCCGCGGCCTGGTGCACGCCGAAGCCCTGGCTGTAGCGGCTGCCGAAGTTCTCGTCGTCGCCGCCGTCGTCGTACATCAGCCCGAAGCCGAAGTAGTAGGCGCCGCCCATGGCGAAGTTGCCGGCCTGGTAGCGGTCCTCGCCGTCGCCGAGGTCGAGCAAGGCGGCGATGCCTCCGGGCACGGTCGGGCGCAGGCCGGTGGCGTAGCCCTGCGACGCGCCATGGAAGATGTCCGGTCCCGAGTCGCCATAGACATCGGGCCAGTGGCCGTCGGCCAGGTAGCTATCGTCACCCTCTCCGTCGACCAACGCGCAGAAGCCCCGGCCCAGCCCTCCACCCTGGGCGAAGGCCCAGGCGCTGTAGCTGTCGTCGCCTCCCAGGTCGTAGAGCAGGGCCACGCCGTTGAGCGCGTGGGCCTGGGCGTAGTCCTCGGCGTCGTAGCTGTCGTCGCCTCCCAGGTCGAGCAGTAACGCCACGCCGAGCGTCGCGGCGGCCTGGCCCAGCCGCCCGCTGCTGTAGCGGTCGTCGCCATCGGCGTCAAACAGCAGGGCCACGCCGCCGGTGGCCACCGCGGCGCCGGAGCCTTCACTCTCGTAGCGGTCGTCACCGGACAGGTCGAGCACCACGCTGGCCAGCATGTCGGCGTCGTCCACCACGGCCGCTCGCTCGTAGCGGTCCTTGCCGCCCAGGTCGATGATCAACGCGGCGGGCGCGGCGTAGCGGCTGGTCTTGCGCCCACCCAGGACCACGCGCCGCGATGGCTCTCCCCCCAGCACCTCGACGATGTCCTTGTCGAAGCCCTCGGGCGGGCGCCCGCTGCCCTTGACGCCCTCGAGCCGCCCGGCGAGCGCGCGCACGAAGTCCGGTTCGGTGAGCCGGCTGAGCACCTCCGCCACCGCCAGCGCCGTGGCCTGGTCATAGGCCGAGTCGCGCAGCAGACGGTCGATCACGAGATCGATGTGAGCGCTCTGCTGCGCCGTCGCGTCCTCGTCGGGGAAGTGCGTCCGATACCAGGCCTCACGGAAGCTCAGCGGGCTGGAGAAGATCAGCTTACGGCGGGCCTCGGGGATCCCCGAGAGCGCGACCGTGAGGGCGACGTGCGCGCGCCCCATGAGCTCGCTGAGCGCCTCGAGCAGCGCGAGGTCCACGAGTTCGGCATCGGCCACCAGCGCCCACTGCTCTTCGAGCGCGCCCAGCGCGTGCCGGGCCTCGACCCGGCGGGATCTGGCAGCGGCCGTGTCGCCCCCGCTGGCGCCCTGCGCGCCGCCCCCTCGTGCCGTGTCGCTGCCCCCGTCGCCCCCGGCGGGCTCGAGATCGAGCCAGCCCGACACGCCATCCCAGAGCCCGCCGAAGCGCTGGCCCTTGCGCGCGGCCGCCGGCGCCGCCAGCAGCTCGCGCAGCTCAGCCGCCAGCGCCGGGGGCGTCCAGGGTTCGGTCAGCGCCCGCTCCACCCGACTGAGCACGCCGGACACCTGGTCTCGTCGCTCGACGACGCCAGCCATGTGCTCGAGCACCTGGTTGGAGGGCGTGCTCAGCTCGTGCTGCGCGATCAAGGCCTGGGCCACGCGCCAGAAGGCGGGCAGCTCATCTGCGTCGCCGCGCGCGACCGTGGCCGAGGCGAGCGGAAACAGCGTCAGGGCGGCGATCAGCAACGCGACGAGGGAGGCGCGCCGCGCGGGGCGGTCGCGCCGGGTTCTTGCGGTCAGGGAGTCGATCATCGCCTGACCGTACCAGCCGCGAACTCAAAGCAGATCAAGCCCGAGGCGGGCTCGCACCGACAGGACCAACGGGCGCTCCCCGTGGGTGGAGAACACATGAGCACGCGCAGCCATTGGATCTCGGTCGGTGTCTTCTTCGTGGTCGGCGCGCTCTCGGGCGTGGTCGGTGTGACCAAGCTGGTCGGCCTGCGCCAGGACAGCGTCTGGACCCGCATGCGGGAGGCAGGGATGACGTTTGCGCACGAGCACACCCCCTATCTGGACATGCGGCGAGAGGTCGGCGCTTCGCTGCTGCGGCTCGAGCTGGAAGCCGACGGCCACGGCGAGCAGGCCTGCGCCATGAGCACGGGCACCTTGGACTGGCAGCTCGCCGCCATGCGCCGCATGCCGGGATCGGACCACGACGTGATCGCGTCCCTGGCCCAACGCCTGGAGGCCTACAAGGCGGGAGCGCCGCCGAGCTTCATCAGCCTGCCGCAGGCGCCGCCCAGCAGCCACGTCGGGCACGACTGGCACGCCGAGCGCTGATGGTGACCCTCCACGGGCAGGCACGTCGGATGCGGACGGTCACCGGCTCGTAAGCGCCCGGTAAGGCGCTGGCGCGCATGCCGCCTTGCGCCCTCACTCACCCGCCGGGAGGCGTGCCACGCGCGGCGCGACCCGCACGAGGTGTCGCGCCACGGCCGCGGCCTGACCCAGGCGCAGCGCGGCGCGACCGGCGACGGCCGGCCGCTGGACGTCCAGAGCCAACGACGTCACCAACTCATCCAGCGAGCCGCTGCGCGTGTGCGTCAGGTTGCACCACAGGGCCTTGAGCAGCAGCGGCGTGCCTGGGTCCGCGTCCAGGCTGCGCAGCATGCGCAGGCGCCCGCTGTTCCAGGCCGCGACGAGGTCGTCCTCGCGCCGGAACGCGCGCCAGGCGGCGGCCGCCTCGCGCTGCGGGACGGCCCGGGCGAGGTCCTGGTCCCCCAGCTCGAAGCACGACAGCTGGTTGGCGCTGGGCGCGCAGCCCGCTGGCTGCAGCAGCCGCTCGAAGGTCTCACCCGTCGCCGGTCGCAGCGCCGTCCAGGACAGCAGCTGACGCGGCCCGCCGCGCTGCCCGGCGTGCAGCGGCGCGGTCTCGCCGTAGACGATCAGCAGCCGCTCCGGATTCTCGAGCAGGCGACTCGGCACGGCACGGGCCGCGCGCGGGCGGCGACGTTGCCGGCGGGGCTGGCTGGCCGGGTCGAGCATGTACGCCTGCTGATCGGTCACCATGCTGTCGAAGCTCTCGAG
>QNBX01000317.1 GCA_003644265.1 Planctomycetota bacterium
CCGAAGTAGGCCTTGCCCTGGTAGGCGCTGATCTCCCATTGATCCGCGCTGAGCGATCCGGTGTCGAGATCCCGCAGGAACCTGGTCCCGGCCCTGGTGCCGTTGCTGACCCAGAGCGACGTGCCCCTGGTCGGATGCACGGCCCAGAAGAAGAGCCTCTTGCCGACACGCGTGAGGTCTCCCGGATGGGAGCTGCCGGGGTGGATGTCCTTGACTCGCCACGTGCCGCTGCGAGTGCCGTTGGTCCGCCACAGCTCCGTCCCATCGCTTGGCCGCTCCGCCCTGAAGTAGAGGATGCCGTTGACGACGGTCAGCTCCTCGGGGCTGCTTGACCCCGGCCCGACGTGGATGTCGCGTACGAGCTTCGTGCCCTGCTTCGTCCCGTCGCTCTTCCATAGTTCCCGACCCTTGGCCGGGCTCGCGGCCGTGAAGAACACCTGACCCTTGTAGGCGGTGAGCCACTGTGGGTACGAGTCACCACCTGGCATGATGTCCTCGACCATCCTGGTGGTACCGGCTTGCGCGATGCCGGCGAGTGCCAGGCTTGCCGCCAGTGCGAGTCCGATGGCGAACGCAGGCGATCGGCTGAGCTTCATCATCTGCCCCCTCTTCGATGAATGGCCTCAGGCCCGATTATCCGCCCCCTGTCTCCCCCACCCCGAGCGCCGGCCCTGATAGAGTCGGCCGCGTGACCATCCCGACCTCCCAGCCCGTCTTCGTGGTCGGCGGTCCGCGTTCGGGGACCACGCTGCTGTCGGTGATGCTGGCGGCGCATTCGGCTTTCGATTGCGGCCCCGAGACGCACTTCCTGTCGCGCTGGGCACGCATGGCTCGGAGCGAGCGTGAGCGCATCCTTGATCCGGCCGACTGGCCCGAGCGCGCAACCGCCTACGTCACCAGCCTGTCGCTGGGCAAGCAGCCCATCTGCCCCATGTACGGCCTGTCCGTCGAGGACGTCTGGGGCTGGCTGGCGGACCGTCCACCCTCGCTGGCGACCATGCTCGAGTCGCTGACCGCGCAGCGGGCCGGGCGTACCGGTGCCCCGCGTTGGGTGGAGAAGACGCCGCGCCACCTGGAGGTGCCCGACCTCATCACCGATACCTGGCCCGACGCTCGCATCGTGCGCATCGTGCGCGATCCTCGCGATGCGGCCGTGTCACTGACGAAGGTGCCCTTCGGGACGGCGTCGTTGCTGACGAACCTGTCTGTGCTGGCGCGCATGAACGAGGCTGCGGCCGACTTCTACCGCGAATCGCCCCAGGCGCTGACGGTGCGCTACGAGGACCTGGTGGCGACGCCGGAGCGCGAGCTGCGCCGCATCTGTGATTTCGTCGGCGTCGAGTACGAGCCGGCGATGGTGTCTGATCGCAGTGGTGCCACCGGTGTGGCCGCGTCGCACGAGTGGTGGAAGGGCGATGCCACCGGCCCGCTCGACCGTTCCCGCTCCGGCCGCTGGGTCGAGGAGATGCCGCCGGCGGTGCAGCACTACGCCGCGCTCAACATGGGGCCGATGCTGGAGGACCACGGCTACGGCGAGGCTGTGCTCCCCGCGCGGAAGCTGGCCATCGTGCCGGCCGGTGATGCCCTCAACGCGCGGTACGACGACGTGCTGCTGCGGCTGGCGGCCGCCGACGTGGCCGTGCGCCGACCCATCCCCACCGCGATCGAGGATCTGCACCTGCAGGAACCGCTGGTGTTCTTCGGCGTCGTGGGCCAGTTGGACCCCGATCGCGATCGCCCCGCCGGCCAGCGTGTCATCGACATCGCGCGCCTGGGGTCGCTGCTGCTGACGCGGCGCCTGCAGGGGCGGCCGGTGGTGTGGGTGCGCCGCCTCAGCCTCATCCGCCGCCACGCCAACGACGCTGGCGAGCGCTTCATCGCACGCATGCTGCAGGTGCTGGCGGTCTCGATGGAGGCCGCGGACCTGCCCGACCTGGTCGGCGCCGACGGCGTCGGCAGTGCCGACGCCGGTAGTGCTGGCACCGGTGCCAGCACCGACACCGACAGTGCCGACGCCGACACCAGTCACCCCGATGACTGACGCGCCGATCTTCGTCGTCGGCGTCGCGCGCTCCGGCACGACGCTGCTCTCGGCGATGCTGTCGGCACACTCGCACCTCGACTGCGGGCCGGAGTCCCGTTTCTTCGCCCGCTACCGCCACCTCGACGCCAGGGCCCGGGCTCGCATCCTCGACCCAGTAGCATGGCCGCGGCCGGCGGTCGACTTCATCGCCTCGCTGCGCAACCAGGGCCATCCCATCTCCGAGCTGTTCGGCCTGACGCTGCCGGAGATCGGCTCATTCCTCACCGAGCGGCCGCCCTCGCCCGCGGCGATGCTCGAGTCGCTCACCGTGCTCCACGCGCGGCGGGCTGGCAAGGCACGCTGGATGGAGAAGACGCCGCGCCACTTGCTCATGACCGACACGCTGCGACAGCACTGGCCCGACGCCTACATCGTGCGCATCGTGCGCGACCCTCGGGACGTGGCTATGTCATTGGCGCGGATGCCCTTCGCCAAGGACTCGGTGGTGGGGAACCTCGTGCGCGTCGACCACGACGATCGCATCTCACGGGAGCGCATCGAGGCCGATCCCCGCGCCATGACGCTGCGCTACGAAGACCTCGTCAGCGAGCCCGAGCGGGAGTTGCGCTGCGTTTGCGAGTTCATCGGCGAGGTCTATGAGCCGGGCATGCTCGACTCGCGCGAGACCGCCGGCAACGTGGCCGCCGAGCACGAGTGGTGGAAGGCGTCGGTGTCCGGGCCGCTGCAGACGACGAGCGTGGGTCGTTGGCACGAGGAGATGTCCGCCGATGCCCAGCGTTTCGCGGCGCTGCACCTCGCGGGCTACCTTCGTGAGCATGGCTACCAAGGTGCACGCGCTGCTGTTGGCGAGGTCGCGCTGCTGCCGGTCGCTGATGCTGTCGGGCCCACTAACGAAGGCTTGCTGTTGGAGTTGGCCCGGCGCGACCTCGTGGTGGCAAGACCGGTGCCGTCGACCCCGATGGCACAACACCGCCGGCCCCACCTGGTCTTCCTCGGGGTCAAGGGCCAGCTCGACCCGACCCGTGGTCAGTCGGCCGCGGGGCGCGTGATCGGCAGCGCCATGCTCAGCCTGGGCCTGCTCGTCCGGCGCGTCGGTGGCCGGCCCATGCTGTGGGTGCGCGGAGCTACGCTGAGACCCCGGCGTGCCAGGGATCCCGTGGAGCGACTGCTGGCGCCCCTGCTGCGCTTCCTTGCCCGGGAGGTGTCGCTCGACGACGTTCCCGACCTGGTCGACGCCGTCAGTGGCCGGAACGGCGTCGCCGACGCCGACGAGGCCAGCGAGGCCTAGGTGGACGACCTCCTCTCGGTCGAGGACCTGTTCGAGGCTTCGGGCCGCTACGGCTACCTGCACCCGAGCTACGCGGAGG
>QNBX01000318.1 GCA_003644265.1 Planctomycetota bacterium
CGGGGGATTCGGTGGCCACGCAAGGGTCTCCGGAAGCTGCTGCGAACGGACCACCGTAGCACCGCGCGACGACCGCTCTCGACGCGCCCGAGAGGCCGTTCCGAAGACCTGTGGAGAGTCTGTGGAGACTCCCTCCGGAGGTCGCTATTTGCGGCGGAAGAGGTAGGTCTGGCCGCTCAGGGGCACGCCCTCGACGGGCTTGGTCGCGGCCGAGTCGTGGAACGCGTTCGTGAAGCTGACCGGTACGCCGCGGATGCGTCCGGTGGCGTCGATGCGGTAGACCTGGAAGTGCAGGTGCGGCTCGGAGGAGTTGCCGCTGTTGCCCACGCGCGCGAGCGGCTGGCCTGCCCGGACGGTGGCGTTGGGGCGGATGCCCTGCTTGCGGCTGCGCTGCTGGATGTGGAGGTACACGCTGTAGTAGTCGCCGGGGTGCTTGATCACCACGCGGTTGTTGTAGCACTGCGTCAGGGCGCCCCGGTAGCCCGGGTTGTCGGGCTCGTGGTCGCAGACGTCCACCACGATTCCGTCCGCCACCGCGCGAATCTCCCGGTTCCACGCGTAGTAGGAACTGTTGATGTGCGGGTCGCCCTTGTGCGTACGGCCATCCTTGACGACGACCATGTCGTAGGCGTAGCGGTCCTGGGTCTGGGCGCTGCGACGTGTCATGTCTGTCCCGCCCGGGCCGTTGCTCAGTTGCCAGGTGCCGGTCACCGGTGTGAGGATCTGGGTCGGGCGGATCCGGGTGACGGGCCATGTGCCGGTGAAGGTTTCCTGCTGCCCCTTGACCCTCGCGCTGGACGTGATGCGCAGGGAGCCGCTCTCGAAGCCAGTGAAGACGGGGAGGCGCCGCACGAAGGGCCAGAGGGCCGTCAGGTCGCCCTGCGAGTCCAGACCCTTCCAAGTGACCGGGTCGGTGGCTCCGGCATCGTTTCCGATCTGGATGGTGGTCTCGACTTCCTCCGGCTGGCCTCCGTTCAGGACCTGATGCTGGCCCACGAGGAGGATGGCGTCTTCCCCGTCGGAGAACGGAACAACGTGTAGCGGGCCGACGAGGCCCAGCCCGAAGGGGTACGGAGGGGCGTACGCCTTCGGCGCCTCGAACCCATCGTGCAGGATCGGTACCGGCACGAGTGCGTAGCCGTCTTCTGCCCGCACAGTCAGGAGGGCGTGCGTCGCCGGCGTGGTCGAGACGTACTTGTTTCCCAGGCCGGGAACGACTTCGCCTCCCGGAATGAGGAGTGGCCCACGAAAGAACGAGCCGTCGAGGGAGTCGGGATCCAGTGGGCTTAGCCACCCGCCGAGATGCGCCAGCAGCAGGTCGGCCCTTCCGATGGTCAGGGGCGTGTCGCCCGCATTCTCGATGGCGAGCTGGAAGCGGAAGTTCTCCTGTCCCAGAGAGCCCAGCGTCTTGAAGCTGGCGCTGCCCTCGAACGTGAGTGCGGTCTTGGCGAGCGGATCGGCGTCTTCGCCGGCCGCGCCTCCGGCCGCTTCTTCCGTCTCCTCGGCGGGCGCCGCCTTGGGGGTAGGCGCCGGGTCGTCTTCGGCGGAGGCCGAGCGCAGCAGCAGCGTCGGAGCCAGCAGCAGCAGGCCGAGGGCGATCCGGCCCACGAGAGCCGGCCCGGGGGCACGCCGCTCCGACGGCTTGATCTCGACGGAATCGTGGTGCCTGATCATGGCCTCTCCAGGCCGCCCCTGGCAGCGGCCCCCTGATCTTGCCACGGTCGAGGGACCCCGGCCTCAGCCGCCGCCATGGGGTTATGCTGCGCCGCTGATGAGCGAAACCAGCAGCAATCTATCCGAACCCCTCCCGCCCCCGACGCCGCCCGCGGGGGCCGGGGACATCCAAGCTCTCTTGCGCAGCCTCCCGCCCGTGGGCGAGTTGATCGAGGGAGTGGGGGAGACCGAACTCGTCCTGGCACCGCGGGAGGAGTGGCTGGTGGAGATCCGCCAGTCCCTCTCGGACCTGCGTGCGAAGGTGCTGAGCGGCAGCATGGGCCCGGTGGTCCTGGCGCGCGCCCGTGCGCCTCGGGCCGTACTGGCCGCCGCGCGCCGTCGGATCGAGCGCCGGCGGGATCCGGGCTGCGTGCGCGTGATCAACGCCACCGGCGTCGTCCTGCACACCAACCTGGGCCGAGCCGCCCTGCCACAGGCCGCTCTGGATGCGCTGCAGAAACATGCCCCCGGGTATCAGCTGCTCGCGGCGGATGCCACCGGCGGCGAGCGCTCGCCGCGTGAGCGGCATGTGGAGGCACTCTTCCAGCAGCTCACCGGTTGCGAGGCTGCCACCGTAGTCAACAACAACGCTTCGGCCACGATGCTGGCCCTCGCGGCCCTGGCCGAGGACCGCGAAGTGGTCGTTGCGCGCGGGCAGCTCGTCGAAATCGGCGGCTCCTATCGGATCCCCGACGTCATGCGCCAGTCCGGCGCCCTCCTGCGGGAGGTCGGCACGACCAACCGCGTCCACCTGAACGACTACGAGAACGCCATCACCGATCAGACCACGCTGCTGATGCGGGTGCACACCTCGAACTACCGCGTAGAGGGCTTCCACGGAGAGGTCAGCATCGAGGACATGGTCGCCCTGGCCAAGGCCTACGGCGTACGCGTCGTAGATGACCTCGGCAGCGGTGCGCTCCTCTCGATCGCCGCGCACGGGGTGCCCGGCGAGGAGCCCCTCATCCGCACCAGCCTCGAAGCCGGCGTGGACCTGGTCACGGCGTCGGGGGACAAGCTGATCGGCGGTCCCCAGATGGGCATCATGGTCGGCACGCGGGAGTCGATTGCGCGCGTGCGCGCCCACCCGCTCTTCCGCGCCGTGCGCTGCGACAAGCTCACACTGATCGCGATGGAGGCGGTGCTGCGGCTCTTCCTGCATCCCGAGAAACTGGCGCAGACCCACCCCACCTTTGCCATGTTGACGGCCACCCAGGCGCAGGTGCGCAAGCAGGCCGAGGTACTGGCCGCGCGCCTGCGAGCGACCAACGCCGCCACCTCGGGCGCCGTCCGGGTGGACGTGATCGACGCCGGCGACGCTGTCGGCGCGGGCTCCCTGCCCACCGTCCAACTGCCCGGGTCCGCCGTGACCCTGGTGGCCGCCGGCATGGAGGCGGGCGAACTGGCGCGGCGGCTGCGCGAGCATCGCTCGCCCGTGTTCACGACTGTGCATGACCACATCGTCCACTTGCACGCCCGCACGGTGCAGCCGGACGAGGTCGAAGAAATCGCGAGCGCCCTGGAAGCGGCGGTCGTCGTCGGAGAGGCTTGACTGATATGACGAGCGAAATAGAGAAGGTACGTCTGACCCAATTCGCGAGCGCGGGGGGGTGAGCCGCCAAAGTCGACAAGGCGACTTTGAGCGCCTTGTTGGACGCCGTGCGCGTTCCTGAGAATCCCGCCGTACTTGTTGGCTCC
>QNBX01000319.1 GCA_003644265.1 Planctomycetota bacterium
CCTCGCCGTACCGTTGACGATCAGCGGCGGGATCTAACCCGCGATCGTCGGCTCGGGCAATCCCTCGAAGCCCTCTGCGTGCCACTGCTCCAGCCACCCGCGGCCCTCGCCGACGACGCCGAGGACTGTCTCGACCTCGTCGCGATCGAGGCTCTCCGGCCACGCCGCGAGTAGCAGGTCTGCGTCGCTTCCAGCTCCGGCACCCGCGCGTCGCAGCACATCGAGGCCGGCGGCCACGCCCATGGCATAACGCGGCATCGGGATGCCCTCGGCGCGACCGAGTCGGATGAGACCGACCAGGCGGTCGTCCCAGCCCAGCTTGCGGCGCGGGTCGCGGGCGGCGCGGTCGATGGTGTCGGCCAGGTGCGGGTTGACCATGCGAGCCAGCAAGTCGTCGGCGAAAGCCTCGTAGCCCACCTCGGTGAAGAGTGGATCGGCACCGGCGTGGCGGACCCGCAGCGCGGCACCCGACTCCTCGATGAAGGCGACTCTCAGGAAGTCCATGGCGCCGGGCACGTCGCGCAGGTCGGCAAACAACGTCAACCCCAGCAGTTGCCCCAGGAACGCACCCAGCGCGTGGGTGGCGTTGTGGCCCAGCAGCTTGGCGTCCTCGAACGGCTCCAGGTCGTCGACCTCGCGCAGCACCGGGATACCCGGGTGGAGCAGGCCGGCCTCGGGGTCGACCCGCGAGACGAGGATGCGATCGAACTCCTCCACCAGGAACGCCGACGGCAGCGCCGAGGTGATGCTGGCGAGGCCCAGCGCGCGCATCTCCGCGGTGTCGGTGATGACGCCACTCATCTTGCCGATGACGGTGTCGACGTAGCGCGCGCGTCCGCGGATGGCCTCGCGCTCATCCTCGGGCGCCGCCTCCAGGACGGCCTCTTCAAGCAGGGCCGCGGCGCTGCGGTGGTTCTCGGCACAGAAGACGATCAGCGGCTCGGGAGCAGTGCGGCGGCGCAAGCCTTCGGCCAGCAGCAGGTGTGGGCTGTTGGCACCCTCGGAGCGATAGAAGGCCACGCTGGGCAGAGCGCTGGCGAACTCATCGGCCTCGGCGATGGCTTCGATGATCCGGGCACGATCCGGGGCTTGTGTGGAGTCGGCCACCTCGATGGGCCCGACCTCAACGACGTCGATGCGGCCGGCCCGGGCGATGTTGAGGCGTAGTTGTCCGCCGTCCGCACGCAGGCCGGCCACCAGGTCGGCGCGCACATCGACGACCAGCGGTGGTGCGTAATCGCCCGTCCCCTGGGCCTCATACACGAACAAGCCCGACTGGATGGCCCCGAACCCGAGACCAACGAGCTTCCTCCCCCCGCTGAACGCCATTCCCGCCCTAAGCCTCTGCCAGGTAGCGCTGCTCGTCGTCGGCGTCCCACCGCGGCACGTTGGCGATGGCATCGGTTCGGCGATGCGGATAGACGATAGCCTTGCCCTGTACGCGCCCCTCGCGAGCCATGGTCAACAGCTCAGGCGAGTGCTCCAGGTCGCCGACGTGGCCGATGTGGGCGGCCGCGTCGATCTCGGCCGCGGCCATCAGCCGCAGGGTCTCGATGACATCCCACGGGCCACCCCCGGACGAGCCGGTGATGTTGATCTCCTGGTAGTGCACGAAACGCTCGTCGATGCGAATGAGCTCCTTGCCCGGGGGCAGGCCGGCGAAGAGGTCAAGCACCCCGTAGCGGGCGACCATGTGCTGCATCGATTCCATCAGCGGTCCATCCGCCGCCGTGACGATGATATCGTCGGCGCCGCGCCCCCCGCTGACCTCGTTGACCGTGGCCGCGAGGTCGCCGGTGCGGGCGTTGACGGTGATGAGTTGGACACCCGCGGCCGCAGCACGCTCGCCGAAGGTGTCATGCAGCCAGGCCAGCCGCTCGTCGCGACGGGCGCTGGCGATGATGGCCTTTGGCCGTGCGGCGATGGCGAGATCGACGTGGATACGACCCATGGGTCCGGCACCGATGACGACCACGACCCCACCAGACGCCAGCCCGCTCGTGGCCGTCCGTGCCTTCGTGCGGTCGGGCTGCGAAAGGTGCATGTGGTGGGCATGTGAGCTGATGATGCAGCTGATGGGCTCGGCGATGGCAGCGTGACCGGCCGGCAGCGAGTCATCGGGGAGCGGCAGCAGGCAACCCGCGACCAGCACTTCCTCGGTGATGAGGATGTACTCGGCCAGCAAGCCGGGGAGCGAATAGCCCACCGCGATCTTGGCGACGCCTCGGCCGTTGTCGTCGTAGCGATCGAGGTGGTTGATGGGCGCGAGGTCCACGGCCGGCTGCACCGAGCAGCGCTGACCGACATGGTACTGGTCACGCAGGTCCGCGCCGACCTCGACCACGGTGACGACGCCCTCGTCACCCACGATCGCCGGGTGCAGCGCCGGATCCCAACCGTGCATCAGGGGATGCTGGGCACCCTGGTCGATGAGCTTGTTGACCGAGGTGCAGATGCCCGCGGCATCGACGCGGCAGAGCAGTTGCCCTGGACCGGGCTGGGGCATCGGGATCGTCCGCACCGCCAGCTGATCCACGCCAGTACCGGAGAGCACGGTCGCGCGCATCTCTGCGGGAATCGGCCCGACCTGGCCGGGAAGCAACGCGCTCATCGGGGCATCTCGAGGCCGGCCATGCGCCATGCCTCACCCGGATCGTCGGGCCCGGTGAACGTGTCGATGGTCGTGGTACACAGCGCGCCCATGGCTGCACCCATGCGAGCTGCATCCTCGGCACCGTACCCGTGGATAAGCGCCGTCAGCACGCCGCCGGTGAACGAATCGCCCGCACCGGTGGTGTCGATCGTGTTCACCTTGAAGGCCGGGACGTGGCCGACGAAGTCGTCGTGGTTCACCCAGGCGCCATTGGGCCCGTCGGTGACGATGGCGAAGCGCACCCCCATCTCGCGAAGCCTCGCCGCAGCGGCTGCCGGATCAGCCAGGTCAGTGATGCCCTCGGCCTCGGGCAGGCTGGGGACGATGAGATCGGTGTACGGCAGCGCCGGAACCACGCGCTTCCACTGCGCGGTGGAGTCGTGCACGACGTCGAGGCTGGTATGGATGCCCCTGGCCTTCGCACGCTCGAAGAGGCCTGCCAGTGGCACGCCATCGGGGTCGTCCAGCCCGGGCAGGACCAGCGCTCCGCCGACGTGGAGGAAGTCGCTGACCATGTGCTCCTCGATCGCCTCCGCGGTGATGGAGGCGTCGGCCCCAAGGTTGTGGAGCATCGTGCGCTCGCCGCTCTTGTCGACGAGGACCATCGAAGACGAGGTAGGGAACTCAGAGTCGATGAATTCGACATGGAGGTGCGGTGCCGGGACGGTCTGGCGGAAGGAGCGCCCGAAGATGTCGTCACCGACCGGGATGATGAGCTTGGTCTCGATGCCCATGCCGGCCAGCACGCGCCC
>QNBX01000320.1 GCA_003644265.1 Planctomycetota bacterium
AGGCCAACTCGCCCAGGGTGCGCGGGCCACCCATGACCAGCAACCCCAGCGCCGACAGCCGGGCCCGCGTCAGCCCTTCGCCGGCATCGACTCGGGAGAGGTCGCGCTGCAGCACGGTGGAGAGGCCGGCCAGGCGCGCGGCCAGCTCGGTGGCACCGACCATGCGGCGCCTCCGCGCGTCGGGGAGGTCGACGGCGGCAGTGCCCGCCCCGCTCCCTGCGCCCGACGTGGCAGTGGAGTGCACGGCCGCGAGGCGCAGCGCCTTCTTGCGGTCCTTCTTCCTGGCCTTGTCCTTGCCCTTGGACTTCTTGCCCATCGGTGGCCCCGCTGTGGCCCGCACTCGCTCCAGGCAGTGGCGGGTTGGACTGCTAGGCGCATCCTAGCTGCGCTGGAGGCTGGCCGGTGGCCGGTTACGTCGTGGCGCCAGGGTGGCGAAAGCAGTCGACGAGGTGGTCGTTGACCAGTCCGACCGACTGCATGTAGGCGTACACGATGACGGGGCCGACGAAGCCGAAGCCGCGTTGCTTGAGGTCCCGCGAGAGCTCTTCCGCCAGCGGCGTCTTCGCAGGGATGTCAGCCATCGACTCGCGCTGGTTGAGGATGGGCGTACCACCGACGAAGTTCCACAGGTAGACGTCGAGGCCTCCGACTTGCTCGCGCAGCCGCACCGTCGCTGCGGCGTTGTTGCGGAAGGCGCGCACCTTGGCGCGGTTGCGGATGATGCGCTCGTCGGTCAGCAGTTGTGCCTGGTGCTCATCGTCGTAGGCGGCCATGCGCTCGGCTTCGAAGCCGTCGTAAGCCTCGCGGTAGCCTTCGCGCCGGTTCAGGATCGTCGACCACGCCAGGCCGGCCTGGGCGCCCTCCAGGCAGATCATCTCGAAGAGGCGGCGCTCATCGTGTAGTGGCCGACCCCACTCCTCGTCGTGGTAGGCCGCCATCCGTGGGTCGCTCCCGGCCCAGTCGCAGCGGCGGGGTTCCCGCTCGTCGCTCAGTAGATCTTCCGCGCGTCCGCCGGCAACTTCAGCTCGAAAGCCGACCCGAAGAGTGTCGGGTCGATCTCAAGCGACGTTACCTCGGCGTGCCGGGTCACACTGCCGCCGATGCGTTCGGTCAGCAACAGCACGAAACCACTGTCGCGGCCGATGCCGACCTCGATGGAGCGGTCGGGCCGGTCGACCAACACCTTGGCGGCGCGGGGATGCTGGCTGCGGACGACGATGGCTTCGCGGTCGGCGATCGGCTGCACGCCCACGATGGCGAGCGGGCCGGTCACGAGCACGTTGCGGAAGAGCCCGTGGGGGTGGATGAACGCGTCGGCGAGGCTGCCAGATGGCAGGCGCGTGAGCGGCTCGCGCTGACGGGCGAACGCCGGCAGGGACGGGTCGTCGGAGCCGACGACGCGGTTGCGGTGCTTGCGAGTGCTGACGAGCTTGTTGCTGGCCTCGTAGAAGGTGACGGTCTCGCCGTCGCTGATCCAGATGTCGTAGTCACGCGTCAACGGCTCGGAGCTGCGCTTGGTGGCGACACGCGCATGGCCGGGATGCTTGAGTTGGATCTCGTGGACGATCGTGTCCGCACCCTTGGCGGTCACGACGCGTTCCTCGATGGTCATGCGCAGGGACTGCACACGCAACTCCGCCTCGCGCGCGAACAGGAACAACTCCTCGATGCTGGGCGCGTCGTCGGCGAGCGCCACTCGGGCGGCAGTGGGCAGGATCCGTGCTGGACCCGCGGGGATGAGGTCTGACATCGAGCGAATGCTACCCGACCACGCCCCCCGCCGCGCGGCTCAGGCTTGCCGGACAGCCACGACCTCGATGAGGTGGAAGTGGTGCGGATCGCCCAGGGCGGTCATGCCGTCCTCCTCCTTCTCCGACCAGTGCTCGATGACGAAGCCGTCGAGGTGGCCTCGGATGACGTCGGGGGAGGGGCAGGTCGCCTCGGGATCGTCGGCAGCCTGGTCCTTGTCGCCGAAGAGCATGCCGGCGAAGCGGCCACCGACGGGGATGGCGGCACGGATGCGTTCCCAGGTCGCGGCGTAGTCGTCGGCCCGCAGGAAGGGCAGGATGAGATTGGCGTTGACGAGGTCGCAGAGGGGGATGTCGAACTCGGTGAGGTCGGAGACGTGGGTTTCGAGCCGCTTCAGGTCGGCTTCCGGCGTCAGGTTGCGCAGCGCCTCGATGCCCTCGGGGGTCATGTCCGTGGCCAGGACGCGCCAACCACGCCGCAGCAGTTCACGCGAGTCGCGACCGGCACCGCAACCGAGGTCCACGGCGAAGTGAGGTACTTCCCCGGAATGTGGCCCGAATGCGTCGGCGGCCTGGCGGGTGGTCGACCACGAGGGCCGCTCGGCGGTGACCTCGTAGTAGTCGGGCCAGTGGGTGTCGCTCGCCTTGTCGGCCGCTCCTTGGGCTGGCTTTTCGCTCGCCTTTTCGGGCGTGTCGTCGCTCATCGTCGCGCCAGCCTAGCACCGCGCTATGCTCGGACCGGCGGCGCCGAGACGAACACCAGCAGTGGCGCCCGGAAGGAGCCCGATATATGCGCGTCGCAGTGGTCAACGAGACCAGCGCGGTCGATAAGAACCCGTTCATCATGTCCGCCCTCGAAGGTCGCGGCCTCGATGTCGTCAACGCCGGCATGGCCGAACCCGGGGAGCAGCCGGAGCTGCAGTACACCCACACTGGTCTTATCTCGGCCTTGCTGCTGGCGGCCGACCGGGTCGACATGGTCATCGGCGGTTGCGGCACCGGGCAGGGCTACATGAACTCGGTGATGCAGTACCGCGGCGTGTTCTGCGGGCACCTGCTGACCTCGCTCGACGCCTTCCTGTTCGCGCGCATCAACGCCGGCAACGTCGTCTCGCTGGCGCTCAACCAGGGCTGGGGCTGGGCCGGTGACGAGAACCTGCGCCTGCTCTTCGACCAGCTCTTCACCGACGATCAGGGCAAGGGCTTCCCGGCGCATCGCGAGGAGCCGCAGCGGGCGTCACGCGACAACCTCAATATCATCGCCGGGGCCTCGCACCGCTGCATGAATGGCACGGTCAAGCGGCTGCCCGCCGAGATCCTCCTGCCGGCCATCACGCACCCCGCCGCCGCCGCTGCGCTTGGTATCGACACCATCGCCGACGAGGAGTTGCGCGGGGCTCTGCAGTCGCGCCTGCGCTAGGCCGGCGGTTCCCCGCGCGGCCGGCGGTTCCCCGCGCGGCCGGCGGTTCCCCGCGCGGCCGGCCCTGCAGTCGCGCCTGCGCCAGGTTCCCCGCGCGGTCGGCGGTGCGTATCCGGAATCCCAGATAGGCCGAACACCGCAGTCCGCTCCGGCCGGTTCCGAGGTCTTTCGCGGTGCTCTCGTGGGCTCTTGGGCGCTGTCTGGGCCCAGCCTGGCGCGATAGCAGCTCGAAC
>QNBX01000321.1 GCA_003644265.1 Planctomycetota bacterium
GCTCCCGACTGGGCGTCTGTCGCTGCGCCCGAGAAGGCGCGCACCCCGGTCAACGAGGACCTGATCGAGGTCGCCTCCGTGATGCCGCCGGGCAAGGCGCTCGACCTCGGTTGCGGCGAAGGTCAGAACAGCATCTGGCTGGCACAGCGAGGCTGGATCGTCAACGCGGTGGACATGTCTCCGAGCGCCATCAGCGAGGCCCGTGACCTGGCGACGGGCGCCGGCATTGATCGCACCATCGTCTTCGACGTCGCCGACATCAGTGACTGGCGACCTGCCTCACGCTACGACCTCGTCTTCTGCACCTTCGCGCTGCCGGCGCGGGGCATGGGCCGCAGTCGCATGCTGGACATGGCTGCCGCGGCCGTCGCTGCGGGCGGCACGATCCTGCTGACCGACTTCGACATCTCGCTGCGCCGCGAAGGCTGGATGGCGGAGAAGTACGTCGTTTCTACCGGGGAGTTGGAGCGGCACCTTGACGGGTTCCGCGTCGAGCGTTCGGCAGTCCGAGTGGCACGCCACCGCCACGGCTACGAGGAGCGCGTTCTGCCGGTGGCCAACGTCATCGCCACCCGCCGCACAGACCTGCGCACCTCCTTCTAGGACTCCGCTGATCGTTCGCGGCTCGTGGATCCCCGGACCGGGACACCGCGAGAATTGGCTCGACGCCTGGCCGGCTCATCCGAACGACTTCCCAGATAGACCGAACACCAGCACGCCCATAGCCCGGTTCGAGTGTCTGTCGCGTGACGGGAGCGCCCATTTCAAGTCCCGATCATGCCCCAAGGGGCATGATCCGGGCTCACGCCGGCCCCGATCCGGGCTCCCGACGGCCCCAAGCGGCATGATCCGTGCTAACGACGGCCCCGATCCGGGCTCCCGGGGCCAGGAGGCCCGTATCGCAGCGCTTCGTGTTCGGCCTATCTGGGAATACGGACGAGTCCGCAGGCCCGATCGTCGGCGCGACACTGTGCGTATGCTCCTTGGGTGACACATGACGAGCCGGCAACGGCAGACCGATGGGGACGCCGCGTACATCGGCGAAGTGCCCGCCACCCCGGACCGTTCACGAAGGAGCCCTGACATGCGCGTCATCGGGATGATGTCCGGCACCAGCGCCGATGCCATCGAGGTCGTGGTCTGCGGGATCACGGGCGCGCCGCCGCATGTCAAGCTCGACGTCGAAGCGGCACGCACGGTGCCCATCCCCCTCGAGCTGCAACGCCGCATCCACGCCGCGGCCACCATCGAGGGCAGCGACGTGGAGTCCATCTGCCTGCTGGACGCCGAGCTCGCCGAGGAGTCCGCCCGGGCAGTGCTGGCGACGGTGGACGAGATGGGGCTGGACCCAGCGGACATCGACCTCATCGGCTCGCACGGGCAGACGCTGTGGCATGCCGTTCGCGAGGACGGCTCGGTGGCCAGCTCACTCCAGATCGGCAATGGAGCGCGCATCGCGGAACGGACCGGCATCAGCACCGTCAGCGACCTGCGCTCGCGAGACATCGCCGCTGGCGGTCAGGGCGCACCCATCGTGGCCTACGTCGACTGGCTGCTGGTCCGCCACGCCACCGCCTACCGCGCCATCCAGAACCTCGGCGGCATCGGCAACGTCGCCTACCTCCCGCCCCACAGCGACACCGACACGCCGCCGCTGGCCTTTGACACGGGGCCCGCCAACGTCCTCATCGACGTGCTCATGACGCTCATCACCGACGGACGCGAGTCATACGACCGTGATGGCGCGACCGCGGCTCGCGGCACCATCGATGAAGCCTGGATCGCAGAGCTACTGAGACTCCCGTACTTCGAGCGCACGCCGCCCAAGACCACCGGGCGCGAGCTCTTCAGCCCAGCCATGGGCGCCGATCTCCTCGCGCAGGGGCGCGCGCGCGACCTTCGCGACGAGGACATCGTGGCAAGCATCACCGCCTTCTCGGCCGACTCGGTCGTCGACCAGTACAGCCGCTTCCTGCCACACCCGCCCGATGAGGTCATCGCGGCCGGCGGTGGCACCCGCAACCCACGACTCACGGCCCGGTTGGCGCAGCGCCTCCCGGGGGGAACGCAGTTGCTGACATTCGAGCACCTCGGATATGCCAGCCACCACAAGGAGGCCATCGCCATGGCGGTGATGGCCTACGAGACGTGGCACGGACGACCGGGCACACTGCCGGAGTTCACCGGCGTGCGGCATCCTGTGGTGATGGGCGTCATCAACCCAGGCCGACTGGGGCACGGAGACTGACATGGCCGAAGCACGCCCGACCGAGACACACCCGACCGAGACACACCCCACGACCGAAGCACCCAACCCGCGCTCTGCCGACCTGGACAGGATGAGCTCGCTCCAGATCGTGACCTTGATGAACGATGAGGACGCCACGGTGCCGGCAGCCATCCGGCCATCCCTGCCGATGATCGCGGCGGCCGTCGATGCCATCACCGCGCGACTGCGTGCCGGTGGCCGGCTCGTCTACGCGGGCGCCGGCACGAGTGGGCGACTGGCCGTCCTCGATGCGGTCGAGTGTGTGCCCACGTTCAGCGTTTCGCCGGACCTGGTGACACCGCTGATGGCCGGCGGCAGGGCGGCATTGACACGCAGCATCGAGGGCGCCGAGGACGATGTCGACCTGGCTCTCCGAGACGTCGACGAGGCCGGGGTCGGCAACAAGGATGTGCTGGTCGGCATCGCCTCCAGTGGTGGCACCAAGTACGTCGTCGCGGCACTGCAAGCCGCCCGCGAACGTGGCGCCGTCACGGTCGCCATCTCCAACAGCGAGCCGGCCCCGATCCTGGGGCTCGCCGACTTCCCCATCGCCGTCGTGACCGGGCCAGAGGTGCTCTCCGGCTCCACCCGCCTGAAGGCCGGTACGGCACAGAAACTCGTGCTGAACATGCTCAGCACCGCCACCATGGTTCGCCTCGGCAAGGTGCACGGCAACCGCATGGTCGATGTCGCAGTCATCAACCAGAAGCTGCGGCGGCGCGCCGAGGGCATCGTGGCCGACCTGGTCGGATGCACGCCCGAAGCCGCCGCGGAGCTGCTCGATGCGGCCGACCAGGAGGTCAAGACCGCCGTGCTCATGGGCCTCGCCGATGCTGACGCCGTCACGGCACGCGCCCGTCTCGATGCCGCCGGTGGGTACCTGCGCCAAGCGCTCGACGACCGCTGAACGACCGCTGAACGACCGCGGGAACGGGTACCTCGGGCAGGAGTCGGAGTGCTACTGTCAAGCCCTTGGCAATAGCCCTATGGAGGAGGCAACATGCCCTCACGTTCCTTGATGCGAGCGGGATCGGTCGCGATCCTGGCGCTTGCACTGGCAGTGCCGGCGGGAGTCGCCGTCGCCCAGGAAGACAGCAGCATCACATTCCTGACGCCACC
>QNBX01000322.1 GCA_003644265.1 Planctomycetota bacterium
AGCAGTCCACGGGCTTCGTGTCCATGGATGACGTGCTGGTGAGCTCGGGCATCCTGGGCGCGCCGGCCATCTACCAGTGCCGGGCCATGACGGACGACGGCAACATCATCGTCGGCCAGAGCGCCAACCCCAACGGCCTGGGCTGGGCCGGCTTCATCTTCGAGTTCGACACCGACGGCTCCTGGGACGACGTGGGTCACGCCATGGCCGGCACCAACGGCGAGCCCAGCCTGCAGGGTAGTGGACCGCTGCTGCCCTTCGCGCAGGTGAGCCTCTCGCTCAGCAACGTCTTGCCGAGCGCCAACGCCTTCTTGATCATCGGCCTGTCCGCGCTGAATGCACCGTTCAAGAGCGGCGTGCTGGTGGCGAGCCCCGACGTGATCATCGGACCGCTGGGCACCGACGCCACCGGCAACCTGGACCTCGACTCCTTCTGGGCGTCGGGCGTGCCCAGCGGCTTCGTCACCTACTTCCAGTACTGGATCCCGGACGCGGGCGGACCCATGGGCTTCGCCGCCTCCAACGGCCTCACGGCCACCACCCCGTAGGTCAGCGGCTTTCCGCGCAACATACGGAGTGCGCGGGCGCTGGGACGCGCCCGCGCACTCTCGGCGCCACTCGTCAGTCAGGCGCCAGGTCCATGGACAGCATGGCCACGGCCGGAATGGGCGGGTGCGAGAGCATGAGCCGGAAGCCGCGGAACTCGGACGCGTCCCAGCCGAGCTGCTCAAAGGTGTACGCCAGCAGCTCGCGGTAGCGCGGGACGTGCGGCGTGGCCATGGTGTCCAGGCCGCGACCCAGCTCGTGCACGTCGGATTCAAGGGTCAGGCGCGTGGACATGCGGCGGTTGCGACCGAGCACCGGCCGTCCCTCGAGCTGGCTGTAGAGCGCCGCCCGCGGGTTCATGGCCCAGCCCAGCGACTCGTGCACCAGCAGATCGCTCTGCATGAGTTCCACGGGCGTCTTCAGGTTGGTGCCCACCTCGCAGACGGTCTCGTCGGCGTCCGCGTGCTGGGAACCGAGCGACCTGATGACCGAGCCATAGATGCAGGTCAGCTCACCCGTGCGCCCCACCGGCCCGGCGGGCAGCTCGTACAGGAGCTCCGATTCTCTGCACTGAATACTCAGTTCCGGTAGGTCGGGAGTGCAGAAGCCGCGCAGCAAGGGCACCTCGTCCTCGCCGCAGGCCGGGTCAATCGGCTGCCCCGTCGCCACGGTGGTGGTTCCGTCAGCGTCCCAGACCTGGCGCCGGAACAGGGACCAGGCCAAATCCGGCTTGAGCCGGCGCAGATCGATGACGCCGTTGATCAGGGCCAGATCCACCCGGCTGGGGTCCTCGGCGTTGGGCAGCAGGATGTTGACCGTCAACAGCACGCGAGCCTGGACGCCCCAGATGGCGCTGTTGCCGCGAAAGGCGTCGCGTCGAGCCTGGAGCAAGGCCTCGGTGCGCCTGGCCTCGGGCACGAAACTGCTGGCCACCAGTTCGAGCGTGGCGCGATCGCCGGCGTGGCGATGCATCAGTCGCTCGAAGTCCTGGCGGGCCGAGCGGATGCGCGCCAGGGTCGGCTCGGGCACGCCAGCTGCCTTGAGCGCCTTGAGCAGGATCTCGACTCCAGTGGTGCCGGGCACATGGGGCACCGCCGCGAAGGCGTCGGTGCTGGTGACGATCTTGGACACCTTCCAGGTCAGATTGCGGTGCAAACCCAGCTTCCGGGCCACTTGCTGCGGCCGCGAAGGGTCGACTCCCACAGCCCCCAGGGCCTCGATCAGCGCACCTCTCAGCGCCTGCAGCACGGCCTTGCACTCATCGGGGAACAGCTCCAAGGCGGCGCCGGAGTGGAGGCGGGATTGGGTCGTAGTCATGCGATTCCGAATGTCACGGGCAAATGAGGAGGGTCGAATGGGGGTTCGACCATGGGAGAAACGTCCAGAACAGGGCGCATCAAGCGCTCGGCTATCCTTCCCCGAGGAAGATCCCAGTGGCCTCCCTGGGGTGCTAGGATACTTCGAAATCGCGGTGCAGGCCACCGCTGGTACGGCGTGCAATCCAACCGACACCCCACTCGGGGGGTCGTCGAATGAACGCACGAATCCTCGTTTCCTTCGCTCTCGCATCGACCTTGCTTTGCTCGCTGTCCGCAGCGACGCAGCTTGTCCCTGATGGCCAGGCCGGCACCAACATCACACCTGACGGCAAGTTCGTCATGGGCAACGGCAATGGCGGCGCTCTCCGCTGGGGCTGGAAGAACGACGTAGTGCCGATGCCTATCGGAGGCAACACGGCGTGCGTGGCTTATCCCCCGCCCGCTCGGCTTTCCTTGGGGAAAATCTCAGAGGGCTCCTTGAGGCAGTGTAGGATACCCCGTCGTCGCGGTGCCGGCCAAGCGCTGGCCCGATGTTCAGCGCAACACGACCTCCTTCTATGGAGTACAGACGAATGAAGCTCGCAACCCTCGTTGCCTGCCTGTTGGCCACAACGTCACTGTGCAGCGTGACCACGGCGCAGCAGCTCGTGTTTGTCCCCGATGGCTACGTCTGCACGGACATCACACCCGACGGCAAGTTCGTCGTGGGCAACGGTGATGGCGGCGCCTTCCGCTGGGACTGGAAGAACGACGCGGCGCCGACGTTCATCGGGGGCAACACCGCCGTCGCGGTCTCGGATGACGGCATGACCATCCTGGGCCATATCTACGACCCGCCCGGTTCCTCCGACAGCTACGCCGGCATCTGGACCCAGCTCGGCGGCTGGCAGAGCCTCGGCACCCTCGGCTCGTGTGATTCCTCGAACAGCAGCCCATACGACCTCTCCGGCGATGGCCTGGTGGCCGTGGGCCTGACCTGGGCCGGGTGCAGCGGCCGCGGCTTCCGCTGGACCGCAGCCACGGGTATGGAGGCCCTCGAGACCCTGGGCAACGGAGGTAACCGCGCCAGCGTCACCAACGATGACGGCAGCGTCATCGGCGGTTTCGCCCAGGGCAACTTCTCGCGCACGCCCGCCAGGTGGGCCGGCGACCTGACCGGTTCGGTGTACGACATGGAAGCCGGCGGCGAGCTCTACGGCATGAACAACGACGGCTCAACCGTCCTCGGCGCCTGGAACGGCGAGGGCTTCATCCTCGACAGCACGTCGTTCAACTCGATCGGGAGCCTGAACAACGGCTGGGTCGGACGGCCGCAGTCCATCACCGAGGACGGCACGCTGGTGGCGGGCTACGACACGATGCTGCTCGCCAGCCAGGCCTGGCTCTGGAAGCAGTCCACGGGCTTCGTGTCCATGGATGACGTGCTGGTGAGCTCGGGCATCCTGGGCGCGCCGGCCATCTACCAGTGCCGGGCCATGACGGACGACGGCAACATCATCGTCGGCC
>QNBX01000323.1 GCA_003644265.1 Planctomycetota bacterium
AGAATTGAACCGTACCCAGTAAGGCGCGCGGCGCACCTCACTGGTCCGGTTAATTCAACGTTGTGCTCCATAGATTATGTTTACGTACGACCAAGCCAAAGCATTTGTGATCCAGCACCTCGCGGAAGATGCTGACCATCACGATCTTCTTGACTTCCCGCGCATTGGCGAACATTTCGACGAATTCGACTACAATCTCCCGCGAGGTGCTGGAGCCCAATTTGAAAAGCTTCATGTCGCACTCACTTTTTGGGATTCCTGGCAGGATGCCAGAAATCACGACTGGCAGTATTACCCCAAGATCAAGCGGGAGGACTGGCCCCGGTTGGCTCAGTCGATCGTGGCCGACGTTTCGGCCGATCGGGACATTCAGAATCAACTGATCTTGGAGTTGTTCGGAAAGAAAAAGTGAGTGGGAGCACAACAATAAGAAGCTTTCAGTGCGCCGCGGCGCGCACAGAAAGCTTGTGTTGGACTAAGCTGGGTGGGGATTAGCGGCCTTATGTGTTTTCCACTGTGGAGTGTGGGGGACGGTGAGAGGCGGACAGCATCGAGGTGGTTAATCGTTGGTCCACAAAGCGGCGGTGTAAGGGATGTAGCGTCATTTGATCTGCATTTGGCTGGTGCCCGCCCGCCCGAATGAGAGAGTTTTCCGTATTGCAGGCACAGAGGTGAGGTGCCGTGCGCACTGCTTCTTTGCGAACGGAGCGTTTCGTAGCTCTGGCCGTAAGCATTGACGGGTCTAACACGGAGGTCCTCGCGGTGCTGCGATCTCGAAATCGAGTCGCTGAAGCCGGGTAAAGCGCTTTTCGAACTGCATGGCCGTTTCACACTTCGGGCAAGTGATGGGGGCTGGCTTGTCGCAGGGAATCGGCTCGGGAATGTCGTTCCCTTGCGCAACAGCCAAGGCCGCCTGCAGAAGCTTTATCGTTTTGCGTTTTGAGCTGTGATGCAAGCCGTAATGGCGGATCTTGCAGAAGCGTGACGGCAAGACATGCTGAAGAAAGCGGCGCAGGAACTCCATGGGCTCAAGACGCATGCCGCGGACCCTTCCGGAACCGCTCTTGCGGTAACGGAACGTAATGCCGGTGGCATCACATTCCCCAATCGCTGACTCGCCAAGGAAGACCTGGTAAACGTAGCGTGCCAGATAACGATAGGCATGCTCGCCGGAACCGACGGGTTCTGAATGCACCACCCATTTCTTTTTCTTCCAGTTCCATACCGACGGTTCAATCAGTGCGAACACTGCAGGATGATTCTCTTTGAGCGCATCACGCAAGCGAGCGCGGAAGATTCTTGATAACGCAAGAACCGGAACCAGGAACCGTGGGTGCGCGTTGCGCCACAGCCCCTTTTCATCAAGCGCCCCGCCGGTAACGATGAAATGGACATGCGGGTGGTATTCGCCCTGTCGCGTCCACGTATGCAGCACGGCGGTGATGCCAGGGAGGCCGCCGACCCACTTTGGGTTCTTACACAGATCAAGCAACGTACTCGAAGAGGTACGCATCAACTGATCGAGCAGCTCCCGCGGATGAGAACGGATGGGCCTGCGCAGTCCTTCCGGGACGGTGAAGGTGACGAGGTGATAGGTCACGCCCGGCAGAAGCAGGGCACACTGCTTCTGTAGCCACTCGGCGGCAGCAGTGCTGCCGCACGAGGGACAATGTCGATTGCCGCATCCCTGGTAGGTGAAATGCCCGTGCCCGCAACGGGGACAGCGCCAAAGCGCTGAACCCGCTGCGGGTGTATGACATGTTTCGATGGCATGCATGGCCCGCAGTTGATCCAGACTCATGCGATCAGCAAAACGTCTCCGGTATTCAGGGCCATGGGTGCGGAATAGCTCACCCAGCTTTCCCATGGCGATTACTTGCCGAGATGGCTCATGTCATCCATCAGGTCCGCCAGAATCTTTCCCGCCGCATCGGTACTATGTTTCGTCAGCCGCGCATAGTGAGCCGTCATGGTTGGGGAACTGTGCCCCAGCCAAACCTGGATCTGACGCAAGCTCACGCCCGCTTCCAGCAGGTGCGTGGCGTACGCATGCCTCAGAGAATGCACGCTGACCTTCTTGCTGATGCCGGTTTCCCTGTACGCCTTGCGGAAGACCTGCTGGACGGAAGCAATCGGCACATGGCGATCAGAAAGCTCACCCCGGCGACCATCTCGTCCTCTTCCAACCCACGGGAAAAGCCATGTCGGATTACGGTGTGCAAGCCAACACTTCCCCAGCAGAGGCATGATCGAGGGTGGTAGCGGCACATAACGGTCCTTGGAGCCCTTGCCCCGGACATGCAGCATCCCGCGGGCACGGTCGATGTCCGTTATTCTGACACTGCATCCTTCGCCCAGGCGAAGCCCGCAGGCATAGATCAGGCCCAGACAGGCAGAATGTCTTACGATCCGAATCTCGGACAGAATCGCATGCACCTCTTCGCGAGAAAGAATCACAGGCAGAAACTTCTCGCGCTTTGGAACCGGCACACCGGTCACAGACCAATCCCGTCTGAGCGTATGGACATAAAGAAACTTAATGCCGCAAAGCGCTATCGTCACCGTGGGCCGGGCCAGCTTGCGTTCGCACGTCAGGTGGACAAAATAGCTGCGAATCTCCTCATCGCTGAGCAGATCCGGGCTTCGATTATAGTGGCAGGCCAACCCCGTCACCGACCGCACGTAGGAATCCTGGGTTCTGTTGGAGAACCCACGCAGACACATATCCTCTACCATCCGCTTCTGAAGATGCGATATCGGCTTCCACGCCATACCGCGGACCTCTTCAAAAAAGAAGCGCAGCGCGGCCGCTGCATGGCTGTATATCGTGTTCGACGCCCCGGACTGTTTGAGCCGCGACAGGTAACGGCGTGCATCCCTTGCGCTGGCCGTCATCGCCGTCTTGCGGTCCAGCTTCGCCTCGAACCGATCAAACGCCCGCAGGTACGCCACTTGCGTCCCCGGCACGAACCCCACCAATACCATCTTCTCCCGAAAACCACTCCGATGTTCAGAATCCGACTGGCCTTGCTCCCGCTTTCTGGTACACTCGCTCCCCATGCTGATAGCTCCTTATTCCGGAGTCGCCAGTCCACACCATGTGAACCGTCGCTCCGGGGTAAGGACATCTTTACCATGACAGAGGAGACGTAACCGTCGGCGACAGCCGGCTTAGTTCAACAAATTTCTGCACTGTATTTTTCAAACCGCGCGCGGTTTGAAAAAACAGTGAGAATGACGTTGGCTGAGAGAAAGATGATGATTGCGTGAGCTACTACGGATACGGACGGAGACGCTACAGGAGCTACTCCTCAAGCGTTAGCAAGAAAGATACTTTGCGTTACATGTTTGGCGATATGGTCA
>QNBX01000324.1 GCA_003644265.1 Planctomycetota bacterium
GGCACCGGCACCGGCACCGGCACCGGCACCGGGCCAGGCGGCAAGCAGCCGGCGCAGCCCCTTCCCGGGGGCCAGACGACACATGGCGCCCAGGCGCAGGGGGCCACCCGGATCCCGTGGGGCCCGCGGCCGCAGCAGGTCGAGCACGCCGCAGCTCAACACCTCCGGACGACGCCCGGACAGCGCGGCAAAGCGCTCGGCCAGCTGATCGGTGGGCGCGAGGATCGCGTCACTGTTGCGCGCCACGAAATGCGCGATGGCGGGGCCGGCGCGAGATTGCTCCAGCCACCACACGTCGCCGCTGTGCAGGCTCAACACGTGCCGAACGCCTCGCCAGCGCCGGCACAAGGCGCCGGCGACGCCCGCGGGCACGGCCCAATGGCTCCACAGCACCGGCGCGCGGCGCGAGGCTCGCAGCGTCGCGCCGAGCATGCGCGTCAGCGTGAGCGCCGCGCGCAGATGGCCGCATCGTCCGCTGCGAAAATTGCCCAGGGCGCCGTCGCCGTAGAACAGTCCATGGTTGGCAAACAGCTCGCGCTGCATGCCGAGCGGCGGCGCTGCACGACGCGCGCGCACGTCGTCGGGAACCAGCAACGCCATGCGCAACGGCAGCGCGCGAGCGAGATCGCACAGAAATCTTCCGGCCACGTCGTCGTCGTCACGCGGAAATGTAGACGTCAGCAAGAGCACGTCCGCGTGGTGTGTGCGCGCGCCCGGGTGATCGCGTTCGTGTTTGTTTTCCCGGGTGTTTGTGCGCGCGAGCGTGCGCGCGTGCGCTGTCGTTGCGTCGTCGCCGGCGTTGTCGCCGACATCAATTGCGCGCGCTCGTTCGCGTCGCACGGAGACTTCATCAGGGGATGGCACTTGAATCGTGTGCTCGCAAGTTGAACGCTTGTGTTTCGAGGGTAGCGGACAGCTCACGCTTCCAGACAATGG
The DNA here is from genome assembly GCA_003644265.1 of Planctomycetota bacterium. The sequence goes on from QNBX01000324.1 coordinate 937, forward strand.
TGTTGAGCCGCGTCGCAAACCGATCGGGTAGGAGACCGGGGTGAAACGAGCGAGCCGCGAGCAACCCGACGAGCTCTGGGGCAAGTTCCTCAGGACCCGTCGTCGCGTCTACAAGGATCGGCTCGTCGAGCTGTACATTCCGCTGGTGCGCAACGTGGCCGACAAGCTGTCTGCGCGCCTGCCGCGCACGGTCGATCGGGATGACCTGGTCAGCGCCGGCACGTTCGGCCTGTTCAAGGCCATCGAGGGCTACGACCCCAGCAAGAACACGCGCTTCGAGACCTACGGACGCCTGCGCGCGCGCGGCGCCATGATCGACTTCCTGCGGCAGCAGGACTGGATCCCGCGCGAGGCGCGCAACCGCGGTTCTCGTCTGGCGGAGACCATCGAGACCCTGCGCCGCGAGCTGGAGCGCGACCCCACCGACCTGGAGATCGCACGGCGAGCCCAGATCACCCTGCGGCGTCTGCGCACGGCCCTGTCCGAGCTGCACTTCGGCGCCATCATCCCCTTCTCCGAGAACGGCGACGAGACCGCGTCGCTCGACGGGCCGGACGTGCTCACCGACGAGGTCGAGCCGTCCGACATCCTGCACCGCCGCGAGATCTACGAGGTGGTGCGCCGCGAGCTGACCGCCGTGGAGCGTCGCCTGGTGGACGCCTACTACTTCAAGGGCCTGACCCTGAAGGCCATCGGCAAGAAGGAGGGCATCTCCGAGTCGCGGGTCTGCCAGATCCACGGACGCATGCTGGATCGCCTGCACGAGCGGCTTGAAGCCGAGGGCTGAGCCGCCCTTTGTCCGGCGGGGCGGCGCCCTCTGGTGCGAGCAGGTCGAGCTGGCCGAGCTGGCGCGGGCGCGCGAGGGGCGCGCCGCGTGGGTCTTGTCGCACGCGGCCATCACGGCCGCGCTGAGCTCGACCGACGGCCCGCGCGCCGTGGCCCTGGGCGCGGTGGGTCCGCCGGAGGTGCTGGCCATGCTGGCGGCGGCTGGCCACTGGGCGGCCTGCGTGAGCAGTCATGAGCTGGGGCTGGCGCTCGCGGCGGGCGTTGAGCCCGGGCGCGTGCTGGCGTCGGGTCGCGTGCGCGACGACGGCTTCCTGAAGGACGCCTTGCTGGCGGGGGTGGCCGTGGTGCAGACGTCCGGCGACGACGACGCGGCCAACGTGCGCAGACTGGCGGACGCGCTCGGGGTGCCCTGCCCGTCGCCGCAGGGTGCGCCGCCCGCCGCTGAGCCGGAACTGCTGTCCGCGGTGGGCGGCCTGCTGGCGCCGCTGCTGGCGCCGCCGCCGGACGTGGCGCTGGACGTGGCGCTGGACGCGCCGCGGCCCTGGGGCAGCACGGGCGCAGGCCGCGTCCGCGTGCTCTGCCTGCAGGGCGAGGGGCAGCAGGACGGGACCCTGGCCGCCCTCTCGAGCTGGCGGGAGCCTGCGCCGCGACCCGCGCGCATCGAGGGTCAGGCCGCCCGTGGCGGCTGGGCGCTGGTGCCCGCTGCCCGGGCCATCGAGGCCCATGCGCCCAACCCGGCGCACCCCGAGCCCGCGTGGGTCATGCTTCGTGGCGAGCTGTGGCGCGAGCTCTCGCCGCGCCCGCTGCCGCCCTGCGACGAACGCTGAGGCTCAGCTGGCGCTCGCGGCCAGGGGCAGGGTGCCCTGCAGCGTGGCCAGCTCGTGGGCCTCTTCGCGGTCGAGAGCCATGGAGATGGTCTCCCACGGGCACATGACCGAGCACAGCGAGCACGACACGCAGGTGTCGTAGTCGACGCGGCAGACCTGCGTGGGCGACTGGTCGCCCGGGTCGCTGGCGGTCACCTTGGCGATGGCGTCGACCGGGCAGGCCTCCATGCAGACCTCGCAGCCCGTGCAGCCTTCTTCGTCGATCCAAGCCACCGGGCGCTGGGTCGCTTTGAGCTTGGGCGGGATCTCGCCGAAGGGATTCTGGATGGCCTCGGCCGGGCAGACCCACGCGCACAGCGAGCACTCGATGCACTCGTCCGGCGCGAAGATGCGGAAGGCCTGCTTGGTGGCCCCCTCGATGATCGAGATGGGGCACTCCTTGGCGCACAGGGTGCAGCCGACGCATTTCTCTTCGAGGATGAAGAAGGCCATGCAGGGTGCCAGGTGGGGGGGCGGTGGGGCCGGGCGCTTGGCCGGGGTTGCGCGTGCTGTGGCGCGGCCCGAGCGGGCGGCTCTCGCAACCCATCGGCTAGTGCCCCCATCGTAACCTGAGTCGGCCTCGTGCGTCAGCGGGTGGCTGGGCGGGGGGTGCTGGGCCGCCGGGGCCTCGCGCTCTACCATGCCCCCATGACCCGCCTGCCCGACGTCCTGATCGATCACATCCGCAACCCGCGCAACGTGGGGCGGCCCGACGGCGAGCGGGTCTTCACCGGCGTCGCCACCAACGCCGCGTGTCGTGA
>QNBX01000325.1 GCA_003644265.1 Planctomycetota bacterium
AATCGGGCCGTCCGGTGCCCATGTAGGCCCAAGATCGCGGTGTTGGTGCCCCGGATATGCCCGTACGGTGACTGGGCCCAGTGTCGTGAGTCCGGCGGGTGGTTCGTTACAGTCACTGGTGCATACACGGCTCGTATCGGGGATGGTGCTCGATCGTGGAGGCGGTTCGGTTTAGCCCTCGTGCGGTTGGGCGATGTCCACCCAACGGGCGCGCATCCATTCCCACTCGCCCACGGCCTCGACCGCGTCCGGCATCTCGGCGTCCTGGGCACGCGCACGCGCTGCGGTGATCGACTCGCCCCATCCGGGCGGCTCCAGGTCGGCCGCAAGATCAGCCAGGGGCGCCAGCACGAACAGGCGCTTCGAGGCCGACGGATGCGGCACCTCCAACCACTGGGCGCCGCCGCGCTCCGGGTCGTCAGAGCGCGCCACCGCCTCTCGCTCCACGCGCAAGGTGTGTCCCCCGAAGAGCAGCAGGTCCAGGTCGATCTCACGCGGGCCCCAGCGCTCACGCTCGACGCGACCCATGGCCCGCTCCAACCCCTTGAGCACGATGAGCAGCGCCATCGCGCCATCCCCGGGGGAAGCACCGGCGGGTGTGCGCAGCCCCACCACCGCGTTGAGGAAGTCGGCCTGTGCCACGGTCCCCACCGGCCGCGTGCGATACAGCCGCGAGACGCCTGCCAGCGATGCTCCGGGCAGCATCGACAGGGCCGACACGGCGCGCTCCAGGGACTCCTTCGGCGCACCCACGTTGGCGCCAAGGCCGATGAACGCGAGCTGGTGCTGTTCCACGCGAGCCATGATGCACGCTCGCGCCGCGGCTGCGGCGTCCGCCGGGCACCAAGACGCCGCATGAAGGGGCCGCTCCCTGCGGTAATATCCACCCGCGCTCGTTGCATTGCCGAAACACCTATTTCGGGTTGGCGAGCGATGTCTGATCATGGCTCGATGAGGAACCATATTTGACCGCTCCGCTCTGGTACGTCATCGGCTTCGCTCTCGCTGGCTTCAGCTTCGTGTTCCTCACGATCGGCTTGGCGTGGCTCATCTCGCACCGCCACAAGGGTGACGAGCACAAGGGTCTGCCCTACGAGTCGGGCATCGACACCTACGGCGACACCCGCGGCCGCTTCGGCCTCTCCTTCTACCTCTATGCCCTGCTGTTCGTGGCCTTCGATATCGAGGTCGTCCTCATCGCACTGTGGGCACTGGTCTTCAACGATCTCCTCATGAGTGGCTTCCTCTCCATGCTCCTCTTCGTCGGAATCATGGAGTTGTCGGTGTTGTACGCCGCCAAGAAGGGCCTGCTGACGTGGAAGTGAACGAGCGGAACAAGGCGCCCGATGGCACGGTGACGGCGAGCGAGAAGAAGCCCGGCACCATCGTGCTGCCCAACACCACCTGGACGCCGGCCGATCCTGCGGCCTACGGCGGCCAGCCCGCCACCATCGACCACCTCAAGGAGCTCGAGTTCGCCGAGAAGGGCGACAACGGCCGTTGGGGCGCGCTGGACGTGGTCCCGACCACGGCCGACCTGCTGCTCGACTACGTCCGCGCCAACAGTCTCTGGCCACTGCTGTCGGGCCTGGCCTGCTGCGCCATGGAGATGATGTCAGCCGCGACCCCCGTCAACGACATGGATCGCTTCAACGTGTTCCCGTTCCGCGCCAGCCCCCGTCAGGCCGATGTGCTCATCGTGGCCGGTACGCTGACGACGAAGATGTCCGGGCCGCTCATCCGACTGTGGGAGCAGATGCCCGAGCCCAAGTGGTGCGTGGCCATGGGCGACTGCACGTGCTCAGGCGGCCGCTACAAGCGCTCCTACTCCACCGTCGAGGGTATCGACCGCATCATGCCCGTCGACGTCTACGTCCCCGGCTGCCCCCCGCGGCCGGAGGGCCTCATCTACGGGATGCTCAAGCTGCAGCAGCTCGTCCTCGAACGCCGTGGACAGTGGAAGGACCGCAAGGTCGGCCCCACTGTGCCCGACGGCGCCTAGTCCCAGCCAGGAGTCGAACCACGGACACGCGAACCCTCGAGCGCCTCGATGAACGCCTCGGCGATCATCTGGTGGTGCCCGCGGAGGCCATGGGCGACACCATCGAGCTGGTCATCAAGCCGGCGTCGGTGCCCACCGTGATGCGAACGCTGCGCGAGGACGGCGACCTGCGCTACGAGCTACTGGCTGACATCTGCGGCGTCGACACCGGCGTGACGATGCAGGTCGTCTACCACCTCTGGTCGCCGCTTTCGTCCGATTGGCTGCGCGTCATCGCTGACGGCCTCTCGCGCGACGATCCGCGCGTGCCCTCGATCACGTTCCTGTGGTCCGGCGCCGAATGGGGTGAGCGCGAGGCCTACGACATGTTCGGCATCGAGTTCGAGGGCAACCGCGACCTGCGCCGCATCTACATGCCACCCGACTACCTGGCCTTCCCCTTGCGCAAGGACTTCGCCCTCGCCGATGACGCCTCGCGCGGCCCGGGCGAAGGCATCCGCCACATGGAGACCCCGCTGCCTCCGAGCGAGGTACGACGCGACCCGGTCATCCGCACCAGCTCCGGCGCAGGCGCGGTCATCGGACCCGACGGCGAGATGCTGGCGGTAGGTGCCGGTGCGAGCGCAGGTCCGGCCGACACCGCCACGGAAGTGCTCGAGAGCGGCGAAGGGCCGGCATGACCACCGACCACGAGCAGATCCGCTCCCTCGACGATCCCGAAGTGATGGTCCAGACCCCCGCCACCATCTACGACGCCGTCCCGCCGCTGACACCACGCACCGAGCGCGAGGCCGAGTTCTACCAGCTCGAAGACGGCGAGATGTTCCTCAACCTGGGGCCGCAGCACCCCTCCACCCACGGCGTGCTGCGCGTGGTCCTCAAGATCGACGGCGAGCGTATCGTCGACCTCGACCCCGTGCTGGGCTACCTCCACCGCGGCGTGGAGAAGATCTGCGAGTACGGCGACTGGCACCACGCCATCAGCAACACCGACCCGCTCGAGTACGCCGCCTCGATGTTCAGTGAGGCGCTGCCGGTGCTGGCCGCCGAGCAACTCCTCGACCTGGAGGTGCCGCGCCGCGCCGACTACATCCGCGTGCTGACGTGGGAGCTCAACCGCATCTCCAGCCACGCGCTCTTCATCGGCTGGCTGGCGCTGGACCTTGGCGGCATCACGCCGATCCTGTACGGCTTCGCCGAACGCGATGAGATCGTGGAGATGCTGGCGGCGCTGACGGGCCAGAAGCTGCTCTTCAACTACATGCGCATCGGCGGCGTCAACGGTGACCTCAATCACGAGTTCCTGAGTCGCCTGGGCGACTGGATGAGCCGGGCCGGCG
>QNBX01000326.1 GCA_003644265.1 Planctomycetota bacterium
CGCCAAGCCGTCAAGGCTCTCCGCGAAGACGACAGCCAGGGCCGTCACACCACCACCCACCGCGAGCTCTTCGCGGTGCCCGGAGGTGGCCTGCTCATCGACACACCCGGCCTCCGAAGCGTCGGCGTGATGGGTGAGGCCGGTTCGGTCCAGGCTACCTTCGACGAGGTCGAAACCCTGGCCCGGGAGTGCCGCTTCTCCGACTGCCACCATCAGTCCGAGCCCGGCTGTGCCGTCCGCGGGGCCATCAAGGCGGGTACGCTGTCGGTCGACCGGCTCGCCAGCCACCACAAGCTGGAGGCCGAGCGCCGCTCCGTCGAGCTTCGGGCCGACGAGCGCGCCCGACGCGAGGCCGAGCGCCAACTCGGGCGCTTCTACAAGAGCGCCAAGAAGAGCGCCGGATATCACAAGCAACGTACGAGTGGAGACCGCTGATCGCCATGGATGCCGTCACGCCGACCTTTCCCGACCTGGCTGGGGCGCCTGCCCTGCGGGGCCTGCGCTTCCGCTTCTATGCCGGCGAGAGCGACCTGCCCGCCCTGGTCGATGTCGCGCAGGCCGCGTACGAGGCCAATCACGAGACCGAGGACATCAGCCTCGAGCTACTGCGCAGCGAGTTCCGTAACCCCAGCCACATCGCGCCTGAAGAGGGCGTCCTTATCGCCCTGGTGGACGACCGCCCGGTGGCCTTCTCGACGACCGAGTACTCCGACACCACCGAGGGCGACCGCCACTACCGCAGCCTCGGCTACGTTCACCCGGACTGGAGACGCCGCGGCATCGGTGGGGCCATGCTGGGATCCAACGAGACTCGGCTGCGCGACCTCGCCACGCGCCAGCAGCATCCCGGCGGGCGTGTGCTCATGACCTGGTTGAGCGACGCTGACCAGGGCGGCCTTGCCCTGGTCGAGGATCGTGGCTACGGGCGCGTCCGTGTCGGCCACCACATGGTCCGGCCGGACATGGACGACATCGACACTCCGGTACTCCCGGATGGGCTGGAACTACGGCCCATCACGGAGGCCATGCTGCCGCAGCTGTGGGACGCCATGGTCGAAGCGTTCCGTGACCACTTCGGCGCCGAGGACGGGTCCGCGGCGGCCTTCCGACGCTGGGTCGCGGATCCGCGCATGGACCTTGACATGCTCTTCGTGGCGTTCGATGGCGATGAGATGACGGCCGGAGTGCAGGGCGTCATCGATCCCGCTGAGAACGAGGCGCAGGGCTACCTGCGCGGCTGGACGGACCCGGTGTTCACCCGCCGGCCCTGGCGCCGCCGCGGCCTCGCCTACGCGTTGCTCGGACATACCCTGCAGGTACTCAAGGGGCGCGGCATGACATCCGCCCAACTGGGCGTCGACTCCGAGAACCCCTACCAGGCACTCACGTTGTACGAACGCCATCGCTTCGAAGTCGTGCGCTCGGCCTCTGAATGGCACAAGGCCCTGGAACCATGACCGACACAGCCATCCCGACCCTCCCCGTCACTCCGCCGATCCCGGGCCTGCACTTCCGCCCCTACCGCGGCGAAGAGGACCTGCCTGTCCTTGTCGAGTTGCTCCGCGCCGCCGACGAGGCCAACGGGGAGGAGATGGTGGCAAGCATCGATCGCCTCCGTGCGCACTACCGCAACATGACCCGCGTGGACCCGACGCAAGACGTCATCCTCGGCTTCGTCGACGACCGGCTCGTGGCGCACTCGCTCATCGAGTGGGCCGATACGGCCTACGGCGAACGGCACTTCAACAGCCTTGGCAGCGTCCACCCTGACTGGCGGCGGCGCGGCATCGGCGCGGCCATGATGGCTCGCAACGAGACACGCCTGCTCGAGATCGCCTCGGCCCAGGACTTCGACGAGACCGCGGTCCTGACGACCTGGATGCAGGACCTCGATATCGGGGCCCGTGCCCTCGCCGGGGAGCGCGGCTACCACCACGCCCGCGTGTATCACCACATGGTGCGACCCACGCTCGATGACATCTTCATCCCGCCGCTGCCGGAAGGGCTGGAAGTTCGGCCCATCGGGCGAGAACTGCTACCGGCCTACTGGAATGCCATGTGCGAGGCCTTCCGCGACCACTTCGGCGCCTGGGATGACTCTGAGTCGGCCTTCCGGTCGTGGACCGACAGTCCTCTCTTCGAACTCGACCTGCAGATCGTGGCCTTCGATGGCGATGAGATCGCGGGTGGCATCCACGCCGCCGTCGACCCCACCGAGAACCGCGAGCACGGCTACCTGCGCGGCTGGAGCGAGCCCATCTTCACGCTGCGACCATGGCGCCGGCGCGGCCTCGCGGCGGCCCTGCTGGGCCGCACGCTCACGGCGCTGCGTGACTGGGACATGACCTCGGCACAACTCCATGTCGATGCCGACAACTCCCATCAGGCATTCACCCTCTACGAGCGGCATGGCTTCGCAGTGGCCAGCTCGTCGTCCGAATGGCACAAGCCCCTGGGCGTGTAGACCTCCCGCAAGGACGATCGCCTACCAGGGCAAGCGCTTCTCCTGCGCCACCGTCTGCAGCCACGGCTTCTCGCGGCTGATGCTCGTCTCGGGTCCATGTCCGGGCAATACCGCAAGCCCGTCCTCGAGCGTGGCCAGCCGTGCCAGCGAGTCGACCATCATCTCGGCGTCGCCACCTGCAAGGTCGGTACGACCCCAGCCGCCGGCGAAGAGCGTGTCGCCGCTGATGAGGACACGGTCCTCCTGGCTCAGCAGGCAGACCGAGCCCTCGGTGTGGCCGGGCGTGTGGAGGACGGTCAGGTCGACGTCGCCAAAGCGGATTCGCGAACCCTCGGCGAGGTCCAGCGCGGGCACACTCGGCGGGATGGGAAATGGCGCCGACATGGGGTCGGGCTGCTCGAGGCCGTGACGGTCGGCAAGGTGCACCGCCAGCGTGGCGCCGGTGGCCACGACAGCTTCGGCATTGTCGCCGATATGGTCCCAGTGGCGATGCGTGCTCACGATGAAGCGGAGGGCCCAGCCCTCGTCACCGAGCTGCTGTGTCAGCCAGCGCACTGAGGGCGTGGCAGTGTCGATGGCGATGGCCTCACGCGTGCGCACGTCTCCGAGGACCCACACGTTGGTGGCGACGGGACCAGTGGTCAGCTTCAGCACCTTCATGTGGAGAGCATACCCACTCGCCACTAGCCCCTCGAGTGGCTAGGATGCCCCTGTCACCCCGTACGCAACGACTGGAGGAGACAGATGTCAGAGGAGCTGGGGTTCCGCTTCACGTGGTACGGGCACGCCACGGTGCACATCGAGAGCGAGTCCGGCACGAGCATCCTCATCGACCCCTGGTTCGGCAATCCCATGTCACCGGCGGGTCCGGA
>QNBX01000327.1 GCA_003644265.1 Planctomycetota bacterium
CCATGCACCTCGACACGATCTTCTCGTTCTGTGATCGCGACCTGGTCACGATCTACGAACCGGCAGTGGCGGCCATCCAACCCATCACCTATCGCCCCGGCGACGAAGAGGGCCACCTCGACGTCACCGTGGAGAAGAAGGGCTGGGTCGAGACCGTCGCGGATGCGCTTGATCTCAAGGAGCTTCGTGTCATCCCCACCGGCGGAGACGCCTTCGAGCAGGAACGCGAGCAGTGGGACGATGGCAACAACGTCGTCGCCCTGGAGCCCGGCGTGGTGATCGGCTACGACCGCAACGAGTGGACCAACGCCCGCCTGCGCAAGGCCGGCGTCACGGTGCTCGAGATCGACGGCTCAGAGCTGGGACGCGGTCGTGGGGGCGGGCACTGCATGACCTGCCCGGTGTGGCGCGAGCCTGCCTACGACTGAGTCTTCGGAGCGGCGTCGGGGGTCTCTTCGTCTGCGTCGGCAGGGATCACGGTGCCATCTTCCTGCCGCACGTTTGCCGCGTAGTCCTCGAGGCGCTTGGCAAGACGCAGGCTCGCGTCGTCGGTGGCATCGGCGAGGATGTGGGCGATCGGACCCGTGTTGCGAGCGGCGATCGCTGTCAGCTCCGCCACCACGACGCTCGCTTCCCGGACCGCCGGAGGTGCATCCGCAGCGATCTGGCGGGCCATCACCCCCAGCTGGTCGACCATCTCCCCGCGTGACAGGCGGTCGGGAGCGTCGTCGGCGGCGGTTGGCGGCGCCTCGGTGATCTCCTTGTCCTCGCTGGTCATGCTGGTTCCTCGTGGCTCGGGATGGGGTCGATCTCGCCCCTACAGTGTGCAGTATCACCCCGTCGGGGTGGTGAGCCGCAACCCGGCCGACCGCCCCCGAGATCGACCGAATCCCAGAATGAATGAGCAGGTGAGCCCCAGATACAGGGTTCGAGACCCTGCGGACCCCGAATCGGCCGGTATCTGGGCCCCGAACGAGCGTCGAGGCCGGCGCCCACGCCTGGGATCGTCGGGATCGGCCGACCGCTACGGGCCGATGTCGACGCTCAGGCCACTCTTGTTCAGCCATTCTGGGATTCCGTCACGTTCGAGACCAGGTGCCCGGTCTCAGGTCTGGCGGATGCGGGTCACCAGTGACTTGTGGGCCGCGACACTCGGGGCAGCCGGCCGCGGCGACCGGCGATGAGAGAACGCGAGCAGGACTAGACTCCGCCGATGCCGAAGCTGCCTTCCGCCTCCGACCTCGCGTCGCTGCGCGTTCCCACTGATGTGCGCCTCTCTCCGGACGGGCGCCAGACCTGTTTCGTCGTCAAGGAGTCCGCGCCCGACCAGGCCGGCTATCGCACCGCCCTGTGGCTGGTGCCGACTGACGGCTCCGAGCCGCCGCGCCGCATGACGCTGGGCGCCACGCACGATGCCGCTCCCCGCTGGAGCCCCGATGGCAAGTGGCTGGCCTTCCTGAGTGATCGCGGCGCGGTGCTGCGCAAGGGCGGTGCCCCGCGTGACGCCGAGGACATGAAGCGTGGCTCTGCCCCCGCTACCGGACTCAAGGACGCCGTCGGCCGGGATCTCCCACACGGCGCGGTGCAGGTCTGGCTGCTGCCGCTCGCGGGAGGGGAGGCGCAGCAGCTCACCGACCTGCCCCTGGACGTAGGTTCGCTCGCCTGGAACCCTGATAGCACGCGCCTGTGCATCGTCTCGGGTGCCACCTCGGCCAAGCCGGCAGCGGCCAAGGCAGAGGCCGGCGACCCTCCGCGCCGCGACGTTCGCCTCATCGACGAGCTGGGCTACCAACTCAATGGTGCCGGCTTCATCTACGAGAACCCGCCGAAGCTCTGGATCATCGACGTTGACGGCAGTGCCGCCCGACGCCTGACCTCGGGCCGCAGCGCCGACGAGCAGCCGGCCTGGAGCCCCGATGGAAAGCGCATCGCCTACGTGTCCAACCGCGGTTCCAACCCCGACCTGGCCTGGCGTGCCGACCTCACCCTCATCGACGCGGCCGGCGGCAAGCCCGTGCGCGTGAGCGTGGGCAAGGAGCGCGTCTTCGGGCATCCGACCTGGAGCCCCGACGGAAAGCTCATCGCGGTCGTCGGCCACCGCCTGGAGTCGGGCAACCCCACGCGCGAGGACGTCCACGTCTTCCGCCCACGCGCCGACCAGAAGGGCAAGAACCTGACCGCGCATGCCGACCTCTTCGTCGACGCAGCCATGAACAGCGACCTCTACAGCCCCGCTGGGGCCGGTCCCCTGTGGGCGCCTGATGGCGAGTCGATCCTCTTCAACGCACCGGTCGATGGCTCCTTCGAGCTGTGGCGTACTCGCCTCGAGGATGGCCGCGTGGAACGGCTGACCCGTGGCAAGCACATGCTCATCTCACCCTCGATCGCGGGTGTCGGAAGCGGCCTGCGCGCCGTCGCTATCCGCGGTACCGCCACGACGACGCCCGACCTCGTCAGCTTCAAGGTGGACGGTCTCAGGAAATCCGCTGCCAAGCCGGTCAAGCCCAAGGCCATGCGCCAGCTCACCGACCTCATGGGTGAGGCCTGGAAGGGCCTCAAGCCCGTCGAGCCGCAGGAGCGCTGGCACAAGGTCGACGGCCGGCGTATCCAGGGCTGGTTCTACGAGGCCCCCGTCCGCCGCGGCAAGCCGGCCCCACTGGTCGCCGAGATCCACGGCGGCCCCGCCACGCTCTACGGCTTCTCGCTGATGTGGGAGTGGCAGTTGCTGGTGGCTTCGGGCATCAGCGTCTACGCCTGCAACCCCCGTGGCTCCACCGGCTACGGCCAGGACTTCGCGGTGGCCAACTTCCGCGACTGGGGCGACGGGCCCCAGGCCGACCTCGAGGCCGGTATCGATGCCATCGTGGCCGAGGGCAAGGCCGACCCCGATCGGCTCGGCGTCACCGGCGGCTCCTACGGCGGCTACCTGACGGCATGGATGATCTCCCACACCGATCGCTACAAGGCAGCCGTGGCCTGCCGCGGCGTCTATGACATGAGTGCGGAGATGCTCAGCGGCGATCTCGGCGGCCCGCTCTTCGGCCACCACGAGCTTGACGCACAGCCCTGGACGGATCCCGAGCTGTACCGCCGCCTGAGTCCGTTGACCTACGCCACGGCCATCCGCACACCCTTGCTCATCCAGCATGCCGAGCAGGACTTGCGCTGCCCCATCACGCAGGCCGAGCAGCTGTTCTCCGTGCTGCGCTCGCTGCGCCGGCCGGTGCGCCTGATGCGCACCCCGGGCGAGTCGCACGAGCTGACCCGAAGCGGCACGCCTTTCCGTCGCATCGAGAACACCGAACGCATCCGTGACTGGTTCGTCC
>QNBX01000328.1 GCA_003644265.1 Planctomycetota bacterium
CATGGCCGACCCTACACGTTCCAGTGGAGCTGCTTCCTTGCCTTGTTCTATTTTATGCACGGGGTCGGAGAGGCCTGGGCATCTGACACGGCCCGCTATCTTGGACTACTGGAAATACTGTTTACCACAACGTGGTTTTTAGCAGCGATGGCCTATGTACGCCGCAGCAAGCAACCCTGAATATTTATTTGTAGGAGCGGAATAACAGGGGACAGGCCAGAATGGCACTTACTTAAGCCTCCGGTCATCTAATCTTTTTTGGATGTCCATGCTTTTCAATGTGATCTCTGGCTTCAGTACGCGGCTTCATTAATAACGGAAAAGGCTTGTTTCGTCGCTTCACAGCCCTGGGTTCAATGCGCCCCGGTCGATGTCCTACTTTTTGCTGGGCAACAAACAGCAGCAGTTGTTCAAAGTGCCCATCATGATAGCCAGATCCGCTGCGGCGCCAGGCCACCCAAAGCTGAACGGTGTGTTTGAAGCTAAGCTGACGTGGTAATTGTTCGGTAACTAATGCTGCCTCGGCCATCATGATTCGGATAAGATTATACGCCAACAAATAGATCCACACTTCCTTCTCTGCCATCGATGGTGTTTTGCAACTGAGTGTATGCATGCCCAGTGTTGTTTTAATAGACCGTAAATCGAGTTCAACCTGCCAACGTTCCCGGTACAAGGCCTTCAGTGCCGCTTTAGGTGTATCTTTGGAACACAGCAGCGTCGTCACCAGTACCTTGCCGCCGGTTGCCAGCTCACGGACGGTCAACTGGTCAGGTGCTTGCTCATAATCGGATTGACTCATCCAGTGGGGTTTGAGCTTTGGCTTGATCAGGGTGATCAGGTGATCCCGTTCGCCAAGGCGACTGCCACGGCGAAAGTCCGTAGTACGCCGGCGTGCCCCCTGTTGCTCGAAGACCCCGTCCACACCGCGTTCACGCAAGGCACACAGGAGGAAGTAGGTGGCGAAGTAGGCATCGCCCAACAGCACATCACCCGATGCCAGCGACTCCAGAACCGAACGCAGTAAATGCTGTTCATCACCGCCTTTGCCACGATATGGTCCCATCGCGGCATCGAGTACAACGCCGCTGCCCAAGCACATCAACCCTAACAACCGGCACAGGGGAAAACCCAAGCCGGGCTTTTGACTCCGGGGCTGAGGGTATACCTGCTGATTGGCAGGCGTGTCCGGTAGAGGCACGGTCGTGCCGTCGACCAGGCGCACGGGGCGCCCACGCCAATGCCACGCCGTCGGCGTGCGTGCACTGGTTTGCTGGCCGGTCGTGTGAACCAGCGAATGAATCATCGCTAACGGTAATCGTTGCCGGGCACGACAATAGGCACCGGTATGAGTACTACACTGGGGTAGGCCCTGCGTCAGACGCTTGATGGCTGACTCATCGACTGCCTGCTGGCAAGAACGATCAGCGCTAAGTGCCTGATTCAGGAACATCGACAAGGCCTCGGTCGGGGGAAACAGCCGTTCCCGGTGCGCAGGCAAAAGGGACTCTACCTGATCCAACCATTTCGGAGCAGTCAGTGCATTGAAAAAGGTGTAGCTGTTGCAGCGGGAGGCGCGTTGACGAATACGAACACATTGCTGTTGGCGTGCACGTTGGCTAGTATGCATTGAGACTGGTCCTCTTGGGTGGGGGGTGGTTTGTTTGGCGACTAACAGCCTACCACCCGGACCAGTCTTTTTCTTCAGCTATTCAGAATGTTATGTCTTAAGTAAGTGCCATTCGGGACAGGCCACGGTTTTAACTCCTCCCGTAGACGCAGCCGAGCATCGCAGTGAAAACCGGATGAAGCTCACGCTTGTTTGAGTAATTGAGCGTAGCGAGATTGCGAGTTGCGTGAGCGCCGGTTTTCGCGAGAAGCGCATGGGCAAGGCTGCGAAGCGGCCTTGTAGTTCAGCAGCGGGCAAGCCTTCGGGTGCCCTTCTCTTTGGGTACTTTCTCTTGGGCACGCAAGAGAAAGTACCTCGCCGCGCGCGATGTACAGGGATGTACAAGTGTCGCGGGAGGCAGGATGCCGGGAGCGACAAGCGAGAGCCCGCATCAAATAAAACTCGCGCCTGCAAGGCGCTCCTACAAGGCAGGACGGGAAGAGAAGTGCCACACCCGGGAAGAACACAAGCTAGCGATCAAGCACCGTCTTGACAAAAGGTATCGTCAAACGCCGCTGCTCAACCAGCGAGGCTGTATCCAGCGTATCAAACAAGGCAAACAATGAAGGCAGATCACGTGGAAAACGCCGCAACAGGAATTGTGCCGTATCATCCGGCAGTTCAAGGCCACGTGCATTTGCACGACAGCCCAGGGCCTTCAGTACATCGCCTTCGTCCAGTGGCTTGAGTGTATAGGTCACGCCCCAGCCAAGCCGCGACACCAGGTCAGCCAAGCCAAAACCGGACTGGTCAGGGCGTTTCACAGCCGAGACAAGCAGGGTGCTGCCGCTATCACGCAGCCGGTTAAAAACATCGAACAGCGACCGTTCCCAGGTTTCATTGCCGGCAATGGCGTGTACATCGTCCAGGCAGACGAGTTCCATCTGCTCAAGACCTTCCAGTAGCGCCGGCGTCAGGTCGCGCAATTCCTGCAGGGGTAAATAGGCCACACTGCGCTGACACTGGCTCGCATGATGACAGGCGGCCTGTAATAAATGTGTCTTGCCGAGCCCGTCAGCGCCGGCAATGTAGACCAGCGGCTCACCCCTGCCCTCTGCGGACAATTGCAGGCCCTGGAAAAGCTCCCGGTTCTGTCCCGGGAAAAAACTCTCGAAGCGGGCGGCTTCCCTCAGTGACAGTCCGAGCGGCAATTGGGGATTGTTCATAATGGTACTTTGGGAGACTGCGTTCATTTCTTACGCAGGGACCAGGCACGGCGCCCCCAGATCCAGACATAATCAAGGCCGCTCCAGATGGTGGTTGCCAGCACGCTGTACAGCAGTATATCGATCCACAGGAATGGCAGGGCCTGTACCGACTGGCTGAACATCACGGCCATTACCAGCAGTATCTGGGTAAAGGTATTCAGCTTGCTCAGCAGGGATGGATACGCAGTATCTATATACTCCACACACCAGTGATAAATCATCGCACCAATCACGATGACCACGTCGCGCAAAATAACCAGGGCCACCAGCCAGAGCGGTATCCAGCCAAGCCAGCCGAGCGTCACAAAACTGGAAACCAGCAGCAGCTTGTCGGCAAGCGGGTCCATCAATGCACCCATGCGGCTCGACCAGCCATAACGCTTGGCCAGGAAGCCGTCCAGTGCATCCGAGAAACCGGCCACACCAAACACGATCAG
>QNBX01000329.1 GCA_003644265.1 Planctomycetota bacterium
GAGACCGACGTGGATTGTGGCGGTGGGCTCTGCGATGGCTGCCTCGACGGCGAGATGTGCGCCGCCGGGACGGACTGCGAGGGCGGCGGTTGCGAAGGCGGCCTATGTGTTTCTTGCGTGGACGGCGTCCTGAACCAGGACGAGTCCGACATCGACTGCGGCGGAGTGACGTGCCTCGGTTGCGTCACCGGGGACCTGTGCGGAGTGGCGACCGACTGCACGTCGGCGATTTGCTCGATGGGCACGTGCAATGCGCCTGGGTGCGGCGACGGCGTGGTCAACGGCGTCGAGACCGACCTCGACTGCGGGGGCGGCTCGTGCCTCGGCTGCTCTACGGGCCTGATGTGTGTCCTGCCGCGTGACTGCGAGGACGGCGTATGCACCGGCGGGACCTGCACCGCGCCGACCTGCGCCGACGGTGTCTTCAATGGCATCGAGACGGACATCGACTGCGGCGGTAGCTCTGCCTGCGGCCGGTGCATGGACGGTCGCCTGTGCCCGAACGGGCCGTCCGACTGCATCAGCCCGCTCTGCACCAGCGGTCGGTGTGGTGACGTCCGCGGCCACCTCGTGATGATCGGCCACGACTACTTCGCGACGACCCCCTCCGCGGACCAGGTCCTCGGCAACGCCGTCTTGCTCGCCCCCGAGACGGGCATCCTCGACGTCGTCATCTACGACCAATACGCCGACCGGGGTGCGACCGGTGAGGTCGTACACGTCGAAGAGGCCATCACCCGGGAGATGACCGCCGCGTCTCGGACTGTGCGCTTCACCCGCTTGACCGACAGCTCGATGCTGGCCGCGGTGCTCACCAGCGCGATGGATGTCTTCATCATCGCCGAGCAAGAGAGCGGCGGCAGCGCGCCTTTCCCGACCATCGCCACAGCGTGGGAATCGACCCTCCGGGGCTTCCTCGGCGCCGGCGGCGTCATCATCACCACCAACTTCGCCGACGACGGCTGGCAGCTCGTCGACCGGCCGATGCTCGTCGAGATCGGCAGCATGGTCACCGGGAGCGGCACCCTATCGGTGCTGCCGGCAGCGAGCACCCACCCCCTCGCGGTAGGCGTGACGCCCTATACCGGCCCGAACGGGACCCGGGCCTACGGCGCGGTCATGGTCGGGGGGGCGATCTCCATCACCCCCATCATCGCCAATACCTCGGGGCACACGGTGGTCTGGGCCGCGCTCTTCTGAGTCGAGTCCTGTTCCGTGCTAAAGTCGCGCCAACCTAGCCCTCCGCAGGATATCTGCCGATATGTATCGATTCTTACCCGCGTTCTCAGCGCTTCTGGCGCTCACCCTCGTCGCCGCCTGTTCGACTGACGGCAACGCCTACTTCGACGAGGCGGCTGATGAGACCGGCGTCGGTGGGCCGTTCACGCCTGTCGAATCCGAGGACGGGTCCTTCGATGTTTCCGGCGTGACCGGGCCTCCGGAGCTCGCCGGCGCTGCCTCCGAGGTGTGGGCGGTGACCCGCGCCTGGGATGACGTCGAGGGTGAAGCGGGCATCGCCTGGGCTGCCAACTCGGGGCTCGATTGGGAGGGCAAGTACGACGCCTGGGTGGCCAGCTTCGAGCCGGCCGCGAACGCCGATGGCAGCGGTCAGACCTTCCAGATTACGACGCCCTACGGTGGCCGGTCCTTCCCCGCGCCGAGCCTCGAGTGTGCGGAGGTGGCGTTCATGCTCCGCGGGGTATTCTCGGCTTGGTACGAGCTTCCGTTCATGATCCAGGGATGGAACGCCGAGGCCCGCGAGGTGATGTTCGCCGGGCACTTCGGCTTCGTCGACCGTCGCGGCAATGTCGTCGGTCGTTTCCCCAACTTCCGGACCAGCTACCACGACTACCGCGGCGAGTGGACCGAGGGCCAGCCCTGGCCGTCCGATACGCGCCTGCGCGGCTACCGCCTCGCCGACGATGACGAGAACCCGTTCATCGATCCGGTCCCGGGCAAGGTGGCCGGTGGCGGGGCGTATTTCGACGAGCTGCTCCTCAACAAGCGCGCCGGCTACTTTCTCCGGCTGCTCTTGCTCTACTTCGGCAGCGTGAACCTCGCTGACGGCTCCAACATGTTTCACGTCCAGCCCGCGGCCATCTCCCCCGGCGACGTGCTGCTCCATCGGCACCAGCGCGTCGGCACCGGCCACACCATCCCCGTGATGAGGGTCCGGGAGCCCGCCGAGGGCCGCTTCGAGGCCGACGTCGCCACGGGCAACATTCCTCGGCGCCAGCCCAAATGGGAAGCCTCCGCCAGCGCGAAGACCTACTTCGTCGACAATGACGGCGGCGGCACCGGCGACGCATCGGACGGCACGCCTCTCGCGAAGCTCGGGGGCGGACTGCGCCGTTTCCGGACGGCCCGGTTGGTGGACGGACGCTGGCGCAATACCGTTCGCGTCGCCGACCGGGAGTTCTTCATCGACGATGGGAACCTCGAGGCGGTCGCCGCCCGGCCCATGCAGTTCGAGGAGATCATGGCGGAGGTCCCGCCGGACCAGCAGCGGGAAGTGGCGATTGGCCAGATCGAGGACGCGCGCAATCACCTGCGCATGTATCCCTCGAGCTGCTCCGCCCGAGAGCGCCGGGAGGTCGCCTTCGAGTCGCTCTATCGCATCATGGACGTGCACTTCTTCACGAACCAGCTCGCCGTCGACGCCGAGTTCCGGCTCATCGAGGACTATGTCTTCGCCGACCTGGACTACGAGGCGTCCAAGACGTGCTGCTGGAACGGGTCCACGTCGGCGATGCACGAAATCATCATGGACTACGCGGCGGCCGAACAGACCGCGGCGGGCATGTGCATGGTTCCGACACCCTTCATGAACGAGGGCATGGGCGCGGACGGCTACGAGCGCTGGCGGGCCCACGCCGCGTCCATCGGTCGCGGCGCCGAGTGGGTGGCTTGGAGCGAGGGTGAGCCCTGCGCGTGGCGCGACGTTACCACCGATACGCTGGCCCCCGCGTTGGGCATTGCGTACTGCGACCTGGCGGACGCGCCGCCCCCGCTCACGTGTGACCCCGAGCCCACGAACAACGACGCGGCGTCGGCCACGCCCCTGACCGAGCCCATCGACGCGCTGATCTGCGCCGACGACGAGGATTGGTTTCGCGTCGAGGGCACGGGGCCGGCCCAGGTTCGCGTCAGCTTCCGGCACAGCCGGGGAGACCTGGATGTCGAGGCGTTGGACCTCGAAGGCGGCCGCCTGGCCCAGAGCACGAGTTCCTCCGACGAAGAGCTCGTCGCGGGCGACCGCCCGTTCATGGTGCGGGTCTTCGGTTTCAGCAGCGCCAGCAA
>QNBX01000330.1 GCA_003644265.1 Planctomycetota bacterium
GCGGCGGGGCGCATGGCCGTGCCGTCGGGCGCCAGCACCGGCAGCCACGAGGCGGTGGAGCTGCGCGACGGCGACAGCGAACGCTACCTCGGCAAGGGCGTGCTGACCGCCGTCGACAACGTCAACGGCGAGCTGGCATCGGCGCTGCTGGGCCTCGACGGCAGCGAGCAGGAGGAGGTCGACCAGCTCATGATCGACCTGGACGGCACGCCCAACAAGGCGCGCCTGGGTGCCAACGCCATCCTGGCCGTGTCCGGCGCGGTGGCGCGGGCGGCGGCCGAGGACCACGGTCTGCCGCTCTGGCGCTACCTGGGCGGCTCGGCCGCGCGCACCCTGCCGGTGCCCATGATGAACATCATCAACGGCGGCTCGCACGCCGACAACACGGTCGACTTCCAGGAGTTCATGATCGTGCCCGGCGGCGCGCCCAACTTCGGCGAGGCGCTGCGCATGGGCGCCGAGGTGTTCCACGCGCTCAAGGGTGTGCTCAACGGCCGCGGTCTCAGCACCGCGGTGGGGGACGAGGGCGGCTTCGCGCCCAACCTGTCCTCCAACGAGGAGGCCATCACGGTCATCCTCGAGGCCGTCGAGAAGGCTGGCTACGAGGCGGGCAAGGACGTGTTCCTGGCGCTCGACGTGGCCGCCAGCGAGTTCTACCAGGACGGCGCCTACATCCTGGCCGGCGAGGGCGGCAAGAGCTGCTCCCCCGACGACCTGACCGACATCTACGCCGGCTGGTGCGAGCGCTACCCCATCGTCTCCATCGAGGACGGCCTGGACGAGGACGACTGGGAGGGCTGGGCCAAGCTCACCGCCGCCTTGGGCGAGCACGTGCAGCTGGTGGGCGACGATCTCTTCGTCACCAACACCGAGCGCCTCGGCCGCGGCATCGAGCAGGGCATCGCCAACTCGATCCTGATCAAGATCAACCAGATCGGCACGCTCAGCGAGACCTTCGAGACCGTCAACCTGGCCACCCGCAGCGGCTACACCAGCGTCATCAGCCACCGCTCGGGCGAGACCGAGGACTCGATCATCGCCGACATCGCCGTGGCCACGAACGCCGGCCAGATCAAGACCGGCTCACTGTCCCGCAGCGACCGCATCGCCAAGTACAACCAGTTGCTGCGCATCGAAGAGCAGCTCGGCGAGAGCGCGCGCTTCGGCGTGGGCTGAGCGGCTCTCCCTGCTGACCGGGGCTGCCTCTGTTGCATGGTCGGAGTGAGCCACCGCTGTGGGCGTACTGCAACAGCCAGGCTCGGACAGGGCTCGGGGCCGCAGCCGCGATTACCTGACGCCTGACTAGCCTGTGTTCTGGTACGTTTCCATCGATCCACGTGATGAGCATTCGTAGCCAGCACTCAGGGAGGACGATGATGACCGAGAGTCGCACTTCACGCTTTTGGGTAACGAGCAAGGCCCGCGCGTTGCTGATGGCCCTCTGCAGCTTGTTTCTCTTGGCGAGCGCGTCAGTGAGCGCGAAAGACAACCAGTGCGAGCCTACGGGCTATGGATCAGGGTCCTGTGCCGGCTGCGTAGTGACGGTCGATGTCACTTGCACAAGCTACCCCGGCGAGTGCGAAGGCTGCAGTTTCATATACACGGCATCCCTGAACTGCGCGCCGGTTATTCTTGTTCAGTTTTCTGATGACGACATCGTTTGCGGGCGAACGAAGACAGAGCGGTTGGTGGGTGAGTGTTCCAGCCCCCCGGTCTGGGGCGTGGCTCAGTGTGTGTGTGGTCCGTGTCCAGACTAGGACATAGAGTGCGCCGTGAGCATGAGTATCGATCCGATATGGGGGCGTGGTGTGTGGAGCAAGAACTCTGGCGTTGTTGTCGGTATCGGTGTTGTGGCCGTGGTTGTGACTGTGGCGTGGATGACCGGGGTGATCGGAGGCTCTGAGACGGCACCGCCAAGCAGTGAACCTGATCCAGTACTCGCCAGCTCTGGCCCCGCGGGGCATGTGCTGCAGCTCCCTGACCCGATCGCTCGCGAGCTCGTGCCGATGGCTGCACGGCACATGCAGGCTGTCGACGATCTTCCCGATCCCGTCGAAGGCAAGGCGCTGGCGTCAGAGTCGGTTGTGCTGTTCCCGTACATTGCCGAAGAGGGCAACTCCCATCGGATGTTCGTTGCTCCCGAGGCGTTCGAGACGTGGTACGCCGGCTCGACAGATGAAGAGCTCGAGCTGGCCAAGCAACGCGCATTCCAGCGAGTCGCCGAGCTGATGCCCCTGGCGACGAGTCGGCGGTATGATGAGGGGCTCTACGATCAGGCCATCCGGCATGGTCCGCCGGACGCCAACGCAACTCATCCTCCAACGCATGGGCTCGTGACGTCATCCCGGACTGAGCCAATGGGAGACGACATGTATCTGGTCAAGACCACCCTCGTCCCGTGGGAAGGCCATGCGGACCTGTATGACGTGCGGGATGAGTTCTCCTGGCTGGCCTTGGAGCTGAGGCGACGGCGCAGGCTCGCCGAAGATCAATAGGAGCAGGGCTCCGGGTTCACGGGCCTGCTCGATGAGCGCGGGCCTTCGTGCTCACCGAGTCATGCACCGCGACGGGCTCCCGGAGATCCGTCGCTTCGATCGCCATCCTCGATCGTCCAAGTGAGAGTCCAGCCAAGCTGTCGGATGGAATGCATCGGTTGTCGCCGGCGCACCCGGGCTCTCGTCGGTCGGCGCTGTTGTCCTTCGGCCCGCGATCTCACAGCCCGTGAGGCCTCACGCGCAGCTTTCGTTTTTCTGCCTCCGGGCGGCGCCCGCGTCCCGTACCGTCGGCGGCATGGCTGAGCTGCCTCTTCCGTTGCGACGGCATGCCCTGACCGTGGTGCTGAGCGCCGCGGCGGTGTGGGTCTTCGTGGGGACCACGCTGCCGGCGTTGGAGCAGCAGACGCTGAGCCAGCGCCGCACGCGGGAGGCCGAGCGGGTCCTGGAGCAGCGCAGCGAGCAGGTGCAGCGCCACGAGCTGCTGCTGGAGACCTCGCTGAGCGATCCCATGATCCGCGAGCGGCTGCGGGCCAACCTGCTGCGCAGTCCCGACCTGGCCGGGCCGCGGGTGCTGACGGCGGCTGAGGTCGCGGCCGAGGCGGCCGAGCGCGCGACCGCCTGGACTCATCCCCAAGCCGGTACGGCAGCCGACGACGACTGGACCGGCGCGTCGGGGCGCTGACGTCATGGGGGCTCGCCGCCCGCTGACCGCGCCGGGCCTGCTGACCGCGCTGGCGCTGCTGCTCTGCCCTGCGCCGGCGTCGGCCCAGTTCGTCGCGCCTGAGGGCAGCAACTTCCA
>QNBX01000331.1 GCA_003644265.1 Planctomycetota bacterium
GCCACGTACATGCGGTAGTCGCCCACGGCGGGGTCGTAGGCCTCGAGATCACCGTGATCGGCCTCGAAGCCAGCCTTGCCCTGCAACGCCAGCTTGGCCAGCGTACCGGCGCCGGCGGAGTTGGAGGGGCGCCAGCGCCAGGGGCGGGCCTTGTCATCGACGATGACCACATCGGGGCCCGCTGCTGCGAGCTGGATGGGCTCACCGATGGTCCGATCGGTGCCCTTCTGCTTGTCGCCCTCGTGCACGATGTCAGCGATCTTGCCGTTCTTCATGTTGACGCGGTGGACTGAGCCGGTGGCCTGGTCGATGTAGATGGCACCGCCCTGTGGCCCCTCCACGAGGTAGGCCGGGTCGTGGTCATCCGGCAGGCGTGCTATCTGCTTGATGGCGGGCGTACGGGCACCGTACAGCGTGTCGAGGCCCGTACGGACGCGCAGCTCGAGGTCATCGAGCGCGGAGGCACTGAGGCCGGTGCTACGCGCCTGCTCGACCTCGGTCCAGGCCTCGCGGTAGTACTCCATCGCCTTCTCGGGTTCGGCGTTGATGAGGTTGTCGGCGCGGTTGGCGTCATCGAGCGCGGAGGCCAGTGCCGAATCGCTGCCGGCGACCTCGGGAACCCCGGAGACATCGCTGCCGCGCGGCACGAGCACGAGGATCAACCCGACCACGAAGACGACCGCGACGAGGGCCAGCAGCCCCATCGCAGCGTGGCGACGCGCCTCAGCTCGAGAGGTGGTGGCGGTGACTTCGGTGGGACGCGGGCGTCGCTTGGGCATGGCGTCCCAGAAGCGGTCGCGAGCAGAATCCATGGCGCCGGCCACGCCGGCCACGGTCGAGCCCAAGGCTCCACCGACGGGCTCCGGCACAGCTCCCGGCAAGTCACCATAGACATCGCCGGCGACGGGAGTGGCGCGACTCTTCGCGCGCGTGGTCTGCTCCGCAGCCTCGACCGCGATGATACCGTCCGAGCCGATGCCACCGGCGGCCACGAAGAGGTGGTGTAGATGGTCGACCGCCGCCTGTGGGTGCAGCGTCAGAACGGCGCTCTTGAGCTCCTCGGTGCCGACGGTCTCGGTCATGTTGCGCGACACCAGCAGCAGGTCGTCGCCCACGCTGAGCTCGCCGCGCCAGACATCGATGGACTGGCTCTCGTCCATGGGCAGGCCGCCGGGCGAGCTGCGGTCGGGTATCAGCAGGCGCGCCGAGCGCACCAAATACGCCTCCGCCGCGCCAAGGGTGGCGAGGTAGAGTTCGTTGTTGCGGATGACGGCAGCGGCGACGCCGAGCGAGCCCGGAGGCAGGCCCGCGCCCTCACGACTGCTGCGCAGCCGGCGATCGGCACTTCTGACGGCCTTCTCCAGGCAGACCGGCACGCCGGCCGACTCGTCGTAGTAGTACTCGTGCCGGATGGTGTCGGCGACGAGCCTTGTGGCCTCCCGGATCCGGGGTCCCGGGACGGCCGAGCCGATGACGATGAAGAGCACGCCTTTGGAGCGCGTCTTCGAGCCTGTCGTCGGCCGGGTTACGCTGATCGTGTCGGCAGAGGTCGAAAGCCGGTCCCGCTCGGCGATCAGTCCATGCGTGATCTCGAGTCGGGTAGCCATGGGCGGCCTAGTTTACCGTGGCTTCCCTGATTACCGGGTTCGCGGCCTGCGCACGACCACATGCAGCTCCAACAGCCGTTGGCCGCCGGGGGCCGAAGCGAAAGCATCGAGCAGCTCCACCGAGCGCAGCCTCAGCTCCTGGCCGGTGGCAGCCTCGTCCGCAGACACGAACAGGCCCGGCGGACGGATCTCCAGCAGTTGGGAGGATCCCGTCGCCGCCGGCACCAACTCTTCCACGATGCGACTCCATGACGACATCGCCCGGGCTGCCTGAAGCTCCTCTTCGAGCCCCAACTGCGAGGCGAGGCCCGGGAGCAGGTCGCCGAGCCGGTAGACCGGGCGCTTGCGAGTGCTCATGGGGCTCCGGGGGCTCCGCCGTCCGCCGACCGGACACTGCCGGGCTCCACCTGCCACAGCGTCGAGGCAGCCACGAGCGCGCGGTCGAGGTCGTCCGGGGTGGTGGTGGTGACGATAGCTTGGGGCAGGCTCCCGATGCGCCGCACGAGATGCGCTCGGCGCTCGGGATCGAGCTCACTGAAGACATCGTCGAGCAGCAGCAGCGGGGGCCGGCCGTCGAGCAGGGTGAGCAACTCAAGCTCGGCCATCTTCAGAGCCAGGATGGCGGTGCGCTGCTGGCCACGCGAGGCGAACTCGGTCAACTCGCGACCGGCGGACTCGAAGACGAAGTCGTCTCGGTGCGGGCCCACGAGCGTGGCGCCGTTCCAGACCTCCTTGTCGGCCGTCTCGCGCAGGCGCCGGCGGAGGGCAGCTTCGTTACTTTCACTCTGCCCGGGCTCCACGTTGGAGGCGTAGCGCAGTGCCAGGCTCGTCTCCTCGGGTGCGATCTCGCGGTGAGCGTCAGCCAGGGGCCCGGCCATCGCGCTCAGCGTCTGCTGGCGCCAATCGAGGATGCGGCTGCCGCTCTCGACGATGGCCGTGTCCCAGTAGGACAGCTCGGCGCGCCCCGCCTCTTCCTCGCGGATGCGCCGCAACAGGGAGTTGCGCTGCGTCAGCGTGCGCTGGTACGTCGACATCACCGCGGCCGCGGTGGGCTCCCGCTGCGCCACCAGGCCGTCCAGCAGGTTCCGGCGCAACGACGGCGATCCGATGATCAGCAGCATGTCTTCGGGCGCGAACAGCACCGTTCGCAGGACCGAGGGCAGCGCGCTGGCGCGGCGGTTGACGCCATTCACGCGGATGCGCTTGCGGGCACCCGGACCAGAGCCCTTGGCGTGGACGACGACCTCGAGCTCCTCACGGCGACCAGCGGTCTCAACCTGCGCGGAAGCGCGCCCGAAATCCGCGCCCCAGCGGACCATCTCGGTATCGGTAGAGCTGCGGTGCGAGCGCCCCGAGGAGAGCAGCACCAGCGCCTCGATCAGGTTGGTCTTGCCCGCCGCGTTGCGGCCCACCACGACGTGCGGGCCATCGCCGAACTCCACCTCGAGATGTCCATAGCTGCGAAAACCGTCGAGCGACAGGGTGCGCACCGGCATCAGACGAGCAGGCTCGAACGACCGACGAGTGTGGTGGTGCTTCGGGTGGGCGCGGCGATCAGGAGGGCGTGCGCACAGGCATGATCACGTGGACGTAGGCAGGATCGTCCACGGGCTTCAGCACGCCGGGTGCCAGTGGGCCGCTGAGCTCGACGGCAAGCTGCTCAGCCTCCATGTTCTGCAGCGCC
>QNBX01000332.1 GCA_003644265.1 Planctomycetota bacterium
AGTGCGTCGATCTGTGCTCGCAGTGCAGTGAGAGCCTCCTTCACAGACTTCGCTGTGGCGGTGTCGATCAGGTACGCGGTGTGCTCGTTCGTCGTTGCGATCTCGACGTGGGCTTCACGCTCTTGCACTGTCGTGCGGGTACCAGCGAAGCGGGCGATCACTTCGAGCAGCACAGTCGCAGACCGGAACTTGTACCGGGCCTCAGCCTCGGCGGCACGACGGATCGCGTGGGTGTAATCGGAGGTTCGTGTCTCCAGCAGGTTGGAGAGGCGGAGGATTTCGGCCTCCACCTGCATCGGGTTCAGCGCAATGTGTTCAGGCACGGTCACTCCAGCGCATGTAGGTACCCAAGGACAACTCGTGGCGGTGGTCACCGTCGTGGTCGAGCGGGAGTTGACAGCGGTGTTCCTCGATGCGCTCGTGACAGATCGGGTCATACACACACTGCGGCCCATCCTCGCCCCACTCATGCGCCGTCACCGGCACAGGGAAACACGGGTCGTCAGGGAACGGGTGACGCTCGTCGTCCACGATCATCTCGGACCCAACGTTGTCGAACCAGTCAGCGAACGCACACCAACGCTCGTCGTCGTGATCGACGCCGTACTCACAGGTGCGAGTGGCGGTGCACTCGATCGACATGCCCAGGTATCCCTGGTCCAGGTTCTCTAAATGCAGCAGGTGCAGTGTCATGACTCGTATCCCTCCGTCAGGGCAGCCAACAGGTCAGCCGCCAGGTAGTACTCGTGTCCGTTGAACCGGACATGCTCGACGTAATCGACTTCGACTTCTTCGGCTCCCAAGACTCGGGCGGCAAGGCCAGCCTTCTTCGGCTTCACCGGCACGGACTCACGATTGTTGACGTGCTGGGGCAGGACGTACACCTGACAGTCACCACGTTCCTCGGTGAGCCGAGCGATCTGCCCGCCCTTGTGGAGGTTCGACAGACAGCCCGAGGCGGTGCCGTGGTGCCAACCGGTGGCCTCACGCACTTCCTTCACGGTCATCCCGAACGAACCGTTCGAGTCCAGGTCTTGGAGCACGATCTTCTGGTTCTTCCCTGCCGGTTGGCGGGCTGCTCGCCGCTCGCTGGTGGCAGACCCGGCGTGCCCCACGGTCCCGGCGTACGGGAGGACAGGGGCGACCTCGATCGAGTCGGGGTCGTTGAACATCGAGCCTTGTATGGCTTGGGCTTTGCCCTCACGGGGGTCGGCGTTGCTCACAGCCGGTGCTCCCCGCTGACGGAAGGGGTTGCGCTCGATGCCCTTCGGGTGAGTGTCAGTTGCCTCGCATCTCTTGCAGCAGGCTCTGCCTTTCGAGAGCACGCGTTCGGTGCATGCTTCGTCGGGCATCCCGCAGGACGCACACGGAAGGCGGTCCTCTCGTGTCCGCTGGTTTCGATACTCGCTCATGATCGCCTCGATGGGTAGCGGAAGATCACAACGTGTTCCCATAGGCCGCAGGTCCACATGAACCCGCCCTTGTTGAACACAAGGCCGACCTTGGGTGTCTCCCACTTCTGGACTCGGAATGCCACTGGTCGTAAGTGCCAGTTTCTCATGGGTGTCCTTTCTTGCCTCAGGTAAGAGGCCATCTTATCAGACTATTGTCCGGTTGGTGTTGCCTCGGATCAGTAGTCCTAGTTCGTATGATTGGGTTGGGTTCGCGTGCACGTGAAGGTGCGCAGCGTTGCATAGGGCGATGAGATTCTCAGGGTCGTGTCCGCCCCCCTGAGATCGCATGAGCCGGTGGTGCACCACGGTCTGGCCGTCGCACCTATGAGAGTGGCCGAAGCGATTGCCCGCACAGCCGTAGTCACGCTCGACAACGAACCGCCACGTCTCCGCAGGCAGCCGTTCTTTCGCCATCTCAGGCGGCCTTGCTGCGCTTGGCCGTCCGCTTGGTGGCCTCCAGGTACGTGTTCTCGCCCGGCGCTCTCTTGTAAAGAATCGTGCCGAACAGTTGCAGCGACAGGGTGTTCGCCATGAACTGATCGCCGTTGGAAGTATCGGTAGCCTTCTCGGCCACACGGCGGCGGTCCTGGTCGATGTCCGTCCATGCCTCGGCTGTTAGTCCTCGTGCCTTGATCTGGTGGATCGTCTCGGCTGCATCCATGTGACGCATGGCGTAGATGAGTGAACCTATGTGCACGTCGCCCCACTGCTGCCCGCCGAATGCCTCAGCCAGCACCTGGATAGCCCGCTTGACGGCCTCACAGTGCTTGGTCTGCATGCCGTTCTGATACACGACACGCACCGGCACCAGCCGAGCACCGCCGGGCCAGCCAACGTGCGGCGTCCCTTGCAGTCCCATCCCGTGGCGGGACAGAAGGTTGTGCGTCTCTCGGGCTTCGTCCACGTTGCCGTAGTAGTCGGCATGGAACTCTTGGGCGGGAGTCGGGTTGTCGCGGTCCATGTTGATCCGCTTGAACGACACCACTTCGTCAGTAGGGCCTTCCGATGCGAACACTCGGATGGTCCAGTCCTGATCGGGGAACACCTGGGTTCGTCCGTTGCCCTCAACGAGCCACAGGGAGAAATCCGGGCGCATAGCCACACTCAAACCTTGGGCGGAGGTCGGGTCGTAGACCGGGGTGATGGAACGCTGGTTCGGGTTCATGATGCGTTGGTAGTCACCGGTTTCCAGATGCTGGCGGACGTTCGACATGAGAGCCGTCACGGTCCCGTCGCCGTTGGGCATTGCCCACTCAATATCCGGGAGTGAACGCAGGTATTCGAGAATCTGTTGTTCGGTCATGGTTGCCTTTCGTGGGCCAGGGTAGGCCTGGTAGTGGGGCCGGATGGCTCCCCGTCACCCACCCGAAGGTGGGATCAGGCAACTATCCAACAGGGACGAACACGAGGAACGTCGAGAAGTTGTTGCGGGCATTCTTCTGCGACCGCCCCGCCGGTTGCGGCCGGTACGACAGCAGATGCAGGCGGTCCTTCAACACCCAACCCACTCGTTCCAGGTGCTCGTTCACAGCCATCGTCTGGAAGAACGTGCTCCCCGCCACCACCTGGTCCTGGCATTTCACGATCAGGAACTGATCGGTCACACGGGCGCACTCGCGTGCCCCGTCGATGATCAGCGCCAACTGCTCGGACTTCGTGCGGTATACGTCGGTGCCGTACAGGTCGTCGTGCCCGCCCTCTTCGGTGTCGGTGGGGGTGCCAGCGAACCGA
The DNA here is from genome assembly GCA_003644265.1 of Planctomycetota bacterium. The sequence goes on from QNBX01000332.1 coordinate 3,186, forward strand.
TACGGCGGGTCGTACAGGCATGAGGGGAACATCCCGTTGGAGTAGGGCATGTCCCGGAAGTCGTGACTCGGCCACGGCCCGTCGTTCTTGGCGGGGTTCAGG
>QNBX01000333.1 GCA_003644265.1 Planctomycetota bacterium
TCAAATAGTGTCTATTTGAGATTGAAAGGTCTCGGGTGCTAACTACCTTCTCATACACTGAGTGGCGGACTTATTTCCCGAAGGTGTTGTATTCGCCCACACCCGAGTGATTAAAAGATATATCCGGATGCAGCAGCCGTATATTGTACTTTGGTACGATTGCTTGCTTGTCCTGCAGAACCTGGAGCCATCCCTGAAAAGTTCCCGCCGGGGAACCGCCAGAATGGGTGGCTCAGCTAATTACCAGCCCATCAATCCACTCGGTTTGTATGTTGTAGTTGCGTCGATCCCGGATCTTCCTGCGACATTCCCATATTATTGTCCCATGACTGTCCTTGAATGGAACACCGGGCATGTTTTCGGTATGACGTCTTTCTCTGAATAGAGATCTTCTGTGTCTCATTATCCCACCCCCACGGTACGAGCACTCGGGGAAACGCTATCACTTTTTCCGGGACCTAATTTTGATGTAGATCAACTAGTCACTAGCCTTCCCCGGCCCTCCTGATGGCCAGTATTGCGCCTGTTCAGGCAGGGAGTTGACATAGAGCAGCCCAATCTATATAATCAATTCATTATATACTGATAAACATAAATACTTGAATATCGAAGCGGAGGGTTGGATATGACTGTTGAAAAAATTACCTGGGTCCTGATTGCTGCTGGAATCTGGTTCGGTATCAATCAGATAGCAATCATTATCTATAACACGCCCATTTTCTAGCGGCTAAAAAGATGCTTTTCACAAGAGGCAACAGATGAGAATCAGAAGACCAGTGCATCTCAAGGAAGACTTGGCGTTAGCCTTTCTGACCGTGCTTGCGATTGCTGTTGTTGTGGCCTTATGACCGGGAAGGAATGACTCTGCAGGTAACACTTAACAACAATAATATCATAGAGTTACATGCTCACCAATAGTCACCAAAATTGCTCTTTTTGGTTCGCTGTGGTCCAAATTTGGTCCAGTAGCGGTTGATAGTGCAACGGTTATTTCGACCGTTGATAAGCAAAACCACCCCGAAACCAGCCAGCGACATCCTTGAAATAGACCCATTTTGTCAATGTTTGACGCTGGGGCTACAGAGTGGCGGACAGGGATAACCGTACACCCTGCCTTGTACTGCAACATACTGGCATCGTCACCAGCAAGAGGGTAGAGGCATGAATGACGGGAGCATGGTTGTGTATGCTGTGACTGCCTTCGCGGTCTACATCGGTCTGATAGTGTGGGCGCTGTTATGATGCACCGACTCCCGGCAACTCACAGACCTTTATTCCTGGATGCTATGTGAACAAGAACCAGAAACACGAAACAAGTATTCCAGCTACGCCCACCACAAGCGCCAATATCAAGTCTGACAATATCGTCAACGACTTGATGTTCCTGCAGTCATATGAACTCACTTGCCCTGCTGCGTATGATTGTTGTAACCGTGTATTCATTTAATTAATTCCTTTAGGTCTTTCACGGTTGCAGCTTAACGTACCAGGTATCCGTAGAATGTAATATTGTTGACTTTTGGTTTGTAAATTATTCACGTTTTAAGTTGGTCGACGAGCCTATGCAAATCGAGTATTCAGGCTATACCCTCTCCCAATAGTTCGGATAGCTGACAGAGTCGCTCAGGTGCAGGGATGGTATTCAAAAAATGGATGGCAAAGCGATTGCGATAGCCAGCAACGCAAGAGTTACTGTAATCGCCTTCATTACATGCTCTCTAAGAATAACTACTGCAATCACGTTTATTACACGATCTACACGCTCTATTATAATAATTGCTTCTGCAATCGCGTTCTTAATACGCTCTCTACTAATGGCCGATGCAGTCGCGTTCATTACACGTTCTAAAGTAATATCCATTGTTTAAAAAGATATGGCATAACTCCCGACCTGCATATTGTCCTTAGGTACAAAACCCCGCCACAGGACGGGGCTTCAATAGTCAAACCAGCTTATTACGCCCGTCATGAAGCAGGATGCCGTAGTATTTCCCTAACCGCTCAATGTGAAGTTTGGGAAGATAGTCAAAGCAGGCTGTCAGGTTTGTAAACATACAATTTACAATAACCATGCGATTTGTATGTATACTCACCCCATGAATGATTTAATAGATTCTCTGGTACTGGTCGGCGCATCAATTGGAATAGCTACTGTTCTCGGCACACTCGTATGGTACTGGGTAAAACTGTCACGACGTTATCGGAAGCATTATCCTAGATGGTAACCAATGGGAATTAAGCTACCTTCAAGTCAATGGCAGTTTCCTGTATTGGTTGTTTTGCTGATGATTATGCTGCTCCTTATTTATTATCCCTAATCGGAAATCGTCAGGCCGTTAAAACAACCAATAAGCCCTGCCCGTCATACTGAAGTGGACCCCATCACTGACACAGTGAATCAGCATTTGTAAGTGTTCATCCTGATGCATGTTTCATGCTGCCATTGAAAGTTCGGATGGCAGGTCATAATACACTTGAAATACATTGTCCATCCAGCGTCCCTTGCCATCCATGCTGATCTGAATCTCATGAGCCTTGAGCACATCGGTAAAGCGCCCGCTGGTGAATTGGCAGCCTTGGTCGGTGTTAAAGATAGCCGGTGTGCCATGGGTCTGCAGCGCGTCTTCCAGTGCTTCAATGCACGGTGCTGTATCCAGGCTATTGGACAAACACCAGCTCAATACCTTTCGGGAATGCCAGTCCATCACGGCCACCAGATACAGAAAGCCTTTGCGCATCGGAATATACGTGATGTCAGCTCATCCCAGAGATCGTCCCGTAGGCGACGAGAGCCTTTGAAGGGATGCCTCAGATGCAACGCATCAAGCTTGCGCATCAGGTCCACATCCTCATCATTCACGCCAGCCGGTTTCCGATAAGCGGATGAACGACTGATATCAAGTACCGAGCATTGCCGGATGATCGGCAGCTCATGCTGCCGATCCAGCTTCTTCTTGCGCTCTGTCATGCTCAGCGACCGAGCGCTTTTGCTAAAAAATCATTCTCCAGCGCCAACTCGCCAATCTTGGCATGTAAGTCTTTTAGTTGAGCTTCATCTGCTTTCTTGTGTTCCTGGCTACTGTAATATTACTTGGATTTTCTACAGTGCCTGGGTCTGGCCGGAATCGCTTAGGAGTGCCTGAGTCACTCATGGCATCACCCTAGCTTGTCACTGAAAGTACCCTCCACCACCTTGCGCTTGTGGTCTGAGGATAGAATATAACAGATTAGCTAAATCAGGGGTTTGAAGGAGATTTCAGGAAACTCAAATAATACCATTAAAA
>QNBX01000334.1 GCA_003644265.1 Planctomycetota bacterium
AGATGGCCGCGGCCGACCCCGATCACTGGGTCGTGCTCGACGGCAGTGGCGACATCGATGAGGTAGCCGAAGAGGTCAGCGGCGTCGTGGATGCCGTCCTCCTCCGGCCAGGCATCCGCGACTGAGGCATCCGCGACTGAGGCATCCGCGACTGAGGCATCCGCGACGGTGCGGGGGCTGGGCGTGGCCCAACTTACGTCGCGTGGCCCCGCTCACGTCTTGCGGTCCTGCCCGCGTCTTATGCACAGGCGACTATAAGGGCCGCTGAGAGCGTCGAATCAGGCCATTCCATGCCGTGAGGACTCAGATCGCGACATCAGCACCCCGAATATGCCCCCACGGTGATTGGGATCGGAGGCGTGAGCCCGGCAGGTGGTTCGTTGTAGTCGGCAGTGGATGAACGGCCGACGCCGTCCGCGATGCATCGATGGCGGCCGGGCTAGGCTGTTGCCTCTCGCACCCCGAAGATGGTCCCGGGGCCGTTCGACTTGGCCTCAGCGAGGGCTGCCTCTGAAGCGGCCACCAGCTCCGCGCCGGTGCTGCCATCGGCCGGGTGGTGCACGACTGCGGCACTGACGCTGATGTCGGTGTCGCCGATGGGCGGCAGCTCGGCGATGGCGTCCCGCAGCCGAAGGGCCACGATGCCGCCGGCGTCGCCGGGCGCGATGACGACGAACTCGTCCTCACCGAAGCGGGCTACGGTGTCCAGCAGGCGGACGCGGTCGGCGATGGCGCTGGCCACGTGGCGCAACACCTCGTCGGAGACGCGAGCGCCCTTGTGCTCGCTGATCTTGGTGAGGCCGTCGACGTCGAGCACGGCCACGGCAAGCGGGGTGCCCTGGCGTGTGGCACGGGCGATCTCAAGCTCCAGCATGCGCTCGAAGGTGACGCGGTTGGCGAGGCCGGTAAGGCGGTCGGTGTGGGACAGCCGGTCAGCGTGATCCGAATGCTCCCAGGCGGTGTTTCGCAGTCGCGCCTGGCGGATGGTCACCGCGGCCAGATCGGAGATGGCGAGGATGGCATCGGGCACGGTCTCGATGGGCGGCTTGGCAGTCTCCCAGCCGACCGACAGCAAGCCTTCCACGAAGGCACCGTCCTCGTCTTCGACGACCAGCGGCGAGAGCAGGCAGGACTGTGCCTCGGGCAACTGCGTGGCAAGGCCCTCGGGCACGCTCGCCACGATGGTGGGTCGGCGGTCCGTGACCGCCTGGGTGATCTCGGTGTCGGCAGCGCTGATGGGCAGGGCCAGCTCGCCATCGAGGGAGAGCAGCACGTCGGCATCGGCATCGTGAAGCAGGATGCTCACGCTGCCGGCATCGGTGACGGTACGGGCCTGCGCCGACAGGGCGGCAAGCTTGGAGTCGAAGGTACCGCCGCGAGCCACCACACGGGCGGCGTCGAGGAGGCTGAAGGGTACGGGTCGCTCGGACATGGCCGCGATTCTAGTGGACTACCTCGAAACGCCACCGGACGGCGTGGTCCCGTGTCCCGCTAGTGGCGCGTCCGCGCAACGCTTTCGGGCGTGTCCGCAATGCTTTGGCGCATGCCCGGGGCGTCAGTCGAGCGTCAGGCGAGCGCGGCGGCCTCCCTCATGAGCGTGCGGTAGACCTCCGGATCGACGTTGCCGCCACTCACGACGATGACCGTGTCGCCATCGTCCGCGTTCGGCAGTTCCGCCTCGTAGCGCAACCAGGCCGCGATGGACACCGCGCCCGAAGGCTCGGCCACGATGCGTGCCCGCGTGGCTGCCTCCAGCATGGCCCGCTTGATGTCGTCCTCGCTGACGGTGACGACGTCGTCGATGAGCCGACGCAGCTGCGCGAAGGGGATGCGGCCGACTGCGCTGGTGCGCACGCCGTCGGCGATGGTTCGGCCGGTGAGCTCCGGGGCCCAGCGCACGATGCGGTCCTCGCGGATCGACTCGGCAGCGTCGGCGGCCAGCTCTGGCTCCACGCCGATGACGGCGGCATCGGGCCGCAGGCCCTTGATGGCCACGCAAACGCCCGACGAAAGGCCCCCGCCACCGATCGGCACCAGCACCGTCAGTGGCTCGTTGGCACGGCCCAGCTCGGCCAGCTGCTCCACGATCTCAAGACCGACGGTGCCCTGGCCGGCCACGATGCGGGCGTCGTCGTAGGAGGGGATGAGCACGAGACCACGTTCCGCGGCGAGCTGGTCGGCGCGGGCGATGCGCTCCTCGTTGTCAGCACTGACGAAGTCGATCTCGGCACCGTCGGCGCGAACGCCGGCGACCTTGATGGCGGGTGCGTCGTCGGGCATGACGATGACCGCGTGCATCTTCAGCATGCGCGCGGCACGAGCGATGCCCTGGGCGTGGTTGCCGCTCGAATGTGTCACCACACCTCGCGCGCGCTCATCGGGGGACAGCGTGGCGAGGGCGTTGTAGGCGCCGCGGATCTTGAAGGCGCCGATGGGTTGCAGGTTCTCCGGCTTGAGCCAGACGCGGGGCGCGCCGATCTCATCGTCGATGGGCCCGAAGGCCAGCATTGGGGTGCGAAGGGCCACGCCGGTGAGGCAATCGGCAGCGGCCTGGACATCGGTCAGCGTGACCTGGTCGGGGTAGGTCTCTGGAGTCGTCACGTCGCTATACTGCCGCCACCGTCAAAGCAGTGCAGGAGGGGTCCATCGGTCGTGACCATCAGGGTCGGTAGCTCGCAGGATCGAGCCAACATCGAAGAGCGCGTTCCGCAGCGCCGAGCCTCCAAGGTCGATGACCTTCGTCCCACCTACGGATTCGACGACGTTTCGCTGGCCCCGGGACCGCGGACGGTCGAGCCTGCCGATGTTGACACCTCGGTCGAGATTGCCGGCCTGACGCTCGATATCCCCGTGTTCGCGGCCTCGATGGACGCCGTCGTGGACGTGCGCTCGGCCGGCGTGCTGGCGGGGCACGGCGGGCTCGCGGCGATGAACCTCGAGGGCGTGCAGATGCGCTACGAGGATCCCACGGCTGTGCTGGAGCGCATCGCCACGGCGCCTGCGGAATCGGTACAGGAGATCCTGTCCTCGGCATACGAGGCGCCCATCTCGGAGGAGGTCGTGGCGACCCGCATCGCGCAGCTCCACGAAGCCGGCTCGCCCGTGGTCATCTCCGCTACTCCGGCCGCCGCCCGCCGCTGGGGGCCGTTCTGTGCCGAGCACGGTGCCGATGTCTTCCTGGTGCAGTCGCAGGTGTCATCTGCGCAGCACCTCGCGTCGGGCTACGAGCCGTTGGAGTTGGGCGAGTTCAGCCGGCTCATGGGTA
>QNBX01000335.1 GCA_003644265.1 Planctomycetota bacterium
GGCCGAGGAACCCCAGCGCTCCTGGTTCGACCACCCCATCCAGATCGGAGTGGAGCCGGCTGCCAACGAGCTGCTCTACGGCCTGCGGGAGCTCGATGCTGCGGTGGGCGCGGAGCCCGGCGACGGCCGCGTCACCTGCCTGCTGTCGGTGAGCGTCACCCATGACGGGCTGGCATCGATCGCGGGGCGCTATGTCGAGGCGGAGCTCGCTCGTGACGGCCGGCTACGCCATCTCGATGTCGTAGTCGTCACCGAGGACGACACGCGCCACCTCATCGACGAGGTGCTGGTACCGGCACTGGGTGAAGCCGGTGCCCAGGCAGCAGATGGACTGCACCGGGTCGTCGGAGTGGACGGGCACTACGGCCGCCACTACAGCTTCCTCAAAGCCGTGGCCGCGCTGTGGTCAGTCGCCGTCGACCCGGCGGTGCGAGCCACCTTCAAGATCGACCTCGACCAGGTGTTCCCCCAAGCTGTCCTGCGCGCGCAGACAGGCAAGACGATGTTCGAGCACCTTCGCACACCGCTCTGGGGCGCCACCGCGCGCAGCGCCGATGGCCGCGAGCTGGAGCTGGGCATGCTGGCCGGCGCTCTCGTCAATGAGCGCGACATCGGCAGGGGGCTGTTCACACCCGACGTGCCCATCCCGGAGCGGCTGCCAACGCTCGACGAGCACGTCTTCTTCAGCGGCCTGCCGCAGGCCATCTCCACACGTGCCGAGATGATGGAGCGCTACGACGGAGCGGCCGTGGATGGCGTGGCTACAGCTCTTGAGCGCATCCACGTCACCGGCGGCACCAACGGCATCCGGGTCGACGCGCTACGGCGCCACCGGCCCTTCACGCCGACGTGGGTCGGCCGCGCCGAGGACCAGGCCTACCTGCTCTCGACACTGGGGCGGCCCGGGCGACAGCTCGCCTACGCCCACGCGGCGGGGCTGATCATGCGGCACGACAAGGCGGCCTTCGCCGGTCAGTCGATGGCGGCCGCGCACGTCGGCAAGCTCATCGGCGACGACGTGCGCATCCTCGTCCTCTCGGCCTACCTCGACACCATCGAGTCGAGGGGCGGCGACATCCACGCCTTGCTGGACCCATTCACAGGCTGCTTCGCCTCGGCCACGCCACGGACGCTGGTGCTGTTGCGGCTGGCGCTTCGAACGCTGCGGCTGCTCATCGCCGGCGCCGCTGCCGATGCCCGCGAGTACGCCACCGATGGCTCGCGCCGGCTCGCTGACGCATTCGAGGCGCAAGGTGACGCCACGGTCGTGGCGATCGAGTTCGAGCAGGAACGCGCGGCGTGGGACGACTACTACGACGCGCTCGACGCGCTAGAGGATGGCCCTGACGAGCTGCGCCGAGACGCCACCCGGATCATCGAAGCCTGCCGAGTGGCTGTGGTCTAGGAACCGACCGTGTCGACGCGCAGTTGCGGGCCCACGACACCGTGGCGCGAGAGCGAGTCGCCGCCGGGCAGATTGACGTCCAGCTTCAGCAACCACTGCCCCTTCTTGGCGGGCATGGGGATGCCACGCAGCGTCACCTTGACGACTTCGCCAGGGCTCAGTCCATCCGGGATGGGGACCCTGGCTACGATGTCGCCGCGCCTGGGTCGCCCGTCGTAGCGCGGCACCTTCGGCACCACCCGGGCGACCAGCTTCCAGCCTGAGCTGGTGCGATGGCCGGTATTGGTGAGGCGGACCGTGGTGCTTGTCTTGCTGCCGGCTGCGACGACCCTGGGCGCATCCAGGACCTCGAACCGCAGGCCGTAGGGTCGCCACGCGAGATAGCGAGCGATGCCATCGAAGTAGCCCGCAGCGACGACCGTGCGACCAGAGCGCCTGCTCAGGATGCGGTGCTCTGAAGGCCAGTCGATGAAGAGCGATTCGCCCAGCACCGAGGGCTGCAGGCTCGGTCGGGGCATGGCGATCGGGCGGTACGGCTTGAGCGCCTTGAAGTCATGGAACCTGACACCCCGGTCGATGGGCCTGAAGCCCCGCACGCGATCAAGGTGCCTGAGGTGCTCATCGAGGAGGAAGCGTGCGAGCTTCCTGCCCTCGGGCGACCAGCTCCGTTTGTTGTGCGTGTACATCGACGTGCCACGGGTGCAATGGCACGAGCTGGCGTTGTTGTGGAGAGCGAGATGGATGCCGGCGCGGGCCTGGTTGCCGACGTCGTTGCGGGCGATGAGCTCGTCGACACGGGTGTACTTGCCGTCGAAGTTGAGGTCCTTGCCGACCGGACTGACATTGCGATCGGTGCGGCGCGTCATGACCACGCCGATGCCGGCACCCTTGAGCATGGCCTCCAGCCGCAGGCCGATGTCGAGGTTGACCCTGTCCTCCGGGAGCCTCTTCCACACCGCCCCGGCCGCGGGCCCGCCATGACCGGGATCGATGGCGACGAGGACCGCGCCCGGACGGATGGGATACGGCACACGCCTCGCGCGGGTGACCCATCTCGCTCGCTTCAACGTGGCTCCCGAGTCGGTGCGGATGGTCGCCTTCACGCGATACGGCCCGTGCGGCACCTTGGCACCGTTGCTGTCGCGGCCCCTCCACGTCCAGGTCGCATGGCCGTCGTTGACCCTCGCGCCGCTGGCGATGATCCTGACGCGACGGCCATCGAAGTCGTGGACACGCAGCTCGACCGTGGATGGTTCAGCCATCTCGAGCTCGATGCGGATGGACTCACGCTTGCCGTCGCCGTTGGGGTCGAATGGTGAGCCGTGGACGACGAGCGTCGCGCCGCTCGTCGACGCCACAGCGACCGATGAGGAGCCGGCCCACGGCACAGCGACCAGCCCGGCGAGCAGAGCCAGCGCCAGGGCCAGGTGGGTCGGGATCACGCGCGGTCGCATGCCGACGAGCATAGGCGCAAACGGCGGACGTGAGCCGCAAGATACGGCTGCGACCCATGCCCACTCGCGCGACTTAGGGCCACGATCGCACGCATGAACCTCTGGAATCGCCTGATCGGCGGCGGCGACCGATCCATCCAACGCGCGCGCCATCCCCAGCGACTGGCTGAGAGCCTGGATGAACCCCCGCTCGAGGGCATCGACTGGCTCGGCGGCGCACCGAGTGCATCAGCTCCCCTGCTCTATCGGATCCTGGTGCGCCTGGCGGAGTGGTTCCTGTTCGGCCTCTGCAGGCTGCACCTGGACGTGCAGCGACCAGAGAGGCCGCCGGAAGGGGGCTACATCGCGTTCTGTGCCGTCCA
>QNBX01000336.1 GCA_003644265.1 Planctomycetota bacterium
CCGTCCCAGCGAGCTTCATGCTCCACGACCGCAACGGCGACCCGTACGCGGAGTTCGGCGTCGGCCAGACGCACTTCTCACCTGGCTCGAGCGGCCTCAACATCCTTGACCACCGCAGCGGCGAGCATCGCGAAGCCGCCACGGCCGACTTCATCGACTACATCAAGGTCGGCGACCAGCTCAAGAGCATCCGCCTGCTGGCCACGGCCTTCTCCAGCAAGGAGATCGAGCCGCTCGTCTCCGATGCCTGGCGCCTCTACCTGCTGCTCAAGCACACCACCAAGGCCTACGTGTCGGGCGCGTTCAGCGAGGAGGGCGTCCCGCGCCTGCTGCAACTGATGCAGCTCTACCGCAGCGATGCCGCCGACCTCGCTGCTCGCCCCATGTCGATCTGTACCGTCACCGCGTCCGGCCAGTTCAGCTACAACGAAGACTCCTGCGGGAACCTCATCGACTTCGTCGAGGCCGGCATCCCCGTCGAGATCGTGCCCGTCACGCTGATGGCGCTGAACGCGCCGGTGACGACGCTCGGTGCCGCCGCCTTCCACACCGCCGAGGTGCTGGCGGGCGTGACCATGGCGCAACTCATCCGGCCTGGCGCACCCACGCTGTTCGGTGGCGCCTCGGCCGCCTTCCACATGCAGAACACGACCTCGCCGATGACGGCCATCGAGGCTCTCCGCCTGACTGCCGTCGGGTCACTCATGGGCAAGCACCTGGGCATGCCGACACAGGCCTACACGGCGTTCAGCGAGGCCAGGGTCCTGGATGCACAAGCCGGCGCGGAGACGGCCACCGGTGCGCTGCTGGCGGTGGCCTCGGGCATGGACTCGGTATCGGGCCCCGGCATGCTCGACTACCTGCTCACCTTCAGTCTGCCCAAGCTCGTGGTCGACGACGAGATCGCGGCCCAGGCACTTCACTTCGGCCGTGACGTCCGACTCGAGGACGACATCCCTACGACCGAGCTGATCAAGGAGTTGTTCGCCGAGGGGCACGTGTTGGTGGCCGACCACACCATGAAGCACTGGCCCACGGCGCTGCACCTGCCGGGTCCCGTGTGGGACCGCGATGCCCGCGACACCTGGGCGTCGAAGGGCGAGTTGGGCATCGGCGCCCGGGCCACGGCCGAGGTCGACCGGCTGCTCGAATCCTACGAACCCCCGGAGACCGATCCCGCGGTCGATGCCGAGGCGCGCGCCATCATCAAGTCGGGCCTGTCTGGTGGGGGTGAGCTTCCCGCGGAGCGGTAGGCTTCCCACGTAGCGATAGGCTGCCTGAAGAGAGGAGAGGCACGAGTTGGAGATCCTCGTTGCGGTGTTTGCCGGGATCATGGGTGCGGCCATGGCCGGTATCTGGGGGCGTGACATCCTGAGCGGCCACGGGTTCGACGCTCCGCACGGGCTGCTGCGCGCCCGCGAGGCCGACTCGGACGACCTCATGATCTGGCATTGGGGGGCCGAGTTCGGCACGGCCTTGCTGCTCATCGCCGGCGCCTCCCTGCTCATCGCCGGTGCGGCCATCGCGGAACCGGTGATGCTGCTGGGCCTGGGCGCCCTGATGTACACCTCGACCAACAGCCTGGGCTGGGCGCTGGCGGCACCGGCGCGCCGACCCTACGTCCTTCCCTTGGCAGGGGGCCTCGTCGGCGCCGTCATCTCGGCAGCGGCGCTGATCCTCTTCTAGTGCCTCGCGCAGCTAGGCCATGCCCGCGGGCGATGAGGCGTGGTCATGGTGCTCCTCACTGCCGCGCACCCAGCCCTTGACCGGCAGGCGGACCGCGACGGCCGAGGCACCGATCGTCAGCGTGATCGTGGCCAGCAGGCCGGCGTAGAGCTCCGGCGTGACGTCTCCGGCCGCGAACAGCACCGTCACGAGCACGAAGCTGAACTCACCCAGCTGGCTGAGGCCGGTGGCGATCTGCGAGGGCCGCTCCAGCCCGCCGATGTTGGCGAAGAGGTAGATCACGCCAGTCTTGGCCACGACCATCAGGACCACGAAGGTGGCCATCCAGCCCAGCCCGCCGAGGAGTGCGTCCGGGTCCAGAAGGGAGCCCACCGAGACGAAGAACAGCACCGCGAAGACGTCGCGGAAGGGGAGCAGTCGGCGTCGGGCCTCGCCGGCCATGGGGCTGTCAGCGATGACGAGGCCGGCCACGAAGGCCGCCAGCGCCAGCGGGATGCCGAAGACGACCGAACCGACCCCGGCGCCGATGAGGCCGGCGGCGATGGACACGAGCAGGAAGAGGTCGGGGAACGTGCTTAGTCGCCCCAGCACAGCCGGGAAGATGCGCGCCGCGATGACCGCCAGCAGCGAGAACAGACCCAGGTCGACAAGCGCCCGGATCGGATCACGCTCCCCGGCATTCCAGATGGCCAGCAGGAATGCCCCGAGGATGACGCCGGTGAGGTCCTGCAACAGGCTCCATCCGAGCAGGGACATCTCGGTGACCTTGTTGGTGCGGCGTGTCTTGGAGCGCGTGATGTTGACGACTACGACCGACGATGACATGGCCACGCACAGGCCCAGCACCAGCGCTACCTCCAGCGGCAGGCCCAGGAACACCAGCACCATCCCGGCGATGGCGGTGGTCACCAGGATCTGCAGCGGCGAGGCCGCCAGCAGTGAGCGATGCTCGCGTCGCAGCCGCCCCACGTCGAGCTCGATACCGACCTCGAAGAGCAGCAGCACCACGCCGACGTCGGCCAGCAAGCGCACTTGCTCCTCGTCGGGCTTGCTGCCCTCGGGCAGCAGCTGGAAGGCGACCAGGCCGACCATGAGGTAGCCGATGACCGCGGGCAGGCCGACCCGCCGGGAGAAGTAGCCCAGGACCGCGGCAGCCAGGAATACCGCTCCGAGTTCGAGGATCGGGAGGGCGGTCTCTTCCATGGCTTCAGCCTACTCGTTTGGGCCGACCGGATGACAGCCTAGAATGCCGAAGCCATGACCGACCACCCCACCGACGACTTCCACCCCCTCGCCCCCGAGCGACCCGCCGGCCAGCCCGATGTCGCGCGTACCGACCGACTGGACGAGGCATTGTCCTCGCTGCTGCCGGCACTCGAACGGTTCAACCGCTTCGAGGGGCCCGACCTGGCGCCGATCCGTTCCGCCTGGGCGCCGCTGATCGACGAACCGCTGCCCGAGGAGGGCGCCGGTGCCGAGGCCGTGCTGGAGCTCCTGCGTGACGTGGTCATCGGGCGGGGCCTGCGCG
>QNBX01000337.1 GCA_003644265.1 Planctomycetota bacterium
GACGCGGCCCTTGCCCACGACATAGATACCGAACGCGTCGCGCAGGCGAGCCACGCGCTCCTCGCCCAGCGGCAGCAGCGAGAACATGCCGCGTTGGCGCATCAGGGCCTCGTGGTTGCCGGGCGCACCGGCAGCCTGCAGACCTGCCACGAACCTGGTGCGGTTGCCGTTGATGCGGTCGCGCATCATGCCGACCTCGTCGACCCAGCGAGCACGCAGCGCGTCATCGGCCAGGACGGTGGCCACGATCTCGCCGCCGTGCGCAGGCGGATTGGAGTAGTTGGCGCGGATGACGCCCTTGGTATGCGACAGCAGCGTGGCGGTCTCAGCGGCGTCGGTACCGACGATGCTGAGCGCACCGACGCGCTCGTCGTAGAGGGCGAAGTTCTTGGAGAAGCTGCTGGCCACGAACATCGTGCCTCCGCGCGCGAGCAGTGCTCGCAGGCCCCGAGCGTCATCGGTCAGGCTGTCAGCAAAGCCCTGGTAGGCGAAGTCGAGCAGCGGCAGCGCACCGGACTCGGCGACGGTCTCGGCGATGCGCTCCCATTGCTCGGCCGTGGGGTCGATACCGGTGGGGTTGTGACAGCATCCGTGCAGCACGACGACGTCGCCGGCGGGTACGGAGTGCAGCACGTTGAGCATCGTCTCGATGTCGAGCTCGCCGTCCTCGCCGAGGTAGGGGTAGTTGCGAAGGGGCAAGCCCGCAGCGCTGAAGACCTGGGGATGGTTGGGCCAGGTCGGGGTCGACAGCCACACCGCCGCGCCGGGCGCGATGGCTGCCACGAGGTCGCCGGCTACACGCAGGGCGCCGGTGCCGCCGGGCGTGTGCAGGGTCTCGATGCGGCCGCCCACGACAGCCGGATGATCAGCGCCGAAGACGAGGTCGCGAACCGGCGCGGTGTAGGCGGGATCGCCCCCGATGGGCTTGTAGACCTTGGTGGTCTGACCGGCGAGGATGCGCGCCTCGGCCTCACGGACGGTATCGAGCACGGGTGTCGTGCCGGACTCATCGACATAGACACCCGAGGCGAGCGACACCTTGTCGGGCCGGTCGTCTGCGCGGAAGCGTTCCATCAGCCCCAGGATGGCGTCGGGTGCACGGGGCTCGAGATCGGTGAACATGGTCATGCCCGAATGGTAGCCCGGCTATCCTGCTACGCGTGGAACCCATCTGTCCGACCACCCTGACCGCGAGCGCCCGAGTGTGAGTCTCGCGCTCATCGCCTTCCTCGCTTCCATCGGCGCTGGTGGTTTCGGCTCGCTGGTCGGCATCGGAGGCGGGCTCATCCTTGTGCCGGTCCTCAGCGTCGGTCTTGGCTACGACGTCAAGACGGCCATCGCCGCGAGCCTCATCGGCGTCATCGCCACATCCCTGTCAGCCAGCCCGCGCTACATCAAGTCCGGCATCGCCGACCGCCGCCTGGGGCTGCTGCTGCTGGTCGCGGCCGCGCTGGGTGGACTGGCCGGTGGCTTGACCGCGGGGTTCCTCGACGGACGCACGTTGTCGCTGCTGTTCTCGCTGCTGCTGGCGGGCGTGGCATTGCGGATGCTGTGGCAGATCCGTCACCCCTCGGTGCCACCACCGCTCGACGGTGATGAGGGCGGTTCCGGCTTCGCCTCCTCCTACGTGGAGCCGACCAGCGGTGAGGTGGTCGAGTACCAGGCCCATCGCATCGTGCCGGGCACGGCCGTCTCGTTCGTGGCCGGAAACATCAGTGGCTTGCTGGGCGTCGGTGGTGGCGTCATCAACGTGCCCACCATGAGCGTCTTGATGCACGTGCCCATCCGCGTGGCCACCACCACCAGCACCTACATGCTGGCGGCCACGGCGGCGGCGAGTGCGACCGTCTACACCGTCTCGGGCCAGGTGGACCCGCTGCTGGCGGCACCGGTGGCGCTCGGCGTCATCATCGGCGCCCGCGTCGGCGCCCGGCTCTCGATGCGCCTTTCACAGGACATGCTGAGACTGGCCTTCGTGGCGGTGGCGGCGATCTTCGCGGTCAGCATGTTCGGGGAGTTCCTCGCACTGTGAGCACGCAGCAGCACGCTCCCGAGCATGTGCCCGACCACGAGCCTGTGCACACTCCACGCCGCTACACCAGCGCTGCCATCACGAGCGGCGTGGCCGTGGCCACGATCTGCTTCATGGTGGCGATCCTCGCGGAGATCGCTGGCACGGAGCCGGGCGCTGGCGAGATGACCGACCTCCGGGCCGTGTATGACGGGCTGCTGACGTTGACGCCGTGGGCGTGGGCGACGCTGGGTGTCTATGCCGTGGTGGTGACGCCGGTCGTCGGTCTCGTCGTGACGGCCTGGGAGTACTCCAGCGTCGGCGACCGCCGCACGATGGGGTTGGCCATCGCGGTGATCGCCGTGCTCGCCACGAGCGCGATCGTGGCCATCCTGCGCTAGGCAGCGTCCCTCGTGTGCACAGCCTCCTTCGTGCGCCAAATGTCGGCTGGGGCGCCGTAAGGCGGCAAGCAAGCCACTCACTCGGCGCAGCGAAGCGTTCCCGGTGCGACAGATATGCCCCGCCACGCTTGGGATCTGCGGGGGCCGGCTGTCGTCGACCAGCAGGAGGGTTCATTCGGTGCCGTTCCGGTGGCTAACGGCGCCCCAGCCGACATTTGGCGGCAAGGCGGCCATCGAAGGGGAGATAGCGAGCCCTGCAACGACATATCGCACCAAGCCGGCCGCTTGGATCCAGGGTGGCCATGCGCCGCCGGCTGATCACGTGCCGCTGCCGGGCTGCCGGCTGATCATGCGCCGCCGGCTGATCACGTGCCGCTGCCGGGCTGCCGGCTACGCACCGACCGGACTACGGGGCGCGGCGGTTGACCTGGCGACAGCGCGGTGCGATGGGGCAGGTGTCGCAGTCGGGCACGCGCGCGTGGCACTGCTCTCGGCCGTGCGTGATCAGTCCAACGTGCAGCGGGTAGCACTGCTCCGGCTCCAGCAGTGCCAGATAGCGATCGTGCGCTTCCTCGGCCGATACGTGCGGCGGCATGAGCCCGATGCGTTTGGACACGCGATCGACATGGCGGTCGACCGGCATCAACGGCATCTCGAACGACATCATCAACACGACCGAGGCCGTCTTGATGCCGATTCCCGGGATGCTGGTGAGCCAGTCGCGCGCCACCAGCGGCTCCATCTCTCCGAGGAACTCGAGGGAGTGGTCGCCGTGGGCCTCGCGCAATCGAGCCA
>QNBX01000338.1 GCA_003644265.1 Planctomycetota bacterium
CACACGCTGCCAGTTCTCGGCAAGCAGGAGCCGACAGGCCGTGCGCTCCTCCAACGTGAGGAAGCCCGTGGCCAGCAGGAACGCCGGCACGGCAAAGACCGCCCCCGCGCGCAGACAGACGCCGGGGACCGTGCCCGCCGCGGGTCCGTAGCGGCTCACCAACAGGGCCGACCCCACGAACACGCCGCTGCCCCAGGCCAGTCGCCCCCACTCCCAGGTCTGGGGGCAGACACGCCGACTCAGGGCCAGCACCAGCACCAGGGCCAGGCCGTAGCTCAGCAAGGTGGACCAGGCCGCGCCCATGCTGCCCAGGGCGGGAATCAGCCAGAAGTTGAGGCCGACGTTGAGAGCGGCCGCCGCCACGACAGCTGCCGCCGTTCGTCGCGTACGACCTGTGATGGCGAGCCCCACCCGGGCCACTTCCATCAGCCCCAGCACGACGTAGCCGGCGGTGAGCACACCGATGGCCCGGGCGGCGCCGGCGTAGAGCTGGTTGGAGCTCGTGTCGAACAGCGACGTGAGGCTGGGTCCTGCCATGGTGACCGCAAAGGCGAAGGCCCCGCCCAACCCCAGCCAGAGCGTGGCGATGCGCCCGAACTGGCGCTGGGCATCGGGTTCCTTGGCGATGTTGAAGTACACGGCCGGCCACATGGCCACCAGCGGCGTGATCAGTACCATCTCCACCAGCCGCGCCCACTTGTCGCCAAAGGCGTAGAGGCCCCCGTCGTCGGCCATGCCGAAGTAGTTGAAGAACCAGCGGTCACTCAGCGAGAGCACGATGGACGCCACCGCCCCGGGCATGAGCGGCACGCCATAGCGCAGCATGGGCTTCACCAGGACGAAGTCGATGCGCGCGTGCCGCATCTCAGGCAACCAGGCCAGCCCCAGGCCGAAGCGCACCAGCGCGGCCACCAGCGCCGCGATGGCCATGCCCTCCAGGCCGGTCTCGAACACGACCAGCGCCAGGATCGTGCCCACCAGCTGGATGATGAACTCGCCGAATGACATCAGCACCAGGGGCACGGTGCGAAAGCGCAGTTTGAGCACGCCCTCCGCGGCGTAGGTGGCCACCCGCAAGCCCTGGCTCAAGAGCAGCAGCGCCAGGGTCAAGCCGTGCCCGGGGACGTTCAGCACCGCTCGGGAGAACGGGCCGGCGAGCAGCGCCGCACCGCCGCACACGATCGCCGCCGTGAGCAGCAGCCAGCCCACGGCCGCCGCCACCACGCGCTCCTGAGCCTGCTGATCGAGCTCGCCACCGCCCTGGCTGCCGCCCGTCTTGAGCACCCACTGCAAGGCGGGCGTGATCCCGTGGGCCGAGACCATGCTCACCAGCGTGCTGGCGAGCAGCAGGGCCTCCCAGTAGTTGAGCTCGGCAGGTCCCTCCAGCTTGCCCGTGTACAGGCCAATCAGCACCAGCCCCACGCCGCGCGAGAGCAGGTTGCCCACGAGCAAGACGGTGGAGTGTTTACCCAGGCGGGCGAGGTGACCAGAACCCAAGCGAGGGTCTCCAGGGAGCGCGGCAGCCCTGGACGGCCCGCCTCCGTCCTGGCGGAGCGCGACCCTCCATACCAGCGACTCCCGTGAGGGGGAGCCCCGGGCGGGCGCCGCGATGGCGGCTTTGAAGCCGCAGAGCTTCTCACGTCGGGGCTGCCGCGGTCGAGAGTCCCCGCCGCCGGCTGGGCCAGGGTGTCGCAGAAGCCGCCGCGCCGTCCGGGGCGCCAGCCTCGGCCTCACGCGCTCAGCTCAGGCGTCGCTCGACAGCCGCGCGCGCACCTCGGCCAGGCGACTGCGCGCCACGGGCAGCTCGCTGCCGTCGTCGAGCAGCAGCTTGCCGGTGCCTCCCGGCGCCAGCTCCAGGCTGCGCAGGCGCGCCACAGCCACCATGGCGGAGCGATGCACGCGCAGGAAGCGCGCGGCGTCCAGCGTGTCCTCCAAGTGGGACATGGACTCGCGCAGCAGGTGCACGCCGTCGTCGCAGTGCAGGCGCACATACTGATCGGCGGACTCGATCCAGCGCACCTCGTCCAGCGGCACCAGGTCGATGCGGCCGCGGTGACGCACGGCCAGGCGCCGCAGGGCCTCGCGGCTGCTGGCGCCAGAGGCTCGGCCCGCTCGCGCCCGCAGCTTGGCGCGCTCGATGGCCTGGGTGAAGCGTGCGTCGTCAAAGGGCTTGAGCAGGTAGTCCACCGCCTCCACCTCGAAGGCGTCCAGGGCGTAGCGGTCGTGCGCGGTGACGAACACCACCGCCGGCAGCTCATCGGGCGAGAGCGCGGCCAGCACGCCGAAGCCGTCCAGCCCCGGCATCTGCACGTCCAGCAGCAGCAGGTCGGGCGCGTGCTCGCGCACCGCGTCCACGGCGGCCTGGCCGTGGGCGGCCGAGCCCACCAGGATCAGCTCGTGATCGCGCTCCAGCAAGCGCCGCAGGGTGGCCCGGGCCAGGGGCTCGTCGTCGGCGATCACGACCGTCAGGGGCTCAGCGCTCATGGGTCGAGTGTGCCAAGTGCGTCCGGGCTGCGCGCCAGCGGCTCGGTGTGCCAGGGCAGGCTGACCGTCACCAGGGCCCCGCCGCTCGGCGAAGCCCCCAGCTCCAGGCGCCCGGCGTCCCCGTACAGTCCAGCCAGGCGCGAGCGCGTGTTGGCCAACCCGATGTGCACGCGGTCGTGCTCCACGGCGCCACCGCATTCGCGCACATCATCGGGCAGGCCCGGCCCGTCATCGGCCACGGACAGCCGCAGAGTCTGGTCCACGCGCTGCACGCAGAGCGTGACACGGGTGGGCTGCACCCGGGGCTCGGCCGCGTGGATCACCGCATTCTCCAGCAGCGGCAGCAGCACCAGCGCCGGCACCAGCGCCGCGTGGCAGGCCGGGTCGATCTCGCGCTCCAGCACCAGCCGCTCCCCCAGGCGCAGGCTCGCGATGGCGAGGAAGCCCGTCACAGCCTCCAGCTCCTCCGCCAGGGTCAGCTCCTGTCGGCTGCTGGTGTCGAGTGAGGCGCGCAGCAGGTCGCCCACCGCCGCCAGGGTGGTCAGGGCGTCGTCGTTGCGGCCCTCGCGCACCAGGCCGCCCACGGCGTGTAGCGTGTTGAACAGGAAGTGCGGGCGCAGCTGCGCGCTGAGCCGATCGAGGCGCGCTCGATCCAGCTCGCCCTGCAGGCGCGTGGCGGCCAGCTCGAGCGCGGCCGCCCGGCGCTCCTCGTCG
>QNBX01000339.1 GCA_003644265.1 Planctomycetota bacterium
GGTCGGCTCCGTGCACACCGTGCAGACCATCGAGTTGCTGCGCCAGCTGCGACACGACGGCTTTGCCGGCGCCATGTACTTCGACACCTTCCCCGACTCCGCCGGCCTCGATCCGGTGGCCGAATGTGCTGCCAACGTCGTCACCATCGAGGCCATGTTCGATGTCATCGACCGTCTGCCCGAGGCGGAGCTCGAGGCCGCCCTCAAGGCGCGGGACGCGGTCGCCGCTCAGCGCCTGGTGCAGGCGGCGATCTTCGGCCGGGACGGGTGACCGAGCAGCCGCGCGTCTGCGTCGTCGGCAGCCTGCACTACGACATCATGGTGCGGGCGCGGTATCTGCCACGCACGGGCGAGACGCTGATGGGCGACGCCTGGTGGTGGAAGCCCGGCGGCAAGGGTGGCAACCAGGCCATGGCCGCCGCTCGCCACGGTGCCGGGGTCGAGATGATCGGCTGCCTTGGCCGCGACGAGTTCGGGGCCAGGTTGCGCGAGCGTTTGACTGGGGCTGGCGTGGGCCTCGCCCATGTGCGCACGGTGGAGGAGGGCTCGGGCATGAGCGTGGCCATCGTGCAAGGGGACGGTGACTATGCCGCGGTCGTCGTCTCGGGCGCCAATCGCGACATCGATGAGGCGCAGATCGCCCGGACCGGTGACGCCATCGGGAGCAGTCGCGTCCTCCTCCTGCAGAACGAGATCGCAGACGGGGCCAACGCTGCTGCCGCGCGCCTTGCCCGCGCCGCCGGCATCACCGTCATCCTGAATGCCGCGCCCGCGCGCGCGCCAGAGGGTCTTGCCGGCCTGGTGGATCTGCTTGTCGTAAACGCTGTCGAGGCAGAGATGCTGGGTGGCGGCCGGATCGACGGCCTCGAGAGTGCTGCCGTGGCCGCCCGTGAGCTGCTGACGCTGGCCGCGACCGTCATCGTCACCGCCGGCGCTGCTGGTGTTGCCGCTGCCGGTATCGCGGCCGCGTCTGATGCGGAGACCCTGACCGTCCCTGCCCACCCGGTCTCGCGGGCTGAGACCCACGGCGCCGGCGATGTCTTCGTCGGCGCACTCGCCGCCCGACTGGCCGACGCCATCCCGCTCCCCGACGCGCTTCGCTACGCCAACGGCGCCGCCGCTCTCCACGTCGGTACACCCGAAGCCGACCGTGACGCCCTGGGCCCCGCCGACGTGCGGCGACTGCTCTCCGGGGTCGCGGCCAAGTGACAGAATGCCGACAGGCCCAGAGGAGGTCGAGCGGTGTTGAAGGAGGGTAGTGTGGCGACGATCTCGGGTGGAACTGGTCCCTGGCTGACCGTGGTGGGCAGCACGATGATCGACCAGATCTCGTATGTGACCCGTATGCCCGGCCGCGGTGAGACCGTCGTCGGCGACCGCTTCGTGCAGGGTTTCGGTGGCAAGGGCGCCAACCAGGCCGTCATGGCGCGCCTCATGGGCGCCCAGGTGGCGATGGTCAACGCGCTCGGCGACGACGGCTACGGCGAGCAGACGCTGGCCAACTTCGCGGGCTTCGGCATCGACACCACCCACGTGCGGCGGGTTCCGGGCGCCAGCGGGGTGGCGCCCATCTGGGTCGAGCCCGACGGCAGCAACCGCATCATCATCGTGGCGGGGGCGAACGCAGGACTCCTGCCCGAACATGGCGCTGCGGCCGTGACCGCGCAGGAACACGTCGACGCCGTCATCGGGCAGTTCGAGATCGACCAGGCCGTGACCACGGCTGCATTCGGGGCCGCCCGCGAGCGTGGGGCAGTCACCATCCTCAACCCGGCGCCGGCTGCGGCCGTCTCAGCGGACCTCGCCGCGGTCACCGACTGGATCATCCCCAACGAGACGGAGTTCGCCATCATCGCGCGGGCCGCGGGCCTGCCCGATGACGTGGAGGATCCCGATGCCTTGGCGCAGTTCGCCGCGGAGCTCGGCGCGCGGTTGCTCGTGACGCTCGGTGAACGCGGCGCTGCGCTCGTCGGCAAGGACGGCGACGTTCACCTGGTCCCGCCACCGCGGGTCGTTGCTGCCGATACGACCGGCGCGGGTGATGCCTTCGTGGGCGCGTTCGCGTTCGGACTCGGGTCCGGCTGGGACGAGGCCGACGCGGTGCGCCTGGGGTGTGCGGTCGCGGCCGATTCGGTCCTCCGCCCCGGCACGCAGTCGTCATTCCCTGACTCGGAGCGCTGCCGTGCCATCGTCGCCGAGATCTCGGGGTCCGCCAGAGACGCGCGATAGCCCTCTCACGAGTCGTACCATGAGAGGCGTTCCGAAGCAAGCAAGAGACGATGGGGGTCGACCCCCATCGGTGGAGGGTCCGTGTCGCGATACAGCCAACTCTTCGGCGAGAGCAAGCCGATCATCGCCATGGTGCACGTGGGGGCGACGCCCGGCGCACCGATGCACGATGAGGCCAGGGGCGTGGAAGGCATCATCGAAGATGCCCGCGCCGACCTGCGCGCACTGCAGGCGGCAGGGGTCGATGCGGTGATGTTCGGCAACGAGCACGACCGACCCTATGAGCTTGATGTAGACGTTGCTGCGACTGCGACCATGGCCTACGTCATCGGCCGCGTCCAGGATGAGATCACGGTGCCCTACGGCGTCAACGTGCTCTGGGACCCGCGCTCGACGATGGCCCTCGCGGCGGCCACCGGAGCGAGTTTCGTGCGTGAGATCTTCACCGGCACGTATGCCTCGGACATGGGCCCCTGGAACCCCGATGCCGGAGCGGCGCTGCGCTACGCCCGCCGAATCGGCGCGGGAGACGTGGTCACGCTCTACAACGTCTCGGCTGAGTTCGCCCATTCGCTCGATCGTCGCAGCCTGCCCGACAGGGCGCGATCGGCGGTCATCTCGTCTGTGCCGGACGCCGTGCTGGTGTCGGGCGTGATCACCGGCGAGCCGGCAGCGATGAGCGACCTGGAGGCCGTGAAGCAGGTGCTGCCCACGACGCCGGTACTGGCCAACACCGGAATCAAGCACGACACCGTGGCCGACGTCCTGGCCGTGGCCGACGGAGTCATCGTGGGGTCGGCCCTCAAGGTCGATGGCGACACCTGGCTGCCCGTGGATCCGGCCCGCGCCAAGGACTTCATGGACCGCGTCCGCGCGACCCGAAGGTGAGCCTCATGCGCGACCTCCTGACCGAGCTCATGCTGGTCCCGGGCCTGGCCGGCTATGAGGAC
>QNBX01000340.1 GCA_003644265.1 Planctomycetota bacterium
GACGCCGGAGCTGTCGATGCTCTCGTGGTCAAACCGGCGCGCGTCGGCGGCCTGCGTCAGGCGGGCGCGATCGTCGAGTTGGCTGCTGCTGCGGGGGTGCCGGTGACGGTGTCGACGCTGTTCGAGTCCGGTGTCGGTCTTGCCGGTGCGCTGCACCTCGCGGCCGTGACGCCGGGGGTGCAGGCGCACGGCCTGGCCACGGCCGCCCTGCTCGAGTCCGACCTTCTGCGCGAGGAGCTCGTCATCAGCCACGGACGAATGACGGTCCCGGATGGTCCCGGCCTCGGCATCGAGCTCGACGAGGCTGCCCTGGCGCGGTACCGCGTCGCATGAGCCGATCGATGCCCGACTGGCTGGCGATGCGGGCTGCTCGCCGTCCGGATGAGCCTGCCATCCGCACACGATCGGTGAGATGGTCCCGCGCGCAGCTGCTCGAGGCAGCCGATGCGCTCGCCACCGCGCTGGTAGCCGAGGGCGTTGGACCTGGGGACCGGATCGCCTCAGTGTTGGCCGACGATGCCCCCGCTGTCGTGCTCATCCACGCCGTGCGCCGGCTGGGTGCCGTGCTGGTTCCGCTCAGCCGCCGCGCCGCCGCCGTGGAGCTCAGTGGTCAGCTGAAGACCGCCCGCGCCGGCATCCTCGTCCACGATGGTGCGGATGCCGAGCTGGCGGTAGAGGCCGCCGGTGCCAGGGTGGAGCGCCACCGCATCGAGGTGTTGATGGCGGGTGCGCCGTGCGCGGCCCCACCAGCGCTGCGGACCGAGGTAGACCTCGACGCGCCCGCCGCGATCATCTTCACCTCGGGAACGACCGGTCGTCCCAAGGGTGCCGTGCTGACCCACGGCAACCTCGCGGCCAGCGCCCATGCCTGGGCCAACGTGCTGGGACCTCGTGCTACCGACCGCTGGCTGGCGTGCCTGCCGCTCTTCCACGTCGCCGGGCTGGCTATCGTGACGCGAGCCGCGCGCTGGGGAGTGGAGCTCCAGGTCGCCGATCGCTTCGATGTCGTCGAGGTCGCGGCGGCGCTCGAGGACGGCATCAGCCACGTCTCGCTCGTGCCCGCGCAGCTCGAGCAGTTGCTGGCGGCGCGAGATGGACGACCGGCGCCATCGACGCTGCGAGCCATCCTGCTCGGCGGCGGCCCCATCCCGGCGACCCTGCTGACGCACGCTCGCGATGCGGGCTACCGGGTGCTCACGACCTACGGCATGACCGAGACAGCTTCCGGCATCGCCGTCGGTGGTGCTGATGCCGTGACTCTCGCCGATCCGACCGCTGGGTGCGTACTGCCACCGACCGAGATCCGCATCGCCCTAGCCGACTCCCCTGATGGCAGCGGCGAGATCCTCGTGCGTGGACCCACCGTCTTTGCCGGCTACGTCGACGACGCGACCGCGACCGCCGAGGTGCTGCGGGACGGCTGGCTGAACACTGGTGACATCGGCACTGTCGACAGCGTCGGGCTCCTGCGCGTCGCCGATCGTCGTGACGACCTCATCATCTCCGGAGGCGAGAACGTCTATCCGGCGGAGGTGGAGGCCGCCCTGGTGGCGCACCCCGATGTCGTCGAGGCTGCCGTGGTCGGCCGGCCCGATGCGCGCTGGGGAGCGGTCCCGGTCGCGGCCGTCGCGATGGAGGCCACCGCCACCGCGACCGACGACGAGCTGGCGCACTACTGTCGCGAGCACCTGGCCGGCTTCAAGGTGCCGCTACGCTTCCACCGACTCGACGGGTTGCCACGCAACGGCCTGGGCAAGGTCCGGCGCCGCGACCTGCGCGACGCACTCGAAGGTGAGGCGTGGTGAGACCGATCCACTACCAGCGCAGCGGCGAAGGCCCGCCGCTCATCCTGCTCCATGCCACGCTCTCATCGTCGCGGCAGCTGCGGACGCTGGCCGCTCACCTGGCCACCAGCTTCAGCGTTGTCAGCGTCGATCGGCGCGGAAGCGGCAAGAGTGCGACCGACGAGCCGGCGCGGCCCATCCACATCGCCACCCACATCGACGATCTCATCGCGATCGTAGCCGCTGAACGCCTGCCCCCGGCTGTCGTGGTCGGTCACAGCTACGGCGGCTGCATCGCCGTGGAGCTGGCCGCCCGGCGTCCGGACCTTGTCAGTGCCGTCTTCGCCTGGGAGCCGCCGTACTTCCCGCTGGCCCCTCGCGAGGCAGGGGAGCGCATGGCGCAGGTGGTGCGCCGGATGCTCGCTGCCAACGAGCGTGGCGACCTGCCGGGTGCCGCTATCACCTTCATGGAGGGCGTGTCGGGAACCGAAGCCGTGGCTGCCTTGAGCCCCGCCGCGCGTGCTCGCGTCGAGCGCGCCGGGCAGGGAGCAGTCGCGGATGCGACCCTGTTGGGCATGGATCCCGACGGCCTCGCCGGCATCAGCTGCCCCACGCGCATCGCCACCGGCGGCGCCAGCGACCCGCTCTACGCCGACATCGCCAGCGAGCTGGCGGCCCGCATTCCCGCTGCTAGCCACCAGCGCTTCGAGGGCCTCGAGCACATGGCGCCGATCATCGCACCAGACGCCATCGCTGCCGCCGTGGAGGACTTCACTCACCGATGAGCCAGGGCAACAGCGCACCCCCAGAGCGCGTCGAGGAGATGTTCGACCGTATCTCGAGCGTCTACGACGGCATGAATCTCGCCATCAGCGGCTTCCAGGAACCGCGCTGGCGGAGACGCCTCGTCGAGGCCAGCGGCATCGGTCCCGGCGGTCGCGCGCTCGACGTCGCCTGCGGCACCGGCAAGGTCAGCACCGACCTCTATCGGGCTGCGCAGCCGGGCGGTTCGGCCGTCGGTATCGACTTCTCTGCCGGCATGATCGAGATCGCCCGCGAGCGCAAGGACGCCGCCCTCGAAGCACTCACCTTCCAGCAGGGCGATGCACTCGACCTGCCTGTCGACGATGACACCTTCGACGCGGCCACCATCGCCTTCGGCATGCGCATCCTCGCCGTCTACCGCGGTGGTTTCGCCGAGATGGCACGCGCGGTCCGACCCGGCTGCAAGGTCGCCTGCCTGGAGATCACGCGTCCCACCAGTCGCCTCGGCAAGCTCATCGGCCGCTGGTTCGACAGCATCGTCCCGCTCATCGGCCGGGTCGTCGGCCAGGGTGATGCCTATGCCTACTTGGTGCAGTCGACGAAGGGCTACCCCGACCC
>QNBX01000341.1 GCA_003644265.1 Planctomycetota bacterium
CCCGTCGGTGGCGTGATCGTCGAGATCAATCAGGAGATCGAGGAGCACCTCGAGACCCTCGGAGTCGACCCGTGGAAGAAGGGCTGGCTGATCAAGATCAAGCCCACCGATCCGAGCCTCGACCACATGCTCGACGCCGAGGCCTACGAGCAGCGCATCACCGTCGACCATTGACCGACTGGCGACGACTTGAGACCTGGGACGCCACCGCAGCGTTCGCGATGGGTCTCGACGAGGCCCTTCTCCGGAGCGTCGGCGACCCGCCGACGCTCCGGCTGTATTCCTGGGCGCCCGACGCGCTGTCGCTGGGCTACTTCCAGCCCTTCGAGGACGTCGGTGCAGCCGCAGGGCACCCGAACGTCGTGCGGCGACTGACCGGCGGCGGAGCGATCCACCACCACTCTCGCGAGCTCACGTTCTCGATCACGATCGATGCGGACGATGAGGCCTACCGCGGACCGGTGGCTCGGTCCTACGAGACCATGCACTGCGCGATCATCGCCGCGCTGGGTGAACTCGGTGTCGAGGGCGCGTGCATGCGCCGCGACCAGGTCGTGGACTCGGACGTGCCCGGCACCGGCATGTGCTTCCACGAGTCGACGCCCCTCGACGTGTGCTGGGCAGGACCGGGTGATGGTTCGAGCCTCGCCAAGGGCGTCGGCACCGCGCAGCGTCGCTCCGTCGGCCGCGTCCTCCACCACGGATCGATCAAGCTCGGGCCCTCCCCGCTGGAGGAGCGCGTCGCGACGCTCCACGACGCGGGGCTCGACACCAGCGTGCGCGAGGCGGCGGATGCGCTCACGCGCGCCGTGGCGACGACGTTCGAGGTGGACCTGATCCCGGCCGATCCGACGGCGGACTTGCTGGCGAGAGCGACGACGCTGGGTGAGCGCTACGGGGCACCAGACTTCGTCCACCGCGTCGTGCGGCGCGAGCGTTAGTGGCCCGGGATCTGGCGATTGGGGGCCGGGCAGGGGCGGCTGGGTGAGGGGACCGGTGCCAGGTCGTGAGGGGAGCGGAACCAGGGTCAGTTCTTCCATCCAAGGCCTCCGCGCCTCCGGCGCGGCGGCGCCGGAGGCGCCGGGGCCTTGGATGGAAGAACTGAACCTGGTTGCGCTCCCCTCACGACCTGGCGCAGCGCGGCTCGCGCAAGCACGGCGGCGGGGTGCGCGGTCGGGCTCCGCCCCCCCTCACCGACCGAATGGCGAGACTCCAGCCAGCGGCCGCTCTACAGCTCGAGCTCGAAGCGCCAGTCTCCGCCGCCGGGAGAGTCGAGGTGGAACGACACGCCCGTGATCGTCGCACCGTTCTGCATCTTGTGCGGCTGCCACGCGTCGCCCCCGGGCCGGTCGCTGACCCACGCTTTGGAGGTCGCCTCCCAGAGCTTCTTGGCAGCGGCTGCCGACGAGATGTCGGCCTTCAATTCGATGTCCGTGGCGACGCGACTGCGCAGCGGCGCGCGGTCGCGCAGGATGAGCGCAGCGGACGCGGAGACCGTCAGCCGGGCGTCCGCGAGGATCGCGGACGGAGGCAGCAAGCGGAGCGACTCCGGCGGGCCTTCGGCGCAGGCGACGTCGACACTGATCCCGCCGCCCAGTCGGAGCGACACGTGGCGCGTACCGTCGATCCAGAGCGATGCTTCGCCCCCCTTCGCGGCTCCGAGCGTCACGTCGACGCCGAGTCGCTCGAGGCGTTTCGCGATCAGCTGAGCGAGGTCAGCCCCGGTCGTGCCCCTGGCGAGGTGGATGTGCAGAGCCAGCTCCTTCTCGGCTTGCCCGGCGAAGGCGCCGATCTCGACCTCGACGAGGTGGCCCGTCGAGCGGATTCGCCGCGTCGATCCGTCCTCGTCACCTTCGGCCACGACGACGTCCTGGACGCCGATGCTGCCGTCGAAGTGAAGCTGGCACAGACCCTGGGCGAGAGCGGGTGCCGAGGCGGTGCCGAGCACGAGGGCGACGGCGAAACTCCGAAGGAGGGCGAACGGGGAGTGACGAAGCATGGGCGATCCTGAGGGGCTGGATGGTCCCCGTCGGACGCTGCTCGCTGTGTCGTCTTCCCGGATGTCGGCAACCTTCCTGGGTCGCCGACTCCACCTTCGAGAGAGGTGGTTACCCCGCCAGGACTTGAACCTGAAACGTCTGGACCAAAACCAGATGTGTTACCAATTACACCACGGGGTAATGCGGCACACGCCGGCTCCTGGGGAGCCTGGCGCGATTGGCGGGCGGTGAGAATAGCAGCGGCGCGCTGCGTTTCCACCCCCTGTAGCATCGGAATCGACCGGCGCCCCGGGATCCATGAGGCCCGAGGCAGACTTCGTGGTCAGGCTCGGCGGGCGGGCTCGGCCTCCGCGAGCTCCCGAGCCGCCTCGAGCAGCAGTGAGAGCGCCTTGTTCGTCGCCCAGCGGCGGATCCGCGCCCGCCCCACCGGCGGCCAGCGACGCTCCACGGTGCGAACGCACGGCGTGTCCTCGCCCGCGTCGAGCTGAGCCACGCCGAACCAGACGAGCCCCACGGGCTTCTCCTCGCTCCCGCCGTCTGGACCGGCAATCCCCGTCACCGAGACGGCGAGGCGCGAGGAGGCGCGCCTGAGGGCCCCCGTGGCCATCGCGGCCGCGCACTCAGCCGAGACCGCGCCCGGCCCCTCCAGGATGGCCTCGGGGACGCCGAGGAGGTCGCGCTTGGCCTCGTTCGCGTAGGTGACGAACGAGGTCCGGAAGACGGCGCTCACCCCGGGGGCGGAGGTCAGCGCGCCCGCCACCAGCCCGCCGGTGCAGGACTCTGCCACGGTGAAGGGCAACCCGAGTTCCAGGAGCCGGGCGCCGACGAAGGCACCGAGGTCGGGGACATCGGGACCCAGGTAGCGCTCGGGGACGAGGCCCCGGATGTCAGCGGCCCGCGCCTCGGCCATGGCGATCGCCTGCTCCTCGGACGCGGCCGTTGCCACGGCCCGCGCGGTGAGGATGCCCTCCTTGACCGTGACGCCGACGAGCGGATTAGCGCCCCGCTCCAGCCAGTCGCCCGCCTGCTCGGCGAAGACACTCTCGGACAGATCGGCGAACGCGACCGAGCGAACGGCCCGGTGCAGCGAGTCCGCCGGATGGGCGACGAGCCAGGGCGCGATCTCGGCGTCGAAGACCCCCTGCAGCTCACGG
>QNBX01000342.1 GCA_003644265.1 Planctomycetota bacterium
CGAGCACCAGCACCAGCAGCACCAGCGCGATGACCATGCCGAGGATGGAGAAGGAACGCCAGTAGCGGTAGTCGATACGCATCACCGCGAGCAACACCAGCCCGCCGAGCAGCGCCCAGCCGAGTTGTTCGGCGATGGCGTCGAAGACGCTGCCCGAGAGCGCGGCCTTGTGGCCGCCACTGGAGTAGACCATCAGGATGCCGATTGCGGCCAGTGCCATCGCCGCCACCAGCAGCAGGTAATCGGGCTCGTGGCGTTCACGCTGCGGACCCTGCACCACACCGCCACTGGAGGCGACCTCACGCGAGGCGTGGCCGACCGTGCGCACGGTCGGTCGTGGGAGCATCGTCGTGGCCGCTGCCGTGGCCGCTGCCGTGGCCGCTGAGGAGTAGGACACGCTGGAGCGTCGGGAGCGGTTGGCGGAGCGGCGCGAGACCGGCTTGGATGCCTGCGAACGCCCGCGGCCTCGCGGCTTGCGCGGTCGGAACGCGCTGGGCGCCACCTCACGATGCCGCTCGTCGTTCTCCCAGGGGAAGCGCAGGGCCTCCATCAGCGAGCCGGCCCATCGGCTGCCGCGACGTGAGCCACGGCAGCCTTGAAGGCGGCACCACGAGCTTCGTAGTCGCGGAACATGTCGAAGGACGCCGCGGCGGGGCTCAGCAGCACCGTCGCCGGCGTCGCCTCCCGGGCGATGGCAGTGGCGATCCCGACGGCCTCATCCATGGAAGCGGCGTGCTCGAGGCGGCGAAGGCCGGCCGCGGCGAAGGCCTGCGCCAGCTCGTCGGCGGTCTCGCCGATGAACACGGCGGCGCTGACGCGATCGGCCACGGCAGCGGCCAGGGCATCGACGGGAACACCCTTGGAACGGCCGCCAGCGATAAGCACGAGCGGCTGCGGGAAGGACCGCACCGCGGGGATGACCGCATCGGGCTGCGTCCCCTGGGAATCGTTGACGTAGCGCACGCCGGCGATCTCGGCAACGGGCTCGAGGCGGTGCTCCACACCACCGAAGGTCCGCACCGCCGCAGCGATGTCCCGGGGCGTGATGTCGTGGAGCAGACCCACCGCGACCGCGGCAAGGACGTTGGAGACGTTGTGCTCGCCGGGGAGCGGGATGTCACTCAGCGGCAGGATGCGATCGTCGGCGACGGCTCCGGCGAGGACGTCGCTGGCCACGATCCAGCCATCGACCACGCCGACGCCATACGGAGCGGGCGCTGATCGGGTGTACGGGACGATCCGCGCACCATCGGGCGCCCCGTAGGTCGAGACCACCGCGTCATCATCGTTGCGCACGAAGGCACCGCCCGCGGGCAGTAGCTCGACGAGGCGGCGCTTGACTTCGCGGTAGGCGTCCACCGAACCGTGACGGTCGAGGTGATCGGAGGTGACGTGCGTGTAGACCGCCACGTCCGTACCGCGCGACAGCGTCGGCAACTGCAGCTCGGACAGCTCCAGCACGACGCGGTGGGCCGGGGTCAGCTGGGGCAACCGCTCGATGAGAGGGATACCGATGTTGCCGCCCAGCACGACCGGTGCATCTCCGGCGGCCAGCACCGCCGCGGCCAGTGAGCTGGTGGTGGTCTTGCCCTTTGTGCCGGTCACGCCCACCGTGGCCGCGGGGCATAGCCGCAGGAACAGGTCGACCTCGCTGACGACCGGGACGCGACCCGCGGCCTCGACCTCGGCCAGGGCGGCGCGTAGGCGCGGCTCGGTCGTGGGGAAGTGGCTGCTCACCGAGGGCGACGTGCAGATCAGTGCCTGGCCCTCGAGCACCTCGCGCGGGTCGAGCGACGGCCCCAGCAGCAGGCGTGGCGAGCGTTCGCCCAGCGCTTCGATGGTATCGACGAGGGCATCGGCGGGACGGGTGTCGTAGACGGTGACGTCGGCGCCGCGGTCGACCAGGAAGCGTGTCAACGCCAGGCCACTGCGAGCCAGGCCCAGCACGGCGACCTTGCGCCCACTGAAAGAGTCGAGATCCAGTCGATCGAGCTCGATGGCCGACGCCGGCGGTGTCGCCATCAACGTCAACTCAGCAGTCCGACCGTGGCCATGTAGAAGGCCACACCCACCAGTGTGGCGAGGGCGCCGATGATCCAGAAGCGCAGGGTGATCTTCTCCTCATCCCAGCCCAACAGCTCGAAGTGGTGGTGCAGCGGCGACATCTTGAAGAGCCGTTTGCCGCGCAACTTGACCGAGCCGACCTGGAGGATGACCGAGCCGGTCTCGAGTACGAAGACGATGCCGATGAGCGGCAGCAGCAGGACCTGGCCGGTGATGACCGCCGTCACGGCCAGCGTCGCACCCAGCGCCAGCGAGCCGGAGTCGCCCATGAAGAGCTGGGCGGGATGGACATTGAACCAGAGAAACGCGAGGAGGGCGCCGATGATGAGCGCACACAGCACCGCGAGATTGGGCTGGCCGAAGGTGAAAGCGATGACCATGTAGCCGATGAAGGCGAAGATCAGCGTGCCGCCTGCGAGGCCGTCAAGGCCGTCGGTGATGTTGACCGCGTTGCTGCTGGCCACGATGGCGAAGGCAGCGATGAGGATGAAGGCGATGGGATGGATGCCGACCGCGCCGATGAACGGCACGGCCAAGGCGTCGATCTGGTAGGTGCCCTGGACCTGCCACGCGACGACGCCCGCGGCCAGCGTCTGCCACAACAGCTTCTGGGTCGCGCTGATGCCGTCGCCGGTGCGAGCGTTGAGCCAGTCATCGGCTGCTCCGAGGAGGCCGACCATCACCAGGGTCGCGAGCGGAGCGATGGTGGAGGCATCCAGGAAGTCCTGCCCGGTCAGCTCCAGGATGGCCACGATGCCAAGGATGACCAGGACGATGAGCAGGCCACCCATCGTGGGCGTGCCTTCCTTGACATAGTGGGTCTGGGGTCCCTCGAGGCGGATGCGCTTGCCCATGCCGACCCGCTTCAGCAGGCGGATGAATATGGGCATCAGCACGACCACGACGGCAAAGGCGACGAGGATGCCGTAGACGATATTCTCGCCGGTCATGCCTTGGCCACCCCGGCCCCGGCGGCAAGGACGAGCTTCTCGACAAGCAGGTCGAGCTCAGCGCCACGCGACGCCTTGAGCAGCACCGTATCGCCGTCCCGCAGCTCGGCCAGCAGGAGTGTTAGCGCCTCATC
>QNBX01000343.1 GCA_003644265.1 Planctomycetota bacterium
CGAGCGGGAACGTCTCGGGGATGTCGTCGCGTGAGATGAGCGAGCCGGCGGCCAACGAGAAGACGCGGCCCTCCAGCGCCACGAAGCGAGTGATGTCGACGGTGTGGCGGACCGCGCCGGGCCAGGCGCTGACGTGGATGTCCTCGCCACCGGCATACATCGCCAGCCGCGCCTGTGGCAGCCAGTTCTCCCAGCAGTTGAGCCCGCCGACCCGGGCTGTCTCACCCTCGCGGCCGGTGATGGTGTGTACGCGCAGGCCGTGACCGTCGCCGGCGGCCCAGGCGAGACGCTCCTCGTAGGTCGGCTGCACCTTGCGGTGGGCTGAGACGATGCCGCGCTTGGGATCGATGGCGACCAGGGTGGCGAAGACGCTGCCACGGGCGGTGCTGCCGCCGCGCTCGGCGATGCCGAGGTAGGTGAAGACACGATGGTCGGCAGCGGCCTCGGCGATGAGGCGCAACTCCGGTCCGTCCAGTTCGACCGCGGCGTCGAGGTAGTAGGCGTAGGCCCGCTTCTGGTCGGCGGCATCGAAGCGGGCGCCATCGGTCATCGAGATCCAGAAGGGGTAGCCGCCGAGGTGCGTCTCGCCGAAGGCCAGCAGGTCCACGCTCGCCTCGCCGGCACGGCCGGTCCAGTCGGCGACTCGCTCGGCGCCCTCGGCCGGGCGTCCCCACAGCGGATGTGCCTGTGCTGCCGCGATGCGCATGCGTTACTCCTCCAGCCCCACCAGGGCGTTGTCGATGAGTCGTGTCGTTCCGAAGATGACTGCCACTGACAACAGCGCCGGTCCCTCGATCCGTTGCAGCTCGCGCAGCGTCAGCGCGTCGGCGCACGATGCGTACTCGACTTGCGCCAGCACCTCGGTGGCCAGGATCTCCTCCATCAGTCCGCGCAGGACCTCGCCTTCACGTTCGCCTTCGTCATATGCGTCACGCGCCGCAGCCAGCGCACGATGGAGCACAGGTGCGGCGACCCGCTCCCCCGGCGTCAGGTGCACGTTGCGCGACGACAGTGCCAGCCCGTCCGCCTCGCGCACGGTGGGGCAGGGGATGACCTGCGTCGGTAGTGCCAGATCGGCAGCCATGCGGGTGATGACCATGACCTGCTGGGCATCCTTCTGGCCGAAGTAGGCGTGTTCCGCGCCGACCAGCGCAAAGAGCGTGGCCACGACCGTGGCGACACCGTCGAAGTGGCCCGGACGGGCGGCACCCTCGAGCGGCTCAGCCACAGCGCCGACGCTGACGGTGGTGTCGAAGCCGGTCGGGTAGACCTCCTCCACTTCGGGGATCCAGACGATGTCGATGCCCTCAGCCTCGCAGATGGCGATGTCGTTGCCGGTGTCGCGGGGGTACCGGGTGTAGTCCGACGCGTTCCCGAATTGGCGCGGATTGACGAAGATCGTGGCCACGGTGGTGGCATTCTCGGCACGGGCACGCTTCATCAGTGCGCGGTGACCCTCGTGCAGCCAGCCCATCGTCGGGACCAGCCCCACCGGCCGCGCGGCATCGACCATGGCCGTGCGCAGTTCGGCGCGCGTGTGCAGGACGAGGGTCATCGCAGGTGGCTGGGCTGGGTCATCGGCCAGTCCGGGTTTCGATCAGAGGTCGCGGTCGAGAGGAATGGCCATGGGTGACTCAGCCTGGTCGAGCCTGCCCCGCCCGAGGACCTCGCGGAGCACGTTCTCGTCAATCGTGCTGGACTCGGCCTCAGCGGGGAAGTCGCCCGAGACGACGGAATCGCGATAGGCCTTCACGGCCTGTGACAGTGCCTCGCCGACCTCACCGAAGCGGCGCGCGTGCCTGGGCGTGAAACCCTGCGTCAGGCCGATCACGTCGGTGATCACCTGGATCTCCCCCGAGGTGTAGGGGCCTGCGCCGATGCCGATGGTGGGGATGGACAGGCGCTCGGTGATGGCGCGCGACAGCTCCGCGGGCACCAGCTCAAGCACGACGGCGAAGGCGCCGGCTTCCTGGACCGCGAGCGCGTCGGCGATGAGCTTGCGAGCCGAGTCCTTCGAGCGTCCCTGGACGCGGAAGCCGCCGAGCTGGTTGACCGCCTGCGGGGTCAGGCCGATATGACCCATCACGGGGATGCCGCTACCGATGATGGCCTCGATGGTCCGGGCCGAACGCACGCCGCCTTCGATCTTGACGGCATGCGCGTAGGCCTCCGACAGGAAGCGCCCGGCATGTTCGACCGACTCTTCCTGGGAGACGCCGTAGCTGAGGAAGGGCATGTCGCCGACCACCATCGCGCGCTTGGTGCCACGAGCGACGGCGCGGGTGTGGTGGAGCATCTCATCGATGCTGACCCGCACCGTGGTGTCGTAGCCGAGCATGACCATGCCCACCGAGTCGCCCACCAGGATGAGTGGGATGCCGGCCTCGTCGACGATGCGCGCGGTGGGGTAGTCGTACGCCGTGATGGTCGCGAAGCGCTCGCCCTCTTCATGCATGCGGGCGATGTCGGCGATGGTGATCCGGCGTACCGGCTTGTCGGCGCTCATGGCGTCAATGATGCACCGGTTCCGGCTCGCAGTGTCACCACGCGGTCGAGCAGCCGGTGGGCGACCTCTGACTTGGAGAGTCGCGGCCACGGCTCCGGGGCGGCTCCGGGGACGACGATGGTGACGCGGTTGGTGTCGGTGCCGAAGCCCGATCCTGCCTCGGCTACGTCGTTGGCTACGAGCAGATCGACGCCCTTGCGCCTGGCTTTCTCCGGCACGCGCTCGAGCGATCCAGTCTCCGCGGCAAAGCCGACGATGACGGGGCGCCCGGTGGGAGCTTCGCCGGCCTGGCGCGCCTGTGCAGCGGCCTCAGCGAGGATGTCGTCTGTGGGCTCAAGGTGCAGATCCAGCCCGTCGGCACGGGCGATCTTGGTGTCAGCCACCGCGAGCGGCCGGAAGTCGGCCACGGCCGCGGCCATGATCAGCGCGTCACAACCGGGGAGGGCGGCAAGGACGGCTTCGCGCATCGCGGCAGCGGTCTCTGCCTCGACCACGTCGGCGCCCTCGGGTGGCTCGACACTGGTGGTGCCCTTCACGAGCGTGACGCGCGCGCCGCGTTCGAGGGCGGCTGTGGCGATGGCCATGCCCATCTTGCCGCTGGAGCGGTTGCCG
>QNBX01000344.1 GCA_003644265.1 Planctomycetota bacterium
CCATCCCACCAGGCTGCGACCGCCTCGTGGCTCTTGCGTTTGCCATTCCAGGCTGCACCCACGACCCACACGCCGCCAGCCGGGTCGACATTGACGGCCGTCAGGATGACGTCATCCGAGGAGAACGAGGGAGCCTTGGCCTTGCGCCACTTCTTGCCGTTCCAGCGCAGCACCAGCGGCTTCGAGACACCGTTGAGGCGCTGGTAGCCCACGGCCCAGCTGTCGCGGCCGGTGGTGGCCACGACATCGGTCAGCACGGCCTCACCCTTGAGTCGCGGTACCTTCGCGCGTTGCCACTTGCCATCCTTGCGCAGGTAGATGACGGGCCCGATGTCCGCGGCAGGGCCGCCATGCCCGACGACCCACGTGCTGCCACGCCGATCGGGAGCGACGCCCGTGAGGCTGATGGACTCGCGCTTGCCGATCCTGATGGGGAGGGTGCGCCAGCGCGGACCGTCTTTGCGGATGACCAGTGGCTGTCGCTTCCCGCTCGCGGTCACGCGGTAACCCACCGCGAAGGGGCTGCCATCTCCGACGATGGTGACGTCGGTGAAGAGCGATGTCAGCGAGCCACGCGGTTTGGGCCGGTCGATCTTCCACTCGCCCCCGTTCCAGCGCATGGCCAGCGGCATGGTCTGACCGTCGATGGTGGTCCAGCCCACGGCCCAGGTGTCAGAATCCTGGCGCGTGGCTACCGCCATCAGCCCGTCTTCGTCGCCGGGGCTGCCGGTGAACACGCGGGTCCACTCGCTGCCGCGGTTGATGAGGGTGGCGGGGGTGCGGCGGCCGAAGCCGGCCGAGTCGCGACGGCGTGTGTAGCCCACCGCCAGCGCGCCACGCGGGAACTCCGTCACGCCGTGGAGTGACATGCCCAACTTGCTATCGATGTCCTCGAAGCCCGACTCGCAGGTGAAGCTGCTGATGTCTTCGGCGACCTCCACGGCCGCGTCAGGGTCGTCCGTGGCCATGACGGTACTGCCGGGCACGAGGGCCAGGCTGTCGGCAAGCAGCAGCAGAGAGAAGCCCAGCGTGGTGATCAGCGCGCGCTGGAGCCCGTGGAGGCACGACATCGACACCTGAGATTAGACCGCACTACACCTATCTGCCACAGCAGCCCCTTGGTACGGTGCGCGCAGTCACCAGAGGTACTTACGGACTTGGGCCCGACGCCAGCGGTGCCCCGAGTCCGACTTCCGTCAGCGGCTCAGTTGCGCGGGAACGAGGCTAGCAACTGCACCGGCCCGGCCTTCCTGCGGCCGTTGAGGACGACGAAGTCGGTCAGCCCATTCTTGTCGTAGTCGAGGGCGATGACGTCGTCGGCGGAGCCCTTGGTCGTCTGCGGGATCTTGACCGAAACGAACTTCCTGCCGCCGTTCTTGCTGACCAGCAGCCGGTCGGCCTTGTTGGCAGAGTCGTTGCCGCGGACGATGTAGATGTCGGCCCTGCCGTCACCGCTAGCATCGCCCGCAGCCAGCGCCCAGGCGTACGTGATCTTGGTCTCGTAGATCTTGCGATAGCCCGCGCTCGTCCACTTGCTGACGCGCAGCCGTGTCGGGCTCAACTGGATGAGATCCTTGCGGCCGTCGCCACTGACGTCGGCGAAGGCCACATCGATGTCACCGATCTGGCGGATCTCCTGGCCCATGGTGCGGTCCCTGAGCACGCCGTTCTCATTGCGCATGAAGCGCAGGCCGGCCGCTCGACCGCCGAAGCCGTACTGCGTGCAGTAGACGAGGTCCTCGTCGCCATCCTGGTCGACGTCGCTGGCCTCGACGCACTCGGCGCCGTGGGAGCTGTCGAGGCCGACGCCCGGCGCAGGCACGAACTTGCCGCCAGCGTTGCGGTAGAAGCGGGAGTAGCCGGGCCAGCCGTCGTCACGGTCGGGGGCGTTGACGATGAAGGCCTCCGGGTAGGGGTCATCGTCGAGCTTGAATAGCGCCACCAGCCGGCCGCGGCCAAGGGGATCGCTGATGCCCAGTGCGCCCTTCACCAGCTCACGCTTGGCCTTGTTCGGCGCCAGCGACAGCTCGTGGCGCTTCATGGCCTTGCCGCGCGAGGCGCCCACGGCGCAGAGGATGTCCTTGGCGCCATCGTGGTCGACATCGCCCTTGTCGCAACCATGCCGATCGACGGAGCTGAAGGCACTTGTGGGAGCGTTGGTGAAGCCGGCCGGTCTGTTCATCGCCAGGCGTGGATTGATGGTGCCGTGGCGGCTGAAGAAGACGTCGCGGTAGCCATTGCCGTCGAAATCGGAGGCGAAGCCGTGATAGGTCTTGGTCCATTGCTTCAGCCCGGACTCAGCGGCCCGATCGCTGACCCAGAAGGCGGCATGCTTGACCGGGGAGGCGAGGGTCACGCTGCCGCTGGCCTCGCCGGCCAGTGAGAAGGTGCCGTCGTCGATCTCGGCATCGATGGCCGCATCGTCGGGGATGGCCGGGTTCTCGGGGAGGTGGTCCCCGTCGAGCCTGGCCGAGTCGCGGCGAGCCTTGATGTTGCCTACCTGGACCTTGCTGCGCTTGACGTGCTTGCTCTTGGCGGCCAGTGCGGGGCTGCCGTCGTCGCAGGACTTCAGCACCAGCAGTGAGGCACCCACGCTGGCGGCGGCCACGCCTCCCCACTTGGTCGCCGCGATGGCCATGACCTCTGAGCGGATGTCGCTCGGCACGTCGAGGACGCTGACTGCCCAGGTGCCGTTCTCGAGGTGGGCGATGAAGCCGCGCGGCTCGCGCTTGTCGTTGGCGGGCTGAGTACCGGCGATCCAGATCTGGCCGTCGTCGCCCACCGATACCGAGCGCGGCAGGGCGGCAAAGTCGTTGGCCCAGGGCAGATCCACCAGCGACCATGCCTGGCCGTTCCAGTGCTCCAGGATGACGCGGCTCTTGTCCTTGCCCTTGGGCGCGAGGTAGCCGACCGCGTAGCCGTCCTTGCCGCCCCGGAAGCTGACATCGGTGAGAACGGCAGAACCGCCTGCGAGCGCGGCGGACTTGATGCCCTTCCAGCCGTTGTTGCTGCGCCTGACGATGTAGGGGCGCGGTCGGCCCAGGCTCGTCTCCTTCCAGCCGACGGCCCAGACGGAGCCGGACGGTGAACGCTCGACACCCAG
>QNBX01000345.1 GCA_003644265.1 Planctomycetota bacterium
CCAGACCACGTCTCCACTCGAAAAAACGTAGGCCGAGTCACCGGGCTGCGGATCCGGTACAAGGTCGAGGCGTGTGACCTCGCGATCGCCGATGGTCTCCTCGCTCCTGGCGGTCGAGTGGTCGACCGGGAGCAGCAGCCGGACGATGGCATCCTCGATCTGCTCGGCCGGGACACCCGGGATCCGTGCCCCGGCGATGCTCACGAAGCCGTCGGCGTCGCCGGCACTGGCCTGTGCGATCGAGAGCAGCTCGAGATCGGCAGCGTTGGTATCGGCGATGCCCTGCAGCTCGGCGATGACGTCGCGATCGAACTGGGCGCCGACCTCCTCGAGCGTGAAGACCGCATGCTCAAGGTCGTAGCCGCCGGCCATGTCGGGCAACAGCGCGGCCAGCTCGCCAGCCGCCAGCTCAGCCGCGGTCGGCGGCTCAGGAGTCGGCTCCGCTGGCAGCTCGACCTGCTCGACCGAGGTCGAGAGGATGCGCACCGGGTCGGGAATCTGGTCAGAGGGCTCGCGCGCCTCGACGATGGCATCGACCACGTCCATGCCCTCGACCACGCGCCCGAAGATCGCGTACGTGTCGTAGGCCGCGAGCTCTTCCTCGGCCGCGTCGTCGAGCACGAAGAAGAACTGGCTGCCCTGCGAGTTCGGGTCCTGGGTGCGGGCCATGGCCACGACACCGCGACCATAGCGACCTACGACCTCCTCGTCCTCGATGCGGTAGTCGGGACCACCCCCGCCGGTGCCATCGGGATCGCCGCCCTGCAGCACGAAGCCGGGGACGGCGCGGTGGAATCCGACGTTGTCGTAGAAGCCCTCGTTGGCGAGGTTGAGGAAGTTCTCCGAGGCCACCGGCGCGGATTCATTGAAGAGGCCGATGACGACGTCGCCGAGCTCGGTGGTGAGGCGAACAGCGGTCCCATCGCCGGCGGGCACTTCCATTGCCACCGGGTTGGGCGTGGCGTCTGGCGCGCCGTGGGGGCGCTCACCGTCCTGGGCCAACACGGGCACGGCGGTCGTGGCGATCAGAGAGAGGGCGGCCAGGGAGGCCAGCATCCGATGGTGGGGCATGAAGCTCCTTGAGGAGGGGTCGTGTTCGGTCGGACCGGTCGGTCCGCGCGGAGCATAGGCCAGCGGCGATTTCGGGGCTGTGACGCCGACCACCGCTGCGGCATCCTTGACACACGACCATCGAGGTACCGAGATGACCGACGCGCTGACGCTGCGCCTGATGACGAAGGACGAGGTCGCCACGCTCGTGGGCTGGGCCGCCGACGAGGGCTGGAACCCTGGACTCCACGACGCCGAGCTGTTCTGGGACACCGACCCCGAGGCATTCATCGCGGCCGAGGTCGATGGCGAGGTCATCGGTGGTGGCGCCATCACCAGTTATGGCGGCGAGTTCGGCTTCATGGGTCTCTTCACCCTGCGACCCGAGTTCCGCGGGCGGGGCCTCGGCAGCCGCTTGTGGCACGCTCGCGTGGGGTTGCTGCGAGCGCGGCTGCGACCCAGGGCCACCATCGGGCTGGACAGCGTCGCCGAGATGCAAGGCTGGTACGCACGGAACGGCTTCGCCTTCTCGCACCGCTCCATCCGCTACGAGTCGGTCGGTGGTGGTGAGGTGGTGGCGGGGATCGTGCCGGCTGCCGACGTGCCCCAGGAACGACTGCTTGCCTACGACCAGCGCTGCTTCCCCGCGTCGCGCGAACGGTTCCTGCGCGCCTGGCTGGCACAGCCGAACAGCCTCGCGCTGGCAGCGGTCGAGGACGATGCGCTGCGCGGCTTCGGCGTCATCCGGCGGTGCGGTCACGGCGCCAAGGTGGGCCCGCTGTTCGCCGAGGACGCCGCCACAGCGGAAGCGCTCTTCACGTCTCTGGCAACCTTCGTGCCGGGTGAGCCGGTGTTCATCGACGTCCCGGAGATCAACGCCTGGGCCATGTCCCTGGTGGCACGACGCAGGATGCACGAGGTCTTCGACTGCGCTCGCATGTACCTGGGCCCGGCACCGCACATCGATGAATCACGCGTCTACGGCATCACCACCTTCGAACTGGGTTGACGAAACTCGATGTGCTGCCTGATCCGTCAGGAACGTGCGGTCGAATAGCGTGGCGATCACAGCATCGATGTGCCCCCAGCCCTCGTCAGTGTCGATGGCCATTCCGCTGAAGTCAGGCTGTAGGCGACTGCGCACGACGAGATAGTGGATAGCGCCCACGACGAGAAGGACGGTGCTGACGAGGTCGGCATCGGTGCTGTCAGCATCGCGGGGGAAGTAGCTCATCAACTCATCGAACCAGCGCTCGCGCGCTCGCGTGAGGACCAGGGTGAGCTCGTTCTGCTCGACCTGCTCCCAGGCGAGGATCTCCTGCGTGACCGGCCGACGCCGCAATGCCCCGGCATATCGGCTGAGCCCGAGCGACCAACGCTCCGGCAGCGGCAGCTCCATCAGCTCCGAGGGGTCGTCACCGAGGACCTCCTCGATGCTGGGCCAGAAGTCGTCACTCTCGCCGAAGGCTCGCAGAAGGTCGGGCATGCCGCCGTAGTAGCGGTAGATCAGCACCTTGTCGACGCCGGCCTCACGAGCTACGGCGTTGACGCCGAGAGCCCCGAAGCCTTCGCGGGCAAGCAGCGTTCCGACAGCGTCCAGAAGGCGTTCCCGGGTGGCACCCTTGTCGCGGCCACCCGTTGCGTCGCTGCTGGCTGTCACGCGGCGTTCCGGGGATTGGCCCGGTACCAGGCCACGGTTGCCTCGATAGCGTCGGCCAGCGGAGTAGCGTGGCTGCCGAATGCTGCTTCGAAACGGCTGTCATCGACCACGAACGGCTCCTCGAACTCGTAGAGCATCTCCTTGAGCTCGCGGACATTGCCGTTGAACAAGCCGACCAGGCCCACCATCCAGCCGGGCATGGCCTGGATCTGCGGCTCGGTCCCTGCGGCCGCGTAGACCTGCTCGATGAACTGCCTCGTCGTCGGGGCCGCGGCGTTGGGCAGGTGCCACACCCTGCCATCGGCCTCGTCGCGCTCACCAAGGATGGCGAGGCCCCTCGCGATGTCGGGGATGTAGCTGTAGGTGTGAGGCTGGTCGGGATTCC
>QNBX01000346.1 GCA_003644265.1 Planctomycetota bacterium
CCGCCTCCGTGACGAACCCGTTCATCTCGATGTTGCGGAAGCCCTTCGGTCGGATATCTACGTCGTAGATCGGATAGCGATTGATGAACACCGGCCGCCGGTGATAGACGGCCTCGAGATACGCATTCCCGAAGCCCTCGATCAGCGATGGATACGTGACCAGGTCGCAGGCGTCATACATGTCGCCGAGCGAGTAGGTGCGCCGACCCTGCGCATCGGCGCCTCGCTCATCAGCGACCCGGTCGGCAGCCCAGAGCACGTTGACATCAAGCAGTCGCGCGAACTCGCGGATGCGCGCCTTGTACTCCATGCCCTCGTCACCGCTGTCGTGGGAGATGACCAGCCGAGCCGGTCGATCCAGCCGCGCCACCAGCTCCACGGCATGCTCGATGCCCTTGCGCGGCACCACCCGTACCGGCTGCAGCACGAAGAGCTCGTCATCGGCCAGGCCCAAGTCAGCACGCAACCCCGCGGTGTACTCGTCGGGCCGCGGCGGTGGGTTCTCGAAGTCCATGACGTTGGGGATGACCCGAGCCGTGCGACCCAGCCGCCGTGCGATCTGCTCCCTCTGGGTCGTGTTGATACAAGCGTGGCGCACGTTGGGCAGGGCGGGCGGGAAACTCGCGCTGATGATGTCGCTGACGCTGTTGACCGCGAAGCGCTGTCGCTCCCAGGGCAGGTCGTGGTGATGCGCCAGCACCGGGATGCCGGACTCCGCAGCCAGCTGCGTGATGGCCAGGCCCAGCGGCAGGTGCATGGGGATGGTCAGCGCGTTCTCTGGCAGCAGCATGTCCAGCTTGAAGTCACGCACGAAGCCATACAGGGCTGACTTCAGGTGTGCGGTGAGTTCCTCGATCTGCCGACTGACCGACTCCGGCCGACCCGACGATGCATCGCCGAAGACGGCCTGGTTGATGGCCGCGACTTCGGGGTGGCCGAAGAACGCCTCCGGCACCTCGCGACTCTTCTCTGCGGGCCGGTCGACGATCCCGGCGAAATAGTAGACATCGTGCCCCATCGCCCGCAGCTCGACGGCCCACTTCTCCGCCTCGAGGGAAACACCATCGGTCCCGGCGAAGCGGGTGGCCACGAAACCGATGCGCAAGGGTCGCGTCTCAGCCATGCGCGCCACGGTACACGCCTACGGCCTCGCCGAACCGGGCGGAACCGGGCGGAATCCCAGATAGAGCGAACAAGATGGGCCCGGATGACGGCCCCAACGCGACTGCAGCCGACCTCCCGGCCAGTTCGCCGTTGCGCCAGTCACCCTGGGTGACTCAGGAAGGCCGTTCTCGGTGCCATCGGGACACGCCTCGGGGCCCAACCCGGCTAAGTGAAGCATCCTGTTCGCTCTATCTGGGAATCAGGCGACCTGGCGCCCCACGCTGATGGCGAAAGCTCCACGCGAGCTATGCGGCAGCGGTCGCGGCGGCGTCCGACCGTGCGTCGCGGCGGCGGATACGCCACTTGTCGAGCTCGACCGCGATGAACGGCACCGGCGCCACCAGCAGCACGATGGCCAGCTCGGTCGCCGAGAGCGCCGTGGTCTCGAAGATCGGCTGCAGCATCGGCACATAGATCAGTGCCAGCTGCACCAGCGCCGTGACGATCACCACGATGAGCAACGGCCGGTTGGTGCCGAACCCCAGCTTGAAGACCGACTCGCGCTCCGATCGCACCACCAGCGCGTTCGACAACTGGAGGAGCGCCAGCACCGTGAAGACCATCGTCCGCCACGTCTCCTCGCTGGCACCGCCGTGGTACGACCACGCCTGCACCCCCAGCGTCAGGACCGCCATCAGCGAGCCGACCCAGAGTGCCTGCTTCCACAGCCCGTCGCCCAGGATGGACGCGTTGGACGGGCGCGGCGGTTGTGTCATCGCCCGTGGATGCGCCGGCTCCACGCCCAGCGCCAGCGCCGGCGCCCCGTCGGTGACCAGGTTGATCCACAGGATCTGGATGGCCAGCAGCGGCAGCGGCAGACCCAGGAACGGCGCCGCCACCATGACCATGATCTCGGCCGAGTTGGTCGTCAGCAGGTAGCGCACGAAGCGGCGGATGTTGGCGTAGATGCGCCGCCCCTCCGCCACCGCGGCCACGATGGTAGAGAAGTCGTCGTCCTCGAGGATCATGTCCGAGGCTTCCTTGGACACGTCGGTGCCGGTGATACCCATGGCCACGCCGATGTCGGCCTCGCGCAGCGCCGGGGCATCGTTGACGCCATCGCCGGTCATGGCCACGACCGCGCCCCCCTGCTGCCAGGCATCGACGATGCGCAGCTTCTGCTCAGGGTTGGTGCGCGCGTACACGCCGATGCCCTTCACGCGCTCGGCGAAGTCCTCGTCAGAGATCTCAGCCAACTCAGCCCCGGTGATGGCCTCGCGCGTCTCATCCAGCATGCCCAGGCGACGTGCGATCGACGTCGCCGTCAGCTTGTGGTCACCGGTGATCATCACCGGCGTGATGCCGGCAGAGCGCGATTCTGCGATGGCGACCGCGGCTGTCTCGCGAGGCGGATCGGCCATGGCCACGATGCCGACCAGCCGCAGTCCCTGCTCGGCCTCCTCGGGCTCGTCGGGCACGGAACCGATACCGGCATCGGCCAGCGCCAACACGCGGTAGCCGTCCTCGGCATAGCGCTCGGCCACGCCGCGCGCCTCGTCGATCACACTCGCCTGGTCACCCGCCAGCAACGGTGCGATGGACTCGATGGCGCCCTTGACGGCGACCCAGTTGGGCGCATCGCCCATGTCGAGCCGAGCGCCGACCGCAGAGCCAAGGTCCTCACGTGAATGCACCGTGGTCATGCGCCGGCGCTCCGAGTCGAACGAGACCTCGGCCACGCGCGGGCAGTAGACCGCGACTTCCTTCTGCCGCACGCCGAGCTTGGCAGCGAACGTGACCAGCGCACCTTCGGTGGGATCGCCC
Organism: Planctomycetota bacterium; assembly: GCA_003644265.1. The sequence goes on from QNBX01000346.1 coordinate 2,929, forward strand.
GCGATGGCCCACTCACCGCCACCATCGGGTGGCACCAGCGTGGCATCGTTGCAGGCTGCAGCCACGTGCGCCGCACGAAACGCCAACCCGTTGCCCTCCGCAGACGGCTCCAGAGATCCGTCAGGCGAGTAGCCGTCGCCGCTCACGGTGTACTCGCCGGCCG
>QNBX01000347.1 GCA_003644265.1 Planctomycetota bacterium
CCACCTCATCAAGCTCGGTTACGACGTCGACTACGGCGCCCGACCGCTGCGCCGCGTCATCCAGAATCTGATCGAGGACCCGCTCGCCGAGGCGCTCCTGGTGGGCACCTTCAAGGCCGGCGACTCTGTCCGTATCGACCGCTCGGAAGACTCCGGCCTCTCCATCGAGGCTGTCCCGGAGAAGACTCCCGTCGAGGCCATCTAGGCCGTGGCGCGCTCCAGGGCCGCCAGCGAGTACGTCTGCCAGGCCTGTGCCGCGACGTTTCCCAAGTGGGAAGGGCAGTGCCGCGCTTGTGGTGCCTGGAATGCCCTCGTCGAGACGCTGGTCCGCCCGTCCAAGCGTCATTCCGGCCCGCGCTCGGGAGCCACCGTGCGCGCAGGTGCCGAGCCCCGACCGTTGGGTGCGCTGGGGGCCGCGGCCATGACTCGGTGCAAGACTGGCGTCGCCGAGGTCGACCGCCTGCTGGGCGGCGGGTTGGTGCCCGGATCGGTGCTGTTGCTCGGCGGGGAGCCGGGCATCGGCAAGTCCACGCTGGTCCTGCAGGTAGCCGGGGCGCTGGCTGACCGCGTCGCGGACGAGCCCGGCGAGGCCACGGTCCTCTACGCCAGTGCCGAAGAGTCAGCCTCCCAGCTGCACCTTCGCGCAGCACGCCTGGGGCTGACGGGTGGTCCGGCCGATGGTGCGCTGGCGGTGCTGGCGAGCACGGACGTGGCTGTCATCGTCGCCGCGGCGTCGGCAGCACCACCGACGCTGCTGATCGTCGACTCCATCCAGACGGTCGAGGTCGACGGGCTCGGCGGTCCGCCCGGCTCGGTGGGTCAGGTGCGCGAGTCGGCCATCCAGCTGGGCGCGTTCGCACGCGAGCACGATGTGCCGGTGCTGCTGGTCGGCCACGTCACCAAGGACGGCACGCTGGCCGGTCCGCGTGCGCTGGAGCATCTCGTCGATGCGGTGCTGATGCTCGAGGGCGATCGCTACGGCTCCCTGCGCCTGCTGCGTGCGCTCAAGAACCGCCACGGCTCGACCGAGGAGGTCGGCGTCATGGAAATGACCGCGGCGGGCCTCCAGGAGGTCCAGGACACTGCTGCCGCGTTCCTCGGCAGCGGCCATCGCGAGGCGCCCGGTGTTGCCGTGGCTGCCGTCCTCGAAGGTAGCCGTCCGCTGTTGGTGGAGGTGCAGGCGCTGGTGGCACCGACTGCCGGCATGGGCCCTCCGAGACGCACCGTAGCCGGCCTTGATGCCAATCGCCTGGCTCTACTCATCGCGGTGCTGGCGCGTCGTGGCGGCATCGACGTCAGCGGTCGTGATGTCTACGCCAGCCTGACCGGTGGGCTGACCGTGAGCGAGCCGGCCCTGGACCTGCCCCTGGCCCTTGCCATCGCCGCCTCGCAGCGCGACCGGGCGTTGCCGGCGGACATGCTCGTTTGCGGTGAGGTGTCGCTGCTGGGCGAGGTGCGGCCGGTGCGCGGGCTCGATCGCCGGTTGCGTGAAGCGGCCCGGCTGGGCTTCCGCCGTGCGCTTGTGCCGGCGGGTCCATCGGCGGCGACTGGGGCACCGACGCCGCCGCAGTTGGAGCTCATCCGGGTGACCACGTTGCGCGATGCCCTGGCGGTTGCATTCGGCGAGGCGACCGGTACCTCTGGGTAAGGGGTCAAAGGTGCGAGTCTTCTGGTAGCGTTCGGTGGCTATGTTGAAGTTCATCCGCCTGCTGGGGGGTGCGCTGGGTGTCATCCTGGCGATCGCCCTCACGGGCTTCGACGGCACTTCCGGGACCCTGCTTGAGGATTCGACCCAGGGTCGTCTGCTGCTGGCTGCGTGGATCGCCGCCTGGGGCATGGTCGGCTTTGCCATCGTGCCCTACATCACCATCGTTCCCGCACGCTGGCTCATGCGGGCCGTCACCGACATGTCGACCGACGAGTTCATCGCTGCCGTCAGCGGCCTCACCCTGGGCCTACTGATGGGCTTCCTGCTGGGCCTGCCACTGACCAGCCTGCCTGGACCGGCTGGCCTGCTGCTGCCGATCGGCGTGTCGATCGTGTTGGCGCTGGGCATGATGGGCTTGACCGTGGCCAAGCGCAACGACCTGCGCGACGCCATCCGTGAGCTGGGCATATCGCGGCGCGGTGCGCCCGATGACGCTGACACCAAGGGGCAGCTCGCCCAGGTCACCTACCTCGACACCAGCGCCATCATCGACGGCCGCATCGTCGATGTCGTGGCCTCTGGCTTCCTGGCTGGCCTGCTGGTGGTGCCGCGTTTCGTGCTGGGTGAGCTGCAGCACATCGCGGATGACTCTCATCCCGGCCGCCGCAGCCGCGGCCGCCGTGGGATGGACGTGCTCTCGGTGCTGCAGAAGGACCATCGCGTCGAGATCGAGATGAGCGCCGAGGACGACCCCGGCGTCTCCACCGTCGACGCCAAGCTGGTGGCGCTGGCACAGAAGCGTGAGGCCGCCATCCTCACCACCGACTACAACCTCAACCGCGTGGCCCAGCTGCAGGGTGTACGCGTGATGAACCTCAACCAGCTGGCCAACGCGCTAAAGCCGGCCTTCCTGCCGGGTGAGGAGTTGCGCGTCAAGGTCATCCAGGAAGGCAAGGAGCCCGGCCAGGGCGTGGCATTCCTCGACGACGGCACGATGGTCGTGGTCGAGGGCGGTGGCGACCACGTCGAGGGTGAGCTCGACGTTACGGTGACGCGCATCCTGCAGACCGTCGCCGGCCGCATGATCTTCGCAGAGCTGGCGTCCGGCTCCTGAGCGGTCCGCCGCGACAGGAACGCTCCAGCGCGCCACACTTGCGCGGTGACCCAGCAACACGTGGCTGACGCGGTCGTCGTGGCCGCGGGCAGCAGCCGCCGCATGGGCGGCCCGGACAAGCTCGAGCTAACCATCGCCGGCCGTCCCATCTTGCGCTGGACGGTGGAGGCGCTCGCGGCTGCGCCGGAGATCGACGCCGTCATCGTCGTGACTGCAGCCGATCGTGTCGAGGAGCTACGTGCGATCCCCTGGCTCAGCGCGCTGGGTGCTCGCATCGTGTCCGGCGGCCGGCGCCGCCAGGACTCGGTGGC
>QNBX01000348.1 GCA_003644265.1 Planctomycetota bacterium
CTCGCGCGCCTCGTTCAGCTGTGGTGCGACCTCGGCGACGAAACGGCTGGGATGCTCGCGGCCATCAGGCTGATCGACGCTCGTCAGCACCAGCTGATCCCGGGCCCGTGTCATGGCCACGAAGAACAACCGCCGCTCCTCTTCCTCTGCGTGCTGGGGAGGCGGCTCCTGCTTCAGCAGCGCCAGCGGGAGGATCTGCCGCTCGCTGCGTGTGTCGGGGAACTGCCGCTCCAGGACGCGTGGCACGAACACGACGGGCCATTCGAGTCCCTTGGCCTGGTAGACCGTCATCAGCTGCACACCGTCAAGCCCGGTGGCGACCGGCGCCTCCATGTCGAGGTTGCCGCCAGCCTCCTGGTAGAGGTCCAGGTATTCGATGAAGTCGGTGAGACTGTCGCGGCGCCGTTGTGCCTGGTGGTCGGCGGCAAACCGCATGAAGCGGGCGATGTTGAGGACCCTGCGCTGCGCCTCGGGCGTGCTGCTCGCGATGAGGTCGTGCACGAGGTTGGTGCGGACGATGAACTCCTCGAGCAGGGTGGCGGGGCCCTCGCGGGCAGCGCGCCCGATGAGGTCATCGATGACGCCGAACAGTCGCTCGAGCTTGGCGCGCAGGAGCGCCGCCGGTGGCTCGATGGCCGCAGTGGCCCCCTGCGCCTCTGCCTCACGTGCCGCCTCGAGGATCTCGCGGGCCGACTGCAGCATCGGCCGTCCGTCCCAGTCGGCGCGGCGGCGCAACTCCATGATCTCGGCGGCATCGAAGCGCCACGGCCCCGCGGTCAGCAGCCGCGTGAACTCGTGCGAGTCGGTGGGGTCGACCAGAACACGGAGCGCCGCCTCGAGGTCGCGGATCTCAGGCTGGCTGAAGAGCCCGGTGGCGCCGACCACGGAGAAGGGGATGCCGGCCCGGCGCAGCCGGTCAACGATGTGCATGCGGTGCGAGTGGCGCCGGTACAGCACCGCGATATCGCGCCACTGCCGCGGCTCCGGCATGGCTTCGTAGGCCTTGCGGATGCGTTCGACGATGGCCTCGGCCTCATCCTGCGCATCGGTCCCGATGACGACCTCGACCTGGCGACCGACTGGTCGCGTGGCCTCGAGCGGCTTGTCGATCTTGAGGCGGTACTCGTTGATGCTGATGACACGGTTGGCGGCGCTGATGATGTTGGCCGCCGAGCGCCGGTTCTCCAGCAGCGGCACGCGGGTCACGGCTACCGGTGGGCGCTCCGGCGCGAATGTGGGCGCCGCCCCGAACAGTTCCTCGAAGCGACTGAACGCGGCATACGAAGCGCCGCGGAAGCGATAGATGGACTGGTCGTCATCGCCCACCACGACCACGTTGTCGGGCTTATTCGCTCCCCGGCCGATGAGTTCCAGCAACTGGATCTGCGCCATGTTGGCGTCCTGGAACTCGTCCACCAGCACGTGGCGGAACTGTTCCTGGTAGCGCGCCACCAGGTTCGGCCGCTCCAGCAGCAGGCTGATGGTTCGCGACATCTGCTCCCCGAAATCCAGCTGTCCACGCTTCACCAGCTCGTCCTGATACAACCCGTAGGCCTGGGCTTCCTCTTCGAGGCGCAGCACCTCCAGCGCTTCGGCATCGCGGAGGTAGGTTGGCTTCAGCAACCGTGCGCGCTCTGCCTGCTCCTCGCTCAATCGCCCCCACGAGGTCGCGTGCCCCGAGCCGTCGGCCGTGCGCCGAGCCTCGCGATCGGCGGTCTTGGTGCCGGCCTCATCTCCGTGGTTGACCAGGTCGTTGCGTACCTTCTTGATGCGCCCGACCTCGTCACCCGTGCGGCGGGTGCGCAGATCATCGACCGCTTCGTCGTACGCCCCCTCGCCGTGCTCTTGCACGAACTCCGCCCGCGCGGAGGCGGCATGGGCGGTGTACTCCTCGGGCGTGACCAGCTCGTCCTTGGCCCGCGAGATCATCTCGGCGAAGCCACCGAACGTGTCCATCGCATTCGGGGCAAGGTCGTAGTAGAGGAAGTGACGCATCTGCGGCGCCAGGTCGCGCAGCAGCAGTCGCTGACCGACGTCATCGAGCAGGTCGGCGTCACGCGCCAGGTTGGCCTCGGCCCGGTGCTCGCGCAGCAGTCGGTAGCCAAAGCTGTGGAAGTTGTGCACCCACAGCCGGCTGGCCCGCTCCACGCCGAGCGTTCCCTCGAGGCGCTGCACCAGCTCGCCGGCCGCACGAACGTTGTATGTCAGCACGAGGATGTTCTCCGGTGCCAGCTCCGGCTCGGTCTCCAGCAGGTGGCGCACGCGCTCGATGATCACCGTGGTCTTGCCGGTGCCCGCGCCCGCCAACACCATCAGCGGGCCATCGCCCCACTCGACTGCCCTACGCTGGGCGGGTGAGAGTCGGTAGCTGGTCGCGGTGGTGCTCATGGCTCGATGATGCACCTCCGCCGACCCGCGCTGCTGGCCGATGGGGAACGAGATGGGGAGATGAGATGGGGAAGTCGAGATGAGCGAGTCGATGCAGGCAGCCAGTGGCACACCGGCGACGGTGTTCGATGATGCCGACGTGCTCGGTGAGGCGCTGGCTCGCGAGATCCTCGATGGGGTGGCCGCCACGCCGCCTGAGGGTCGCTATCTGCTGGGGTGCCCTGGCGGGCGCAGCCTTCGATCGACGTACCAGGCGCTGGCGCGGCTGGTGCGGCCCGACGCTGATCTGCGCAGTCTCGTCATCGTGATGATGGACGAGTACCTAGTCGGCGAGATGGGCGCTCTTCACTGCATCGATTCCACCAAGCACTACTCCTGCCAGGGTTTCGCGCAGCGTGAGATCGCCGGCCCCATCAACGCCGCGGTCACACGCGGTCACGGCATCACGCCGGATAACCTCTGGGGCCCGGATCCCGCCGACCCCGCGGCCTACGACCGCCAGATCGCCGAAGCCGGCGGCGTCGAGCTCTTCCTCGTCGCCAGCGGGGCAGGGGATGGGCATGTCGCCTTCGTGGCCCCACCTGCGGACCTCGGCGGCGGCACCTCGGTCCTCGATCTCGCCGAGCAGACCCGCCGCGACAACATGGGCACTTTCCCCGAGTTCGGGACGCTCGATGATGTGC
>QNBX01000349.1 GCA_003644265.1 Planctomycetota bacterium
ATCGAAGAAGCCTGTGCTGCTCAAGCGGGGCATCTCCGCCACCATCGACGAGCTGCTCATGGCCGCCGAGTACATCCTCTCCTCGGGCAACCCCAACGTCATCCTGTGTGAGCGCGGCATCCGCACCTTCGAGACCGCCACCCGCAACACCCTCGACCTCTCGGCGGTGCCGGTCATCCAGGAGCGCACCCACCTGCCCATCATCGTCGATCCCTCACACGGCACCGGGCATCGAACACTGGTTCGGCCCATGGCCGTGGCCGGTGCAGCCGCGGGGGCCGACGGCATCATCATCGAGGTCCATCCCGATCCGCCCACGGCGCGATCCGACTCCGAGCAATCGCTCTCATTCCCCGAGTTCGGGGACCTCATGGACGACCTGCGCCGGCACGAATACCTGCGCCAGCCGAGCGCCCCGCACGCGCAACCGACGATGGAGCTACCGGTCGAGCGCAAGCGCCTGCGGGCACGCATCGATGATGTCGATTCACGCCTTGCGGCACTGCTCGAGGAACGTGCCGAGCTTTCGGTGGCAGTGCAGCAGACGCGCGAGCCGGGCGACCACGGCCACGATGTCGGCCGCGAGCGCGAGCTCATCGAGCGAGCTTCACACGGCGGCGAGGGCGTGCTCACGCCGGAGGAGCGCGAGATGGTCTTCGGCGCCATCCTGCGTGTCTCACGCTCCGCCCAGCGTCGCAATGCCGCGACCGATGCCGCCATGGCCGGAGGCGCCAGCGCCGACGCTGCAGCCGCCTCGAGCAACGGTGGCGGCAGATGACCGACACCGCGTCCGGCTCAGGCGCGAGCGGGATCGTCAAGGCGGCCCCGGCGCTCCTCGGTTCACTGCGTTTGCCAGCCGACAAGTCAGTCGGGCAGCGAGCGCTGCTCTTCACTGCCATGGGCAGCGGCACTGCCGAGATCACTCTCGACCGGCCGGGCGAAGACGTGTTCTCGATGGCGAGCGCGTTGCAGACGCTCGGCGCCGTCCGTTCCATCGACACGGACGCCGACGGCATCGTGCGCGTGCTGGTCAAGGGAGGCGGCACGCCCAAGGCGGCCAGCCTGCGGGGCAACGGTGGTGAGACGCTTGACTGCGGCAACGCCGGCACCACCATGCGGCTGCTCACCGGCGCGCTCGCGGGCCGGCCGGGCACGGCCACGCTGATCGGCGACGACTCCCTTTCGGGCCGGCCCATGGAGCGCGTGGCGAGGCCGCTGCGCAGCGCCGGAGCAGATGTCACCACCACCGACGGCCACGCCCCCGTCGTCATCAGGGGACGCCGCCCGCTCAGCGCCACGGATCACGAGCTGGCCGTCGCCAGCGCCCAGGTCATCGGCTGCCTCACGCTGGCCGCACTCGCTGCCAGGGGCACCACCACCATCACCGTTCCCGGTCCCACGCGCGACCACACCGAGCGCATGCTGGCCTGGCTGGGTGCACCGGTCCGGCGCGAGGGCCCCGTCACCACGGTGCAGGGGCCGGCAGGCTTTGCCGTGCGCTCGATGAGGGTTCCCGGCGACATCTCCTCGGCCGCCGGCTGGCTCATCGCAGGTGCCCTGCATCCTGATGCCCACATCATCATCGAGGACGTCGGCCTGAACCCCTCACGCACCGGCATCATCGACGTGCTGCGCGACATGGGCGCCGACATCAAGGTCGCCTCCGACGGCCCCACCGACGACTGCCCCGAGCCCGTCGGCACCATCACCGTCGACGGCGGCAATCCGCTACATGCCATCGACCTGCACGGCGACCGGGTCGACGACATCATCGATGAGTTGCCACTCATCGCCGTGGCCATGGCCGCCGCCGAGGGCGTGAGCACACTCAGTGACGCAGCCGAGCTGCGCGTGAAGGAATCCGACCGGATCGCCCTCGTGGTGGAGAACCTGCGTGCCATCGGCGCCCATGCCGAGGAGCGCGAGGACGGCTGGGTCATCTCTCGCGGTGCCCCGCGCGACGCTGCCATCCGCACCGACGGCGATCACCGCGTCGCCATGTCATTCGCGATCGCCGCGCTGACCGGCGTTGCAGGTACCGTTACCATCGACGACCCCGACTGTGCGGCCGTCTCCTATCCCACCTTCTGGACGGACATGGAGCGCCTGATCCGATGACCCTGCGACGACTCCGACTCCTCACTGCAGGCGAGTCCCATGGCCCCGGCCTGTCGGGGATCCTCGAGGGCCTGCCGGCCGACCTGCGCGTGTCCACGGCGGTGGTCGACAAGGAGCTGGCCCGGCGCCAGCACGGCTACGGCAGCGGGCGGCGCATGCAGATCGAGCGCGACCGCGTGGAGTGGACCGCGGGCCTGCGCTTCGGTCGCACGCTAGGCTCTCCCCTCGCCTTCAGCATCCCCAACCGCGACTGGGTCAACTGGGAGGAGCGCATGTCGGTCGAGCCGATCGCCACCTCGCGCCGGCCCAGGCCCATCACACTGGCTCGGCCCGGACACGCCGACCTGGCCGGTGCCATCAAGTACGACAGCGGCGACATCCGCAACGTGCTCGAGCGCGCCTCCGCCCGTTCCACCGCTCCACGCGTGGCCGCCGGGGCGGTCTGCCGCCAGCTCCTGGAGGCCTGCGGCGTGCGTATCTGGTCGTTCGTCGACCAGTTGGGGCCGGTGCAGGCGTTCGATGGCGCCGATGAACCGGTAAGACTGGTACCCGCCGGCTGGGTGGAGCAGGACCGCCGCGCCCCCACGCCGTTGCGCTGCCCCGACCCCAAGGCCGAGGCGGCCATGATCGCCGAGGTCGACGCAGCCGTCGAGGCGGGCGACTCGGTCGGAGGCTCGTTCGTCGTCGTGGCGCAGGGCATGCCCGTGGGCATCGGTTCCAGCGCCGAGTGGGACAGGCGCATCGACACCGCCGTCGCCGCGACGCTGATGGGCATCCAGGCCGTCAAGGGCGTCGAGATCGGCCTCGGCTTCGGCGCCGTCGGTCGGCGCGGCAGCGAGTTCCACGACGAAGTGGAGCCTGGCCCGACCGGCTGGCAACGCAAGACCAACCGTGCGGGCGGCACCGAGGGTGGCATGAGCAACGGCGCCGACATCG
>QNBX01000350.1 GCA_003644265.1 Planctomycetota bacterium
AGGTCGATGAACACGGCGATGTTGGTTGAGGTGGCGGCCACGGTGGGCTCCGGTGAGGTGGTGTTCGACGATACCAAGCGGGCGCGCCCGGGCGGCTCAGTACTCGGTACCCTGGTGCGCGCCGCGCCGCGCGACGTGTGTGCCGCCCAGATGAGGATCAGTCCATGAGATTGTTGGTCATCGCTTTCGGGCTGGTCGTGCTGGCCGGCGCTGCGCTGGTGCTGCTGGTCTCGGGGGGCGTGATCGATCGCGTGGCGGTCTGGCAGTGGACGCGTGGCGGCAGCTCACACTGGGCTCACATCGCCCGGGCCGACCTGACCGTGAGCCTCACGCCGCCCGGCGGTTTTCTGGCCTGGGGGCGCTTCGAGCTGACCGGCATCGAGAACGAGTCGATCTGGTTCCTGCTGAACGACGATCTGCGGCTGACCTCGGCGCGCTGGGGCGAGCGCGAGCTGCGCGTGGGTCACGGCGCGGGGCTGCCCGGCCGCTACCACTCCGAGGGGCGCGTCGTGCACGTGACCCTGCCGGAGCTGCCGGCGGACGGGCGCGCGCTGCTCGACCTCGTCTGGAGCGGCGCGGCGGAGCACGGGCGCGACGGCTCCGATTGGCGCGGCATCCTGCTGGTGGACGAGGGCGAGGCGCGCATGTGCGAGCAGACCGTCTTCGTGCCCCAGGTGCCGTTGAGCACCCAGGGTCCGGCGGTGGCCACGGCGCCGTTCACGCTCACGGTCGAGGCCCCCGGCGCCTGGGAGCTGGTGAGCTCTGCTCCGTCGAGCGCCGCCACGAAGACCCTGCCCGACGGGCGTCGGCTGTGGTCGTTCGCCAGCGCGACGCCGGCGCGTCCGGCCCTGCTGGCGGGCGCCTGGTTGCGGCGCGAGGTGACGCACGGCGGCTCCCTGCTCACGTGCCTGGTGCGCTCCGAGCACGAAGAGCTGGCGCAGGAGCTGCTCGACGCAGCCATCGAGACGGTGGACGCGCTGACCGCGGCCTACGGTCCGGTGCAGGGCGGTTCGCTCGGCATCGTCGAGCAGAACTGCCGGCCCAGCTCCTCCTACAACTGGGCCACGGACGGGTTGATCGTGATCGATCGCAACGCCCTGGGCTCCAGCATCCCGCAGCGCACCATGGCGCACGAGGTCGCGCACCTGTGGTGGGGCGGCGCGGTGGCGTTCGATGGACCGGGCGAGCGCTTCCTCACCGAGGGGGGCGCCGAGGCCGCCGGCTGGCGTGCGCTGAGCGCGCGCTCCCGGCACGCCGAGGTGTCCTCCGCGCTGTCGGGAGCGCGCCGCGACCTGGATCGCATGTTGAACGGCAGGCTGTCCTTGGCCCTGGCGGAGGTCGGTTTCGGCAGCCGCAAGTACACGGACCTGGCCTATCGCAAGGGCGCCCTGGTGCATCGCTGGGTGGCCGGCATGCTGGGCGCCGAGGGCCTGGCTGCCCTGGCGAGCGAGCTGCTGCAGCTGGGTGCGGAGGGCCCTGTCAGCCTGGCTCAGTGGCGCGCGGCCGTGGCGCGCGCGGGGGACGGGCTGGGCGTGCCCTGGCTGGATCACGGCGGCGATCTGTCCCTCTCGCTGCACGACGTGGCGCTGTCGCCCGACGGCCGCTCCGTGAGCGGTCGCATCGAGGCGGAGCTGCTGGGCGACGACGACGGCATGTCACCCCGGGTGCGCGCCGTGGTCGCGCTGCGCGGGCGCGGGTTCCAGCGCCGCGTGCAGGTCGAGGTCGATGGCTCGACGACGTTCGAGATCGACCTCACGGACCAACTGGGCGCGCTGCTGCAGAGCGTGCAGCTCGACCCCGACGATCTCATGCCCGTGCGCGTGATCGGCGGCGAGCAGGTGCTGGACGGCGCGGCGCTGACCCACGCCGAGCCGGCCCAGGACGCCGCCGGTGTGCCCATGGGCCTGACGCAGATCGGCGTGACGTTCGACCGCCCGCTGGAGCCCGTCGAGCTGCAGCGCTGGCTCGCGCAGCGGCCGAGCCCGCCCGACGGTCTGCGCATCCCCAAGCTGGTAGCCCTCGCGTTTGAGGACGAGGGGCGCTCGCTGCGCTTCACGTTCCGGCCGCTGTCGCCCGGCGAGCGCTGGTGGCTCCCGCTGCGCGGCGCCCTGCGCGACGAGTGGGGCGGCCCTCCGCTGGCCGAGGCCCTGCGCTTCGAGACCGCGCCTTCCAGCGATGAGCAGCCGCCGCGGATCGTCTCGGTGTCGCCCCCGTCGGGTTCGCTGGTCTCGCCCGACATGACCGAGCTGGTGATCACCTGGAGCGAGCCCATGCGCGCCGCCACGGGCTTCAAGAAGAGCGACTGCGCGGACCTGGCCAGCGACGGCTTCGAGCTGCCGGAGATGGACTTCGGGCGCTGGGACGACAGCGCCACGGTGCTCACGATCCCGTGCGACGGGCTGGCGCCGCACACCGCCTACGGGCTGCCGGTGGGACGCGCGTATCGCGACCTGAGCGGGAATGCGGCGCGGCGGGAGGACGTGACGTTCACGACGTCCGGGGGCTGAGGGCACGGGACGTGTCGCGGGTGGGGAGGGCCCCGGCGTGCTGGAGGGGGCGCCGGGTCAGTCGAGGGCGGCCAGGACCTCGTCGGGGGCTGCCTTGAGCAGGTCGGGCAGGCTGCGGCCGGGGGCGGCGGCGAGCCAGGCGCGGGCGGCCATGAAGCCGACGTAGTAGCCGGCGCGGTCGGGCACGTCGGGGTGTGACTCGGGCCGGATGTGCAGGGTGATCCAGGGCGTGATCAGCTCGCCATCGCTGGTCTGGGACAGCTCGCGGACGGCGCTCACGATGGCGTCGTGTTGCGAGCGCGCGGCCTCCAGTGCCTGTTCGCTCCACATCAGGGCGAGGGCGTCGTCGCTGGGCTCGAGCCTGGCCACGAACAGCGCCGCCACGCCCTCGTGGATGACGCGGTCGACCAGGCGCTGTCCGGCGGGCGGCTGCCGCGTGTGCACCAGCTCGTGCATGAGCGCCGCGTCGACCTGCGCGGGCCCCGCGAGCGCGCTCAGGTTGAGCAGCAGCGCGGGCCGTCCGGTGACTGGG
>QNBX01000351.1 GCA_003644265.1 Planctomycetota bacterium
CTCCTCGGCGCCACGGTCGCTGCGCTCGCGCCAGCAGTGGTCGATCAGTGCAGCCAGCTCCCGATTGCTGGCGCCGCCACGCAGCGGGGTCTTGAGATCGATGCCGCTCTGGGCGTAGAGGCACTGATACCAGAACCCGTCGCTGGTCAGGCGGCTGCGGTCACAGGCCTGGCAGAACGGTTCGGTCATCGACGCGACGACGCCGAAGGTGCGCCCGTCAGGCAGGGCGAAGCGCTCGGCCGGGGCCGCCCCACGGCCAGGTAAAGGGGTTGGCGTGCCGAGCTGCTGCTCGATGGCCGCGAGGATTGCAGCCCGGGTGACCATCCCGTCGGCGGACCAACGGGTGGCGCCGCCTACGTCCATGTACTCGATGAACCGCAGCTCGGCGCTCACCTCAGCGGCGAAGTCGAGCAAAGGGCAAAGCTCGTCTTCGTTGATGCCTTGCATCACCACCGTGTCGATCTTCAGCCGGGCGAGCCCCGGGGCAGTGGGCCCACTCTCGCAGGCGAAGCCGGCTCGGTTTGCGGCCCGGATGCCTGCCAGCACCTCGGCGAGGGCGTCGCGCCGGGTCAGCGCCTCGAACCGCTTGGGCCGCAACGTGTCCAGGCTCACTGTCAAGCGTGCCACACCGGCGTCTCGCAGGGCGGTCGCCTGTTGGCGTAACAGCAGACCGTTGGTGGTCAGGGCCAGGTCGCGGATCGCCGGTTTGGCTGCGATCCTCTCAATCAGCTTGCTGAGCCCCCGGCGAAGCAGCGGCTCACCGCCGGTCACTCGGACCCGAGACACGCCGACCTTGCAGAATCGATCGATCAGTCGGCTCAGCTCGTCGAAATCGAGCAGCTCCCCACGAGGCAGCCACTGGTAGTCGGTCTCGGGCATGCAGTAGCGACACCGCAGGTTGCAGCGGTCGGTCACGCTCAGGCGGAGACTGCGAAGCGGTCGTCCCAAGCGGTCCTGTGGGGGGCCGGGCGCCGTCTCTCCCCCTGGTGCTGATGTTCCTTGGTCGACCACCAGCTCAACATAGTGATTCTTTCGGGCGAGTGCACACCCAGGCTGATCTAGGGTGTTGTTGCTCCGGTTCCTGTTCCATATTCCATGGTCGGACGACCCCTGACCCATGAGCCAGTCCGCCTCAGAGTTATTGAACGCCCCGCGCCTTCGCCGGTTGCTCCAGCAGCACCGCGACCCGTTGCGTCGGCGCCTCCAGCGGGAGGCTCAGGCGACCGACCCGCTCGGCGATGAGATCGGCCGGGCCCTCGGCCAGGCTCACGCGGCGGTGCTCGATGGCCTGCTGGCGGCGATGTTTCCGGCGGCTCTTTCGGTGGCTGGAATCACCGCCAAGGGCGTCGCCCTGGCAGGCGTGGGTGGCTACGGACGTGGTGCCATGGCGCTGGGGAGTGATCTCGACGCCCGCATTCTGACTCGGGATCTCGAGGCAGCTCAAGCCGTGGCCGAGGCGCTGCTCTATCCGCTCTGGGATGCTGGTCTCGACGTGGGCCACCAGGTGGTGTCGAGCGACGATCTGCTAGCCGGAGCCCGGGAGGACTTGAAAACTGCCACGGCCTTGTTGGACTGGCGGTTCATCGCTGGTGACCGGGAGCTGTCCGATGAGCTACGGGATCGCGCCCTCGCGGGGATCTTCTCGACCTCCGAGCTGCCCCGCTTTCTGGCCCAGCTCGAAGCGGAAGTGGAGCGGCGGCACGAGCGCTTCGGAGGCTCGGTCTACATGCTCGAGCCGGACGTGAAGAACGGTCGCGGGGCGCTACGGGATCTGGACGTTGCCTGGTGGGCGGCTCGGGCGCGTTGGCACGTGGTCGACTTCGACACGCTAGTCCAATTCGGGGTGCTGGTACCCCGGCAGGTCGCTGCCGTGGAGGAGGCCAGGGAGCTGCTGTGGCGGCTTCGGAACATTCTGCACGGCGCCGTGGGTCGACGCAGCGACCGGCTCAGCTTCGACCAGCAAGAGCGCAGTGCTCGGATGCTCGGCTATTATGGGCCGACCAACGGCGCCTCGACGGACACGCTGGCGGTGCGCGAGTCGGTGGAACGCCTGATGAGCGACTACTACCGAGCGGCGCGGACGATTTCGCGGTTTCGTGACACCATCGTCGATCGAGCGGTGCCGATGCTCAAACGGCGTCGGCCGCGGCTCGAGACCATTGGCGAGGGCCTGCAGCTGTTCGATGGGCAGGCGACGCTAGCGCACCCAGAGCTCATCGAGCAGGATCCGGCGACTGCTTTTGTGCTGCTGCGCGCTGCGGTCGATCACCGCGTCCCCTTGCGGCCCCATATCCGCGGCGTGCTGGTCGACGCGTGCGGCGATGAGTCGTGGATGGATCGGTTGCGTCGCAGCGATCGGGCCGTGGCGCTCTTCGTCGAGTTGGTGACCGATTGCGCACCCACCAAGCTCAAGCGGGGCAGCATCCTGCGGGAGCTGCACGACATCGGCCTGCTGCTCGCGATGATTCCCGAATTCGGGCCCTTGGTTGGCCGGGTGCATCACGACACCTACCATGTGTTCACGGTGGACGTGCATTCGGTGGCCGCGGTCGATCGCGTCTGTGAAATGGCGCGTCGCGACATCGTCGTGGATGACAGCCAGGCGGAGCGTTGGGGCGGGTCGATGGCCTGTCGGCTGGCCGGTGGGATCACCCGGCCACGGGTGCTGTTCTTCGCCACCCTGCTCCACGATGTGGGTAAGGCCATCGGTCGGCGGGACCACACGACTCGTGGTGCCGAGATGGCTCGCGGCATCTTGAAGCGATTGGCCTTCGAGTCCGGCGAGATCGACGAGGCCTGCAGCCTGATCGAGCACCACCTCACGATGTATCACATCGCCACTCGGCGTGATCTGGACGATCAAGCCACGGTCGAGGAGCTGGCGGCCCTGGTGAAGGGCAGCGAGGGACTTCGTAACCTCTATCTGCTCACCCTCGCAGATCTGTCGACCACCAGCCCGACGTCGATGACCTCATGGAAGGCCGACTTGCTCGACGAGCTGTTTATCGCCAC
>QNBX01000352.1 GCA_003644265.1 Planctomycetota bacterium
CGCTCGAGAGCCTTGCGAGTGGCCGGCACCGGGCCCATGCCCATGACCGAGGGGTCCACTCCAGCCACGGCTGTGCTGATGATCCGGGCCATCGGGCGCACCCCCAGCCTGCGGGCGTGCTCGGCCTCGATGACCACGAGGGCAGCGGCGCCGTCGTTGATGCCCGAGGCATTTCCGGCCGTGACCGTGCCACCCTCGCGGAAGGCCGGCTTCAGACGCGCGAGGTCGGCGGCACTCGTGCCTGGCCGCGGGTGCTCGTCACGATCCACGACGAGCACTTCCCCGGTTGCGCGGGGCACCTCCACCGGCACGATCTGGGCGTCGAAACGACCCTGCTCGATGGCAGCGGCAACACGTGCCTGGCTGCGCACGGCGAAGGCATCCTGCTCCTCCCGACTGATGCCCCACCGGTCGGCGACGAGCTCGGCGGTCTCGCCTAGCGGCATGACCGGGTAGGCCGACTGCATCAGCGGGTTGGCGAAGCGCCAGCCCAGCGTGGTGTCGGCACTCTCGGGTTCGGCGTCGGGCGCATCGGGATCGGGCTTGAGCTGGACGATCGGAGCGCGGCTCATCGACTCCACTCCGCCGGCGATCACGACCTCGCCGTCGCCAGCCATGATGGCGTGCGCGGCGGTGTTGACCGCTTGCAGGCCCGAGCCACACAAGCGGTTGATGGTCTGTCCCGCGATCTCGACGGGAAGACCGGCCAGCAGCGCGGCCATCCGCGCCACGTTGCGATTGTCCTCGCCGGCGCCGTTGGCGTTGCCGAAGACGACGTCGTCGATGCTGGCGGGGTCGATGCCGCTGCGCTCGACCGCGGTCCGGAGCACCAGTGCAGCGAGGTCGTCGGGGCGCACCGAACGCAGGGCGCCATCACGACGACCGATGGGTGTGCGCACCGCGTCGACGATCCAGGCTTCCCGAATCTGGCGTCGAAGATCCCGACTCACAACGTCGACTGTAGCGCCCGGTCGTGCCCCGCGGGGCGCAGTGCCCTCTCTTCCAGTCAAATCGGGGGAAGGAATGACGCCGGGCGGGGATGCGCTCAGACGGTCGCCATCTGCCACAGCAGGGTCGCCACCCGGTACTGGTCACCGGAACGCTCCCCGGTCTCGGCCTCGATGGCGCGGAGACGGTCGATGATGGCGCGCAGACCCAGGGCGTCCACCACCTCGAACGGCCCGCGCGGACACCCGGCCGCACGCATCGCGGCATCGATGGCCGGTGGCAGCGCCAGGCCGTCCTCGACGACACGGTAGGCCTCGTTGACGGTGGCCAGCTCGAGCCGCTCGACGATGGCTTCGGCCGACAGTGCCACGCCCGGCGGGACCTCCACGTCCGGCGTCGTCACGTCGTGCCCGTAGCGATAGAACCCCCGGTCACTGGCCCGACCCAGGCGGCCCTCCCCGGCGAGTCGCTCCTGCAATGACGGCGGGTCGAACCGCGTGCTCATCGGGTGCATGTCCCGCAGCGCGCGGTCCACAGCCAAGTCGACATCAAGGCCGATCTCATCGAGGAGCCGCAGCGGCCCCACGCGATAGCCGGCTGCCTCGAGTGCGGCATCGATGGCAAGGACACTGCCCTCCCCCGCCTCCAGCATGCGTACAGCCTCGATGACATATGGACGCCCCACGCGTTCCACGAGAGGCCCGGATGCTGCGAACTCGTCCGTCACGACCGGGCCGTATCGCGCAAGAACTGCAGCATCGCGGTGTTGAAGGCCGACGGCCGTTCGGCCACCACGACGTGGCCCACGCCAGGAGCCACGAATAGTCGCGCATCGGGCAGCTGCCGGCGCAACTTCACGGCCGGCTCCAGGGGCACCCACGGGTCGCGATCCCCGTAAGCGAGCAGGATCGGCACCCGTGCTCGCCGCAACTCCGCGGCTGTGGGCAGGCGCTGGGCAACGGTGTCGTCGCGGATGGCGACCAGCAGCTTCTTCCAGGCGCCCTCGCCCTGGACGGGGTCGTGCCGGCGCGCCAGCCGCTCTGCCCAGGGCGGATCATCGCGCTCGATCCTGTCGGGATCCATCAGGCGCCGAGCCACGCTGGAACGCGGCTCCTTCTCCACCCCTACCGCAGCCACGACCGCGCTGATGACGCGCTGCGGCTGTGTGATGGCCAGCGACAACGCGGTACCCGCACCCATCGAGAGGCCACCGACGTGGAAGCGCTCCAGGCCCAGGGCGTCGGCAAGAGCGACCGCATCCTCGAGAAGCATGGCGTGACTCCAGCCGCGGTCGGTGTCCCAGCGCGTGGCGGCATGACCCCGCGCGTCGGGCAGGAACAGCCTGAAGTGGCTCCGCAGCAGCGGCCGCTGGGCAGCCCAATCCTCGGTCGCAGATGAAGTGGCCGCGTGCAGCAGCAGCAGTGGCGGACCCTCGCCCTCGGTGGTGTAGTCGATGTCCAGCCCGTTGGCGCGGATCTCAGGCATCGGCGGCCAGGTACGTCGTCATGGCGATGATGTTCGCATGTCGGGGCGCGTAGGCTTTGCCCCCTGATGACGAACGACACGACCAACGAGCGCACCGAGGCCGACGGGCCACCCAGTGACGACCTCCGCATCCGCCGTGTGGCGCAGCGTGCGAGCTATGACCGCGAGAGCGTCCACGAGATCGTCGATGCCGCTCTCATCGCCCACGTCGGCACCATCCGCGACGGCAAGCCCGTGGTGATCCCCATGCTCGCGGTGCGCGATGGTGAGTGGTTGCTGCTCCACGGCGCACCCGCCAGTGGCACTGTGTGTCGTGGTCGCGGCCAGGTGGTCTGTGTCGAGATGACGCTGCTCGACGGACTCGTGCTGGCGCGCTCGGCCTTCCACCACTCGCTCAACTACCGCTCCGTGGTGGTGCTGGGCGAGGCCGAGGTCATCAGCGACGAAGACGAGCGCGCTCGCGCGCTGGAGGTGTTCATGCAGTGCCTCGTGCCCGGGCGGCAGGAACAGCTGCGCCCCACCAACACCACTGAGATCAAGCAGACGGTGGTACTGCGCATCTCCCTGGAGCA
>QNBX01000353.1 GCA_003644265.1 Planctomycetota bacterium
CCGCGCTCGATCCAGCGCCGGCCGCAGGCGCGCGTGGCGTGGAAGCCGCCCTTGAGCACGATGTCGACCACCGCGTTGAAGCCCTTGTCCTCGAGCGTGTGGCTGAAGGCCAGGAAGTTGCCCGCGGCGTTGTTGAGCAGGCGTGTGACCGGGCCTTGGCGCCGCTCGGCCTCGTCCACCAGGGCCTCGACGCGCTCGCTCTTGCGCACGTCGCAGGGGATGGCCTGGCAGCGGCCGCCGGCGTCGCTGATCTGTGCGGCCGTGGCGTCGATGGGTCCGCGCCGCCGCCCGCAGATGCTGACCGCCGCGCCCAGCGACGCGAAGCGCGCGGCCATGGCGGCGCCCAGCCCCGTGCCACCGCCGGTGACGAGCACGTGCTGCTCGGCCAACAGGTCGGCGCGGTAGGGCTCCCGCGCAGGGGCGGCGCTGTCCGTGGGCTCGCTCATGCCATCCTCAGTTGCGCTGGTTCTCGAACACGGCCGCGGCGCCCATGCCGCCGCCGACGCACATCGACACCAGGCCCCAGCGCAGCTTGCGGCGCTGCAGCTCGTGCAGCAGGGTGGCCGTGAGCTTGGCGCCGGTGCAGCCCAGCGGGTGGCCCAGGGCGATGGCACCGCCGTGCACGTTGGTGCGCGCGGGGTCCAGGTCGAGCGCGCGCATGCAGGCCAGCGACTGCGACGCGAAGGCCTCGTTGAGCTCGATCACGCCGATGTCGCCCAGGGTCACGCCGGCCTGGGCCAGGGCCTTGGGGATGGCGTGCACGGGGCCGATGCCCATGACCTCGGGCGCCACGCCCGACACGGCGAAGGACGCCAGGCGCGCCAGGGGCTCCAGGCCCAGGTCCTGACAGCGGGCGCCCGACAGCAGCAGCGCGGCGGCGGCGCCGTCCGAGGTCTGCGAGCTGTTGCCCGCGGTGACCGTGCCGCCCTTGACGAAGGCGGGGCGCAGCCGCTCCAGGCCCTCGGCGCTGCAGTCACGGCGCGGACCCTCGTCGGTCTCGAAGGTCACGTCTTCGATGGAGACCTGGCCGTCGCGCTGGGTCTGGCGCTGGGTGCTCACGGGCACGAGCTCGTCGGCGAAGCTGCCGGCGTCGAGCGCCGCCAGGGCGCGCTGGTGGCTCTGCAACGCGAAGGCGTCCTGGTCCTCGCGCGAGATCTTGTGCTCGGACGCCACGCGCTCGGCGGTCAGGCCCATGGAGATGTAGACGTTGGGCTCCACCGCGGACAGCTTGCCGTCGGGCACGAAGCGCAGGCCCTCCATGGGCAGCAGCGTCATGCTCTCCACGCCGCCGGCCAGCATGACCTGGGCCTGGCCCGCGGCGATGGTGGCGTGGGCCGCGGCGATGGCCTGCAGCCCGCTGGCGCAGAAGCGGTTGACGGTCATGCCCGCCACGCTCTGGGGCAGCCCGGCGTGCAGCGCGATCTGTCGGCCGATGTTCAGGCCCTGCTCGCCCTCGGGCATGGCGCAGCCCAGGATCACGTCGTCGATCTGGTCGACGGGCAACTCGGGCACGCGCTCCAGCGCGCCCGTCACCGCCGCGGCGCCGAACACGTGCGGCAGGGTCTGGGACAGGGCGCCACGCCTGGCACGCGCCACGGCGGTGCGCACCGCGCTGACCACGAACACCTCGGCACTCATGACGCGGCTCCCGGCTTGGGCTTGCGACGGAACACGGAGCTGATGTTGACCAGGCCCTTGGCCAGCAGCTTGGCGACCTTGGGCTGGTTGGCGGTGAGGATCTCGGCGATCTTCTGCTGCGTCTTCTTCTCGCCCAGCAGCTGGAGGAAGACCTCGCGCTCCAGGTCGAGCATGTGGTTCTCGTGCAGCGTGGTGGGGGCGATGATGTCGCCGCCGGTCATGACCCAGGCGATGCGGCCGGCCACGTGCGCCAGCCAGGGGTCGACGTGGCCGCCTTCGGCCAGGTGCGCGAGGCCCACCTCGAAGGGGCCGCGTCCGGTGGGGCCCAGCACGGGGATGGCGGCGCGCACGCCGGGGGCGCGGTAGCCCTGTTCAGCGAGCCGCACGACCTGCTGGCGCGCCACCCACAGGCGCCGGTCGGGGTTCATCACCAGCGTGGCGCCGGCGCAGACGAAGCCCTTCTGCATGGCCTGTTGGGCGCTGGTGGCCACGTCGGCCTTGGCGACGATCTCGAAGGCCGCGCGCAGGTGCGGCGCGATGTGCACCGGCGCGTCGCTCACGGCGCGCTCGGCGGCCAGGGCGGTCATGAGCGTGGTGCCGCCGCCGGCGGGGATCAGCCCCACGCCGATCTCCACCAGGCCGATGTAGCTCTCGACCGAGCAGACCGGGTGCGGGCACCACATGGTCAGCTCGCAGCCGCCGCCCAGCACGCGACCCTGGGTGGCCACCACCACGGGCTTGGCCGCGTAGCGCACGCGCCGGCACATGTGCTGGAAGCGCGCCACGCCCTGCTCCAGCTCGGTCCAGTGGCCCTGCACCGCGCCCGTGGCCACCTCGAACAGGTTGGCGCCCACGGTGAAGTGCTCCGACGCGTTGCCGACCACCAGTCCGTGCCAGGGGCCCTGCTCCACCAGCTCGATGGCGTGCAGCAGGCCCTCGACCACGGCGCGCCCCAGCGTGTTCATCTTGCTGCGGAACTCGAACAGGGCCACGCCTTCGCCGATGTCGAGCACGGCGCACTCGTCGTTGCTCCAGACGACGCGGGCGGGGTCCTTGCCGATGGCCGGCAGGTCGAGCTCATCCGGCTGGCGCGGGCGCGCCACGAACTTGGACTGAGGCATGGACCAGCTGGAGACGCTGGCCTCGTCGGCCAGATAGAAACCGCAGGCGCCCGAGGCGTCCATCTGCTCGATCCACTCGGGCAGCTTGAGACCGGCGGCGCGCATGTCGTCGCGCACGCGCGCGAAGCCCAGCGCGTCCCAGGTGGCGAAGGGCCCCAGCTCCCAGCCGAAGCCCCACTGCATGGCGCGGTCGACGTCGACCACCTCGTCGCAGATTTCGGGCAGGCGGCGTGC
>QNBX01000354.1 GCA_003644265.1 Planctomycetota bacterium
AGGAATCTTGTGGAGGCGGCGGGATGTCTTTGCTTTACTCGATTTCACCTTGAGAGCCTTTCTGTTTGGTGTGAGTTTGTTCGGCAACTCATTCATACCAAGCGGGAGGGCTCTTTTCACTTACAAAGGTGAATGGTTTCTGCTTCTCGGGCCACACTCGACCCCGTTCTGGACTTCACCAAACGTGGCTTCTTGTCAGCGCACGTTCACACGACCCTGACGCTATGCCGAAAGGCCTCGCGGACTTCGCAAAGTCTGCAACTGGGAGGTACACTCCGAAGACCAGGGAGATGATCTATGAGAGCTGCCGCCGTGCCATGGACGCAGCCCTGTCAGGCACGGGAACGCACCGTGCCCGTCGCCTCGCGGCTCGCCGTGCCGCGCTCGCGACGCTCGAACACTACGGCATCATCAAACAAACCCGAGGCAACGACGACGGTCACACCGTCAAAGCGGAAGATGTTTCCTGACCACTACACCGATCACCTCGGGAGCATCATGCTCATAGTGGACGACGCGGGAGCGATCCAGGAGAGCTACCGCTACACCGAGTGGGGTGAGCACACGATCCTGGATGACAGCTTCACGCGGCTGAGTGCGGGGGCAACATCGCCGGTTGGGAACGGGTGGCGGTACACCGGACGCGGGCACAGCCGTCTGCTCGAAGGCTCGGGGGAGACCTGGTACGACTACCGCGCGCGCCACTACCGGGCGGGCGTGGGACGGTTTGTGCAGCGCCGCCGGTCCAACGACGATGAGCGACGGTCACCGTATGCCATGGAGAGTACAGATGATGGCAGCGGTGGAGGGAGTGACGACGAAGCCTCCTGTAAATACACCGCGTCAGGCGAGGAAACCACGCCGCTGGAAGGCTGTTCGTTTACCGGCAGTACCGGGGGGACGGCGGGGGAGATAAACCCGACTCCCACGGAGTTTGGCTCTGAGGGGTGTGGCAAAGGCGGGGCAGAAATCCACCTAATGACGGGGGGGGACTGCCCAATCGCGCCGACTCAAGGGGTAGGTCCTGACGGGACGTCCGCCCAAGTGCTCAGTCAGCCAGCTGGATCGGGCGGGTTCCCGGGCGGGGTAGCGCCGCTGCCACCTCCGCCTCCTGCGCCATTGCAACCGCAGCCGCCCTGGGGGGGCACCGTGTATGTCCAGCCGAATACACTAACTCCACCCTCCTTGGTGCGCTATATAAGCGATGGAATGGCTCCGGGGGAGTGCGCCACTATTGAGATCTGCTGGGAATCCTGGGTTGTTACGTGCATATATGCGGACTACTGCATATCTTAGATGATGGAGTATTGCATTGAGGTGTCTCTATGCTGCGAATGCGAGTGAGTCGAATGCGATGACAGGTGAAAACAATCCAATCGCTTGGCGGGCGAGGGCGCTTGCTGTGTTGGTCATGCACTGCGGGCTGTTAGAAGCAGCATTGCCAGCAGCAGCTGTTGGCGAGGGAGCTGGAGCTTGCAGCTCTGCCAAGATGGTCATGGAGGGCGTCGCCGGTGCGTCCTTGCTTGGCGGTGATCTGGTCGTTTGGAGGTGGGATCACAGCGAAGCTGGTGGAGTTGAGTTTACCTTGCATGGCCTACCGACGTGCGCCACGCAGCAGGGGGCATCGAAGGACACTACATGCGATGTATTGGTTGAAGGTCGAGGCCGCTGGCGCGGGGTCGGCATTCCCGCCTACGCCACATTGCTGCCGATTGTGAATTCGTCAGGCATCAATGTTGTAGTGTTCGTGCCCAGCTTGGGCGTGGGGCGGGCTCCTGCAAGCTTGAGTATTCTCGACTCCAATGGCAAGCAGGTGAAGCTAAAGAATGCGGTTCCGCCGACAGCCTCGGTAATTGGAATGGTGGGCGCCTCGGCAGGCGATGGGGTCGTGCTTCTGGCGCATGTCACTGACTCGGGGCTCAGGATTCAGGAGTATGGGGAAGATGGCGCTTTGGTCAACGCGATGGAAGTGGACTTGGTGCGCGAGGTGGGCTTGGATGTTTGGGGGCGCCTCTCACGCGGGTTGCGCTCGATCCGTATGCTTGACACGGGGTCTGTTGAAGGGGATAGCCCACGCATTGTGATAAGTTGCTTGTCGAGCGATTATAGTTTGCTTGTGCACCTGTTGCCGGAAGGTGGCATTGAGTCCCTGGAGGTCGGTTCGGTTGGCGCTCGTTTGGGTGCGGCGCTTCAGTGGGACCGAAAGGGGGGCGATCGTGGTGCTGAGTATCTCACCGGGGCTCCGTATGCTCACGCTAGCCGGGATGGAGATCCCTCCAACGATCGGGTAGGACGAGTCGATTGCCGGTCGCTGCGCACTGGCCTGAAGTATAGCGCTTGGGGGCGCAAGCATGGCGAGCTGTTTGGGTATTGTGTTGATACAGTTGTTGAAAACGGTCAGGAGTTATTGCTTGTAGGGGCGCCAGGTCGCTTGCCGGATTCTGATCAGGGCGGAGTCGTCTATGTGTTAGCGGGGCGAGGCGGTCTCGAACGGGCGCTTTTGCGGGGGACTCCGCCAGATGAACTTGGCTTAAGCCACTTTTTTGGAGAGGACATCGTAGCCATTCCAGATCGGTCTGATTCTCATGCCCTTGTTTTTGTTTTGGAGCACCTCAACGTACTACCTACTCATTCCCTGCCGCGGTCGAGGCTTCATGTATTCTGTCTGAAGGAATGTCTTCAGTAGCTTGGCTGTTATCTGTGTGTCCTGGATATGGTGCATGTGCGCCCTGTAAGCCCCTTGTGCATCCTGAAACCTGTCTCTCCCGCACAGTCGATCCGCCCCCCCCGATCATGCAACTTGACCGAACGTACTACCGCATTCGGCCGCGACGGGAGCCCACGATCTGCCCAGGTTCGAGTCCTCGCCGGTGTCCACCGCACACCTAAATGCGAACCTAACAGAGTTCGCTTTTCCGTATCGACCGGACAACCGGAGCGCACGGAGATGCGAAATAGAGCCAGTTCGCTTTTCAGTGCGCCCTGGTGAACC
>QNBX01000355.1 GCA_003644265.1 Planctomycetota bacterium
CCAGCGTCTCGGCGTCGAGATCGACCGAGGAGAGGCCCTCGTCGGTCAGCGTGGGTACGTGAGGGTCGTGATAGGTCACGACCGCGCCCTCGTCACGCAGCAGCTCCAGCAGCTTCAGCGACGGGCTCTCACGCAGGTCGCCCACGTCGGCCTTGTAGGCCACGCCCAGCAGCAGCACCCTCGCACCGCGCACGGCCTTGGCACGACCGTTGAGCGAGCGTGCGATCCGCGAGACCGCGTAGTAGGGCATGTTCACGTTGACGCGACCGGCCAGCTCCACGAACTCGCTGTCGAGGTCGAAGGCGCGGGCACGCCAGGCGAGATAGAAGGGGTCGATGGGGATGCAGTGACCACCGAGCCCGGGGCCGGGCCAGAAGGGCATGAAGCCGAAGGGCTTGGTGGCCGCAGCATCGATGGCTTCCCACACGTCGATGCCCATGCGGTCGGCCAGGATGGCCATCTCGTTGACCAGCGCGATGTTCACTGCGCGGAAGGTGTTCTCGAGGATCTTCGACATCTCTGCCGACTCCGGTGACGAGACCGGGTGGACGGTGTCGCAGATGTGCGCGTACAGCGCTGTCGCACGCTCCTGGCAGGCCGGCGTCAGGCCACCGACGACCTTGGGTGTCTCCCTGATGCCCCAGGTCGTGTTGCCGGGATCGACGCGCTCAGGGCTGAAGGCGAGAAAGGCGTCCTCGCCGATGGTGTGGCCGGCGGTCTCGAACATCGGTGCCAGCACCTCGCGGGTGGTGCCGGGCCAGGTCGTGGATTCCAGCACCACGAGGGCGCCGGGAGCGAGGTTGGCGAGGGCCGTCTCGGTGGCGGAGACGACGTAGTCGAGGTCGGGTTCGCGATACTCACCCAGCGGTGTGGGCACGCAGATCAACTGCGCGTCACAGTCGGCCAGCCGGGTCGGGTCGGTCGTGGCCTCGAGGGCGCCCGAGCGGACCAGGCGACCGAGCTCGTCCGAGGGCACGTCCTCGATGTAGGAGTCGCCGGCGTTGATCGAGGCGACCTTGTCGACGGCGAGGTCGTAGCCGATCACGTGCAGGCCGGCCTCGGCGAAGGCCGTGGCGAGAGGCAGGCCGACGTAGCCCAGCCCGATGATGCCGACGGTGGTGTCGGGTGTTCCTTGTTCTGTCACAGCCAGTCGACTCTAGCATCGGCCGCGCTCGAGTCGTGGGGATGGCATCCTTGCGCTCATGCCCGGACTCATCCACATCGTCGGTGCACGGCCGAACTTCATCAAGGCAGCCCCCGTCATCGCCGCACTCGACGCGGCGGGCGTGGGGCAGAAGGTCATCCACACCGGCCAGCACTACGACCGCAAGATGTCGGAGGTCTTCTTCGAGGAGCTGGGCTTGCCCCAGCCGGACATCAACCTGGGCGTGGGCTCCGGCTCACACGCGGCGCAGACCGCGGCGCTGCTGGTGGCGCTGGAGGAGGCCTTCCTCGCCGAGCGGCCGGACCGCGTCATCGTCTACGGTGACGTCAACTCCACGTTGGCGGCGGCACTGGACTGCGCCAAGCTACTCATCCCAGTGGCGCACGTGGAGGCGGGCCTGCGCTCGTTCGACGAGACCATGCCCGAGGAGGTCAACCGCCGCGTCACCGATCTCCTGAGCGACCCGCTGTTCGTGACCGCGCCTGAAGGGGAGGCCAACCTCGCCGCCGAGGGCATCAGCGGTGAGCGCGTGGTCTTCGTGGGCAACCCCATGATCGACACACTCCTCAAGCATCTCGACCGCTTCGCGCCGGATCCGGTGATGGCAAGCCTGGGAATCAAGTCACCGTATGGCGTGGCGACGCTGCATCGGCCGGCCAACGTGGATACGCCCGAAGCAGCGCGGGCACTGGTGGGTGCCCTGCGCGAGGCCACCGCGCGTGTGCCCCTGGTGCTGCCATTGCACCCGCGTGGCCGGCGCACCCTTGCCGATGCCGGGCTCGACGAGGTGCCCGACCTGACGGTGGTGGACCCGCTGGGCTACATCGACTTCATCTCGCTGGTGCGTGGTGCCGCGGTCGTCATCACCGACTCGGGTGGCATCCAGGAGGAGACGACCGTGCTGGACGTGCCCTGCCTGACGCTGCGGCCCAACACCGAGCGGCCCATCACGCTCACCGCCGGCACCAACCGGCTGGTCTCGCCGGGGACCCTGGGGCCGGCGCTGGATGGTGCGTTGTCCGGGGCACAGGTACGGCCGGGTACCGGCCCTCCGGGCTGGGACGGTCATGCCGGTGAGCGCATCGCCGCGGTGCTGGTGAAGCTGTGAGCGACTCGGCAGCGGCGCGGATGCGGGCGATGCTCATGCCGACCTACGCCTGGAACCCGTACCTGCGGATGCTCGCTGCCGAGCTGACCGCGCAGGGCCTGGAGTCGTCGGTCGTGAGCGAGTGGCCCAGGCGTGCGCCCATCCTCGGGGCGTGGCGATCGCAAGGACGGCCCGATGTCGTGCACCTGCACTGGATCCACGACTTCCTTGGCGGCAGCGGGGGCACGCCGACGCGTCGCAACGTACGCTGGTTCGACTGGCAACTGCGGATCCTCAAGGCGCGCGGAGTGCGCATCATCTGGACGGTGCACAACCTCAAGGGCCACGAAGCCGGCACTGACGAGCACGATGCCGATGCGCACCGCCGCCTCATCGAGCGCGCCGACGCGGTCATCCTGCACTGTGAGATGGCGCGCCAGTCGCTCATCGAAATGTACCGGCCCAGCGTGGCGGCGCGCGGGCGGCTCCACGTGCTGTCCCACGGCAACTACCTGCGTCACTACGACGTCGACGCTGATGCGGCCGTGGCGCGATCGGCCCTCGATTTGCCCGCCGAGGGCACGGTCTTCGCTTTCGTCGGCGCCATCCGCGGCTACAAGAACGTGGGTGAGTTGCTCGACGCCTTCTCTGGCGTGGCCGATCTGGGCCCCGACGACCGGCTGCTCATCTGTGGCAAGCCGCTACCGAAGAAGCTCGGCCGCGAGCTGGAGGA
>QNBX01000356.1 GCA_003644265.1 Planctomycetota bacterium
CCCAGTCGCGCACCGCCCACAGCGTGTTGTTGAAGCCCAGGCCATCCCAGGGGATGTCCTCGATGGCAAAGGGCCGCACCTCCAGTGACTCCGGTGTGGCCTGCATCTCACCGCCCACGATCGTGGCGGCGTAAGCGATGACCACCACGGCCGCCTGCGGCCGCGAGTAGATGCCCACGATGTACGTCGGCTCCACGACCAGGCAAGTCTCCTCCAGCGTCTCGCGCACGGCGCCCTGGATGACCGTCTCCTCGGCTTCGAGGAAGCCGCCGGGCTGTGCCCAGGTGCCGATGCCCGGCGGGATGGCGCGACGGATGAGCACCAGCTCGCCGGCGTCGGTGACCGGCAGTGTCGTCACCACCACGCGCGGGTTGACGTAGGCGATGTGGCCACAGTCAGTGCAGCAGTGCCGCTCGCGATCCTCGCCCTCGACGGGACCATACACGAGCGTTCCACCACAGCAGGAGCAGCGGCGCAGGGTCGGCGCCAGCCATTCAGGAGCGCCGTTGGCGAAGCCCCGGACGGGGAACCACGCGCCGGGATCGTCGAGCTTGGTCATCGGGCTAGGCCAGCAACACGATGATCATGATGACGGCCTCGACCACGAGCGAGCCCCCCAGCACGGCCACCCAGACGAGGCGGAACCGTGCCCGACCTTCGTCGACCGAGTGCCACGCACCGACCGAACGCCACACGCGGACGAGGGCGTCGGTCGTGACCGCGAGCAGCACGACACCCCCGATGAGGACCGGGATCTTGACCCAGGGCGATGACATCGGCGTGCCCAGCTCAAGGGCACCGATGGCGAAGACGCCGCACACGAGGGCGATGATCGAGAGGTAGATGAAGCTGCTCTGCAGCGGCGTGGGCTCCAGCTCCGGCACACGCTGGGGCACCAACGGACGGCCATGCACGTCCACCGCGAGCGGTCGCTCCTGCCGATCGAGTTGCGGTGGGCCATCAAGCGTCTCGTCCTTTGCCACGAACCTGAGTCTAGTCGTGCGCGGATACGCCGGACGCTACTGGCCCTGCGCGCGAGTGAAGCCTTCCTCACCCTCGAAGAGGCGCAGCTTCTGGATGAGCACCCACGGCATCACTGCGCCCACACGCGCGACGAGCCCGAGGATGGCGGCATCGGTCACCGCGGCTCCGTCAACGGCTGCCACGAAGCGGCAGCGCCACCAGCCCACCGTGTCGATGCGGCTGTTGGCGGCCGGGTACACGAGCGTGCCACGGGCGCTGACGAACTGCAGCCTGAAATCGGGACCGGCGACGGCCTCGAGCGCCTGCCCGATTGCAGCGGGGGTGGCGTCGTTCTCAGTGTAGATGTCCACGCCGATGGTCTCGGTGCTGTCGACGATGGCCGGGCGGGCATCCCAGCGCGGCCGTGGCGCGGGCGGGTTCACCGGAGCACCGTCCGACTTGACCGGGTAGCGCACCGACGGCGCCCGACCGAGGTTCCCGATGATGGCGTCGGCGAAGCCGGATGTGGACGTCGCCTGCTCCACATCACCGGTCTGGCGGGCCACGTCGAGCGTGACCGCCTGGCCCTCCTCGAGCGTGACGAAGACGGCATCCTCGATCTTCTGTGCGGCCTCGGATTCACCGAGGTGCTTGAGCATCAGCACCGAGCTGAGGATGAGCGCGGTGGGATTGATGACGTTCTTGCCGGCGTACTTGGGCGCGGAGCCGTGGACGGCCTCGAAGATGGCCACCTCGTCGCCGAAGTTGCCCGAGGCTGCAAAGCCCAGGCCGCCGACCAACCCCGAAGCGAGGTCGCTGATGATGTCGCCGGCAAGGTTGGTGGTGACGATGACGTCGAACTGCGCAGGGTCCTTGACCATCTGGTGAGCGACGTTGTCGATGATGAGGTGCTGCGGCTCGATGTCGGGGTATTCGGGCGCCATCTCCTCGAAGACACGTTGGAAGAGGCCCTCGCTGAGCTTGAGGATGTTCGACTTGGTGGCGCAGGTGACCTTCTTGCGGCCCTCGCGGCGGGCCAGCTCGAAGGCGTAGCGGATGATCTTCTCCGAGCCGCGCCGGCTGATGATCTTCAGGGCCACGGCCGAGTCGCGCGACACCATGTACTCGACGCCGGCGTAGAGGTCCTCGATGTTCTCGCGCACGACGATGAAGTCGATGCCCTCGCCGTCGTAGCGGGTGGGCACACCGGGGATCTGGCGCGCCGGGCGCAGGTTGGCATAGGTCTCGAAGAGCTTGCGCAGGGTCACGTTGGCCGACTTCTCACCGAAGCCCACCGGTGTGGTCAGGGGGCCCTTGAGGGCGACGCCGGTGCGAGCGATCGAATCGATCGTTTCCTGCGGCACGCCCGAGGTGTCGCCGGTCTTGAAGACCTCGGCACCGGCGAGGGCCTCTTCCCATTCGATGGCGACACCGGTCGCCTCGATGACGCGGCGCGTGGCCTGGGTGATCTCCGGCCCCACCCCGTCGCCGGGGATGAGAGTGACACGGTGGCTCATGCTTCCTCCGAGGGACCTGTCTTGTCGGTACCTGTTGCGCTGAGGGTGCCCACGGCGCGACGTTGCTGCTGCGACCAGTTGGGCCATCGCGAATGCTACACGCGGTACCCTGCGGCTGCCATGCCCAGCACCCACCCGCTGCTCATCGACTGCGACACCGGCATCGATGATGCCCTTGCCCTGCTCTACGCGGCCGGCTCCGCCGATGCCGAGATCGTGGGCGTCAGCTGCGTGGCGGGCAACGTGGAGCTGCCGCACATCGTGCGCAACACGCTGTCAGTGCTGGAGCTGGTGGGCCGGGCTGACATCGAGGTCGCGGCTGGGCGGGGCGCGCCCATCGCGCGGCCACTGCGCACCGCCGCCGACACGCACGGACCCAGCGGTCTCGGCTACGCCTCGCTGCCGCAGCCGAAGAGCGCCGCCGGGGCTCGCGATGCGGCCGACATGATCATCGAAGAGGCCCGCGCACGACCCGGTGAGATCACGCTGGTGA
>QNBX01000357.1 GCA_003644265.1 Planctomycetota bacterium
CCACGGGCTATCCCAGCGGCGAGAAGATCTGGCTGCAGTGGGCACTCCTGGACGCCGCGGCCATTCACGGCAAGGCCATCTCGAACGCGATCAGGGGGGATATCCCGTAGTCGCCTGCCCCTGCCGGGTGGTGGCGCCGCGCAGCAGCGGCGCTGCCACTCGGCACGCGCTCCGGGTGCGGGGGGTCGCCGTCCGGTGCCCTCCGCAGTCGCTCAGCAGGTGGACGCCACGCACGCCGCACGACGGAGCAGCGGCTGAGAGCCAGCCAGCGCTGAACATCAGCCCTCGGGCCCCACGACCCACGCGGTCGTGGGGCCGGTAAGAAACTAGATCGCTGCATGGCACAAGACGCGCGTCGAGGCGGGAGCCTCGGCGCGCGTCGCTTCATTGCACACGACACATGGCAAGAACGCTCTGTTGGAGGTGCTCGAACTGGCCAGCAGCCCCCTCAGCTCCCCAACACCAGCGCCCCCAGCCCGGCGCCCGCGGCCACCGCGGCGGCCGCCCCCAGGATCTTGACCCAGCTGTACGGCGCCTTGCCGGCCACGCGCCCGGACTGGCCGTTGACCAGCACGGGATACACCTTGCCGCCGTAGCGATAACAGAGGCTCCAGACCGGCAGCAGCACGTGCTTGAAGCGCACGTCCGCCACGCTGTTGTGCACGCGCAGGGCGCGCTGGGTGTCACCGGGCACGTCGCCGGCGCAGCGGCCACGCTGGCGCTCCTGGATCAGCTCCTGGCCGCGCTCCCAGCCCTGCTCCAGGTCGAGCTGGTATTCCTCGGCGCGCCAGCCGGCCAGGTAGTCGGCGCGGTAGGGCAGCAGCGCCGTGGTGTCGAAGCCGCCCAGGCCCGCCAGCAGCTCGCCTGACACGCCCTTGCCTGCGGGCACCAGCAGGTCGTCGAAGCGGTCGTCGCGCTCGCCGGCGGCGGGGCTCCAGCGCGTCCTGCGCTCGCTCTGCATGGTCACGTGCACCTTGCCGTTGACGATGGTGGTGCGCGGCACGGTGACCCAGTAGTAGGTCCCCGACATGGCGGTCCACTCGCTGTGCACCTGGGCGTCGAAGGTCCAGTAGGGCAAGTATAGGCCGGCGGCGTCCGCCACCCGCGCGCGCGCCAGGTCGTTGGGACGGAACCAGAGCTTGCCCAGCCACTTGGAGAAGGCCGCCTCGACCTCGGCGCGGCTCACGTCCAACGGCACCAGCGACTCGGGCCGCAGGGCGTTGCGGTTGGCGGCCTGGTCGAGCACGCGCGCGCTGCCGCAGAACGCGCACTCGGTGGAGGTGGCCGCGCCCTCAAACGTGACCCGCGCGCCGCAGTCCTCGCAGGTGGCCACGCGCAGTTCCAGGCCGAAGCCCCGGGCCGCGTCGTGGGCCGACTCCAGCGGACGCTCGAGCACGGTGCCCTCGCCCGGCGGAACCGCGCGCGTGGCGCCACAGTACAAGCACGAGAGCGCGTCGGCCTCCGGGTCCCAGCGCATGCCGGCGCCACATTGCTGGCAACGTGGCCCCTTGGACGCCAGAGCCGAGGCCTCGGCGGCGCGCAGACCTGCATCCGAATCCGCTTCGTCCCCGCTCGCATCGACCTGGCGCGCAGCCGCGTCGGAGCCGAGCCCGCGACCCCCGTCCGCCGGCTGGCCCTGGCCCGCCTCGCGGCCCCCATCCACGGGCTCGCCCTCGCCCGCCCTGCGGCCCTGGTCACTCAAACGCGGCCTCCCCTCGCATGCTGCACCCCGATCCGCCATCCTCTGCGTTGTTCCGAGCGGCTGCACACAGGAGGAGATCTCATGGGGTTGATGGACTGGTTCAAGCGCGGCGTGGGCGAGATGATGGTCGCACGCCCCGACGATGCCAAATCGCAGGTGGTCTGGAAGCACCCCGACCCCACCATCCCCATGGGCAGCCAGCTCACGGTGCAGGCCGACGAGGTGGCGGTGTTCTTCCGGGACGGCAAGATCGTGCAGACCATGGGCCCGGGCCGGCACACGCTCGACTCCAGCAACCTGCCCTTCTTGTCGGAGCTGATCGACTCGTTCACCGGCGGCGACGTGTTCCGCGCCGAGGTCTTCTTCGTCAGCAGCCGTGAGCACCCGGGGGTCAAGTTCGGCGGGCGCATCGGCCACGTCGAGGACCCCAAGAGCGGCATCCCGGTCGAGACCCTGGTGCACGGCGAGTTCAGCTTCCGCGTGCTGGACGCCGAGACGCTCATTACCGGGCTGGTGGGCATGGGCCGCGCGGGCAGCCACCAGGTGCGCTCCTGGCTCAAGGAGCAGGTGCTCAAGGTCGTGCGCGATCGCCTGGCCGAGCTGTGCGTCAAGAACAAGTGGCCGCTGCTGGACGTGACCTCCGGCGCCTACACGGAGGAGGTCGAGACCGACGTGCTGGCCGGCGTGGCCAAGCATGTGGCGGGCTACGGCATGCAGATCGTGCGCCTGGGCAACGTGACCCTGGCCATCGACGAGGAGGACGCCGACAACCTGAAGCGGCTCTACACCGACGCGGCCTACCTGCGCACGGTGGGCGGCGTGAGCGCGTACAAGGACTTTGCTGCGGGCAAGGCGCTCATGGGCGCGGGTGAGGGCATGGCCCAGGGCGGTGGCGGTGGCGGCGCAGACGCGGATGGCAGCGGCGGCGGCGCAGGCGCGGCCGGCGCGGGGCTCATGGGCGGCGCGGGTCTCGGGATCGGCATCGGCCTGGCACAGCTGCTGGTGAAGGACGCGCGCGGCGGCGACGTGTTGGCGCCCGCCGCGGCCGGCGTGATCTGCGGCGCCTGCATGACCAGCGTGTCAGCCGGACGCTTCTGCAGCGCCTGCGGCGGCGAGATGAGCGTGCCCAAGCCCAGCGCCGAGGCCTCGTCGGCCTACTGCACCGGCTGCGGCAACCCGCTGGCCGCCGACGCCCGCTTCTGCGCAGGCTGCGGCCACCAACGCGAGGACTGAGGGCCGCGCAGCTCAGCGCTCAGGCGGG
>QNBX01000358.1 GCA_003644265.1 Planctomycetota bacterium
ATGACGACGTCGAAGGTGCGCGTTATGTCTGCGGGGCCCGAATCCCCCCCGGAGCCCTCGGTCACATCGAGGATGACGATCGAATCGAGGGGCTGCATCGGGTTGGTCAGCGCGGGCGTCTCGATCGAAGGCGGACAAGACGTCCGCTCAGGGAATTCCTTCTTCTCTGTGACCAAACAACCCATGAGCAGACAGCATGCGGCGGCGATTGCTCGCATGGCCCATCTCTGAGCAACATGCGTTCCAGGGCCCCCGGCGGGGCCGAAGTCTCCGAGATCACGTGGAAAGGGGCGCATGTGCCATTTTTGCGGCGCCCGATGGCACGACATCGATGTCAGGCCAGGGGCTAGCGCGCCCAGCTTACTACGCCGGCCGGGGTGAGGCCGCCAAAGTCGCTCTAGCTAGCTCCGACCCGGGTCCGGAGCGTCCGGTTCCCGCTCCAGGTACCGGAAGATCGTCCGGGGATCGACGCCGAGGTCCCGGGCGGTCTTGGTGCGGTTGCCGTTGTTCCGCTCGAGGACCTCGAGGATGTAACGGCGCTGGAAGTCTTCCCGGGCCTCGGTGAGGGGCACGACGGCCTTGAGGGCCTCGGGAAAGAGGTCGAGGTCTTCGGGGCCGACCAAGGTCTTGTCGCAGAGCACGATGGCC
This sequence comes from Planctomycetota bacterium, assembly GCA_003644265.1. The sequence continues at coordinate 649 of QNBX01000358.1, forward strand.
TTCTTGATGCGGTTTTCGAGCTGCCGGATGTTGCCGGGCCAGTCGTACTTGCGCATCGCCGACAGGGCGCCGGGGGTGAACCCCTTGACCCTGGCCCCGAACTCTTCGGCGTACTTGTGCAGGAAGAACTTGGCCAGGAGGATCGTGTCGTCGCCGCGCTCGTGCAGCGTCGGCAGGTGCAGGTTGATGACGTTGAGGCGGTAGTAGAGGTCTTCCCGGAAGTTGCCCTTCTGGATTTCTACCTCGAGGTCGCGGTTGGTCGCCGCGACGATGCGGATGTCGACCTGCTGAGACTTGGTATCGCCCACCTTCATGACGACGTGCTCTTGGAGGGCTCGCAGGAGCTTCACCTGGAGTGACACCGGCATCTCGCCGATTTCGTCCAAGAAGAGGGTGCCGCCATCCGCCGCCTGGAACTTGCCGTCACGGGTCGCGACGGCGCCGGTGAAGGCCCCGCGGACGTGGCCGAAGAGCTCCGACTCCATGAGGTTCTCGGGGATGGCCCCGCAGTTCACCACCACGAAGGGGCCCTTGATTCGCGGTGAGCGTCTGTGAATCGCCTTGGCGATCAGCTCCTTGCCGGTCCCGGTCTCGCCCGTGATCAAGACGCTGATGTCAGTGCCGGCGACCTTCTCGAGCTTCTTGAAGACTTCGACCAGTCGGGGGTGGCTGCCGATGATGTCGTCGAAACGGTTTTCACCCATCAGTGATACGAGCTCGTCGCGGTCGGACTTGAGCTCGTCGCGGAGGATCGCGTTTTGAAGGATGAGGGCGCCCTGGGTCGCGAAGATCGTGAGCACGTCGAGGCTCGAAGCTTCGAAGAGGCTGCGCACGTTGTCGTTGCCGACGTAGATGATGCCGAGGAGCTGCCCCTGGGCGACGAGGGGGGCGCACATCACGGAGCAGAGGGCGAGGTTCATCACCGACTCGGAGCCCTTGAACATGGAGTCGTGGAGGGCGTCGCTCACGATGAGCGGCTTCTTCGACTCGACCACCCGGGCGATGATGCTGTCCGAGAGGTGGCGCACCCCGTTCGGGAGGTCTTTCTGGTCGACGTTGCGAGCGACGGTGACCTTCGCCTCGCCGTCCTCGAGGAGAATGACGAAGCCCTTGTCGGCGCTGGTGACGTCGATGACGGCGTCGACGAGGCCGTCGAGTTGCTCTTTGACCGTCTGGAGGCCGTTCAGTCGCTCGCTGAACTCGGCGAGCTTGCGCATGCCGGCGAGCTCCGCCCCGGGGCTCGCCTCGGCGTCACGGGGGCCCCTGTCGACCATCGGAGCGGCTTCCTCGAAGATCGAGAAGACCAGCTCCACGTCTTTGCCGACGGTGATGCGGTCCCCGTGGAAGATCTTGCCCCGACGTTTCTTCTTGCCGTTGACGTGGATCTCGCCGCCCTTCTCGATTTCCGAGAGGCTGAAGTCCTTGCCGTCGAAGACGATCTGCGCGTGGTACTCGCGCAGGGTCTTGGTATCGATCGCCACGTCGTTGCCGCCACCACGACCGATCGAGGTGATCTTTTTATAGACGGGGAAGATGTGAGGACGCCCCTCGGGGAGGATCCACTTCAGGCTGGGCATCGGTCGGGGAGGATAGCAGAGAAGGACAGTCGTCTGCTCGGGGCATTCGACCGTTCTGGCATCCGAAATCGTCGCTCACAGGTCCATTGCCGTCCCAGGGCCTGAGCCCCATACTCGCGGCCATGGCTACCTATACCTGTGAAAAATGCGGCATGAGCGTCAACATGACCTGTGCCAAGTGCAACGCCGAACTCGTCAATGACGCCATCAGCAAAGATGACGGCAGCAAGGTCGGCATCTCCAAGTGCCCCAACGATCACGGCAAGATCAAGTCGCCGCTGTGCTGCGGACAAGACATGTCCTGCCCCATCTAGCCACTGGCGCCCACTCACGCCATTCGCCGGCTTTCCTCCTCGGAACCGGCGGCAATCCAGCTCTGGTCGACTGACGTCGCCCTTTCGCCTTCTTGCCACCTCCTCGGTCGACGTACGAAGGGTACGTCTCTGTCGGCCCCTGCGGGGGCGCTCGGCGACTGACGCAAGTGGACGCCATTGGCCCCATCTGGGTCGACCAATTCTCGCTGCTGTGGGTAGCGCACCACAAATGGAAACGGGAAGCTGTCACCAGCTTCCCGTTTCTCTCTTTAAGGAGAAGGCGATCGCAAGCCTTCCAAACAGTGTCGGATGGAGGGTGAGACACAAGCGAGGTGGTTCCGGTTCCGAGCAGCCCGCGCAGCCTATCTTTATAGGTGAGCAGGCAGCGCAGGAACCGGGGCCAGATCGCGCCGTGGATC
>QNBX01000359.1 GCA_003644265.1 Planctomycetota bacterium
CCCGTGACAGCCAGGATGATGGCCACGCCGAAGGCCACGAAACGCGGAGCGAGGTTGCGCTGGGCGGGACTGTTCTCGCCGACGCGTAGCTGCTCGCCGCTCACTGCTGCACCATACCCGTGTCGACGGGCGCCACCCGCCGATGCACCCGGTGACCGCCGGACCACTGCCACGTTCGCTCGCCGCTCGACGGCCAGCATGAGTATCGCGGGGTCCGGCGGACCGGGACGTGCCGAGCCGCGATAGGGCTGCGCGCCATCGAGCGCCGATCAGTGAGCCATCGGCGGACACGTCCCCTCACGCAGGGTGCCCCCAGGCTGAATGGAGCAGCAAGGAGGCACGGATGCATCCTGCCCCCACCACCACCTACGCCGGTATCGACTGGGCCAGCCGGAACCATGCGATCTGCGTCGTCGACGCGACCGGCTCGGTGCTCGAGCGCTACGAGGTCGAGCACCGCGAGGCCGGCCTGCGGAGCCTCGTGCGACGGCTCACCGCGGCGCATGTGGACGGCGTGGCCATCGAGCGTCCCGACGGCCCGGTCATCGACGCCCTGCTCGAGGCGGACCTGCGGGTCGTCGTCATCGCGAGCCGCCATGTCAAGGCGCTGCGCAGCCGCTACGGTCTCGCCGGCAACAAGGACGACCGCGCCGATGCCTACGTCCTCGCTGACGTGCTGCGCACCGACGGCCACCGGCTGCGTCCGCTCCTGCCCGACTCCGACGCCACCGTGGCGCTGCGAGCGCTGGTCCGGGCGCGCAAGGACCTGGTGCGGACCCGGGTGCGTCTCGTGCAGCAGCTGAGCGCACATCTCGAGCTCGTGTTCCCCGGAGCCGTCGACCTGTTCGATGACCTGGCCTCGCCGATCGCACAGGCGTTCCTGGCGCGCTTCCCCTCCGCCGAGCGGGCAGCCTGGCTGAGCCCCAAGCGGATGGCCGCCTGGTCGCGGGCCCAGGGCTACTGCGGTCGGCGCAGCGGCAAGGAACTACATACCCGACTCGTGGCCGCTCCGCGGGGTCGGGTCGGCGAGGGTGCTGACGCGATGGCCGCGATCACCCTGGCGTTCGTCCGGGCGATCGGCGAGATCCGCCAGCAGGCCGACGCACTGGCCGGACGGATCGGCGAGCAGCTGGCGCTCCATCCCGACGGCCACATCTTCACCAGCCTGCCCCGCTCGGGCAGCGTGCGCGCAGCGGCGCTGCTTGCCGAGATCGGCGACTGCCGGGAGCGGTTCCCGACCGTCGAGTCGCTTGCCTGTCTGGCGGGCGCCGCGCCCTCGACGCGACAGTCCGGTCAGCACCGCGTGGTCACCTTCCGCTACGCCTGCGACAAGAAGCTGCGCGACGCGCTCATCGACTTCGCCGGGGACAGCCGTCACGCGAGCCCCTGGGCGGCCGACATCTACCGGCGCGCACGGGCGGGCGGCAAGCGTCATCCTCACGCGGTGCGCATCCTGGCCCGGGCGTGGCTCGGCGTGATCTGGCGCTGCTGGCAGGACCACACCGCCTACGATCCGAACCGCCACCGGGCCCTGCAACGGGTGCTCCTCGCGCCCGCGGCATGACCGGGGGGTTGACATAGGGCTACTCATGCGCGGGCCGGGTTCGCCAGTGGCTCGGCGTGGTCCAGGCGGCCATGGTCGATGGACCGCGCTTCGGAGCCTCCCGCTATCTACCATTGTCTCGCGGCCGTCCATCCGCTCCAAGCTGTTGGTACGAAATCGCCATGTCTAGAGGGTGATGTCTGGTGGTCGTCGCCATGATGGTGCACGTCAACCACTCCTGACAGCTATCCGGAAGGGGGCGGCGCGATCGTCGATCCGCGCCGGTCGCTGAGTGTCACGCCGATGGCGGCAGCAGTGACGCAGGCGATGGCTATCAGGGCAGTCGGCGGCAGGGCCTGGCCCAGGACGATGGCGCCGACCAGCACAGCGACGACCGGCTCCATCGTGACAACGATGCCATAGGCACGCGCGGTCATGCGCTTCAGCGCCTCGAACTCCAGCCGCAGCGGCAGGGTCGTGGAAAGGACCGCCACCGCCAGCGCGCCCGCGAGCAGCCAGAGGTCCAGGCGTTCCAATCCGCCAGCCGCCAGCTCGAAGGGCAGGACGAAGAGGCTGGCCACCACCATGGCCAGGGCGAGGCCGGCGTCGCCGACACCACGGGCCACGCGGGGGCTGATCAGGATGAAGCCCGCCCAGCCAGCGCCGGCCACCAGCGCCAGGCCGACGCCGACCGGGTCGAGGTCGCCGCCGATGTCCGGCGTCAGCAGCACCAGCCCCACGACGGCGAGGCCGACCCAGACGAAGTCCTTGAGCCTCCGCGAGGTGAGAACGGCGACGCCCAGCGGTCCGATGAACTCGATGGCCACCGCGATCCCCAGCGGGATGCGCGCGATGGCGCCGTAGAAGGACATATTCATCACAGCGATGACGCAGCCGAACAGCAGTAGCAGCCCGACGTTGCGGCGCACGCTGGCGCCGATCCGGGGCCGCGTGGCGACCAGCAGCAAGACCGCCGAGAAGGCGATGCGCAGGAAGGTCGTGCCGATCGGCCCCAACGCCTCGAACAGGTGCACCGCCACCGCAGCGCCGAACTGGATCGAGACGATCGACACCAGCACCAGCGCAGGCGCCGGCGCCTGCGCGGCGGCGCGGGCAAAGGGGCCGACGTGCCGTTGCGGCTCTGGAGTCTCCGGCATCGTCTTCAGGACGAGGGTGGCGGCGTCATTGCGCCATCATGCCTCGCTAGCCTCATGCGCTCGCAGCCGCCCCCCACTACATGGGTGGCCTACCTGAAGAGGATCATCGACATGACCGATTTCGACGCTCCCGAGCGGAGAGCCGGAACCGCCATGATTAGCGGGTTTGGTCTGGTCGTCGCCACCATGGCTCGGCGCCGAGCCGTCGGGCCTGAGCTCAGATGAGCGCGCAGTGCCGCACG
>QNBX01000360.1 GCA_003644265.1 Planctomycetota bacterium
CCCGCTCGACTGGGGCCCGGACCTGAGCATCGCCAAGCAGCGCCTCAAGCGCGACTGGATGACGCACTGGCTCGAGAACCCGCCCGGATACCAGCCGGGGACGCGCATGCCGAGCTTCTTTGGTGAGTTCAGCGACGGTGAGTACGAGCCGATGTTCGAGGACGGCGAGGCTCGCATGGAGGCGCTGGTGCACTACATGAAGCATCTGGAGACGGACGACGCCGGCGAGTAGTCCGCCGGGGTGCTCCCCGGGTGGGGCACGCCGCTTCGCGCTTGCGTGGGGCGCGCGGCGTCGCTCTCGCGCGCGGGGCACGCTGCGTCGCTTCCGCGCGGGCGTGGGGCCGATCGCTTCGCTCAGGGAGCACGCGGGGCGGCCTGCGAGTGCTGGGTTGCGCTGAATCGGTGGGGGGCGCGCGGGTGATGGGTTGATCACTCCGCTCAGGCTGCGCTGGATGGGGGGGCTGAGATCGCGCGGGGTTGGTGGGACGCTTAGGTTCGCTGCGTGATCAACCCATCACCCTCGCGCTGGGCATCGGTGGAAGGCTGCGCACGTCGGGTTTGGGGGATTTGTGGGGGCGCGGGCTGGGGTGGGGGTGCTGGCGCTGAAATCGCGCTTGGCCGGGGCTGGGGTCGCCTGGGGGTGGTGGGGCGGTGGTGGCAGTGGCGGGCTCGGCGGTGCTGTTCCTGGGCTGAGGCCGAGGACTTGGATGGTGCGAATTCGTTAGCTGAGGGTGTGGTCAGGGACAGATCGGCCCTTCGCTGCCAAGCTCTGGTTGCGTTTGCCTTGGAAATGGTTGTAGAGTGCAACCATGTTGAACGCGGCCACGGACACCACCCTGCCTGATCGCCCCGATCCCGATCCCGAGGTGCGGGCGCTGCGCGACTCCTCGCGGCGGCTGGTGCGGGTGCTCGGGGTGATGCACGGCCGGGTCGACGGGCTCGATTGCACGCCGGCCCAGTGCCACGCGCTGATCGAGCTGTCGCTGCACGGGCGGCTGACGTCTGGGGAGCTCGCCGAGCGGCTCGAGGTCGACAAGTCCACCGCCAGCCGCACGCTGCGACCGCTGGTCGAGGGCGGCCTGCTCGAGACCAGCGCTGATCCCGGCGACCAACGCACCCGGCCCGTGAGCCTGACCGCCGCCGGCCGCGAGCGGGTCGAGCGTATTCACGCCGTGGCCGACGGGCAGGTGGCCGCCGCCCTCGACCTGCTGACGGAGGCGGAGCGCGCCACCGTGCTGGCCGGCGTGTCGTTGTACGAGCGGGCGCTGCATCGCGCCAAGGGCTTGGCGGGCGTGGTCGTGCGCGCCATCGAGGCTCGCGACGACGCGGCCATGGCGGGGGTCATCCGCGCGGTCATGACCGAGTTCGGCGCCGTCGGCTGCGGCTACTCCATCGGCGACGCCGAGGTGGACGAGCTGCACCGCGCGTACGCGGGCGATCACCAGGCCTACTTCGTGGCGGAGCGCGACGGCGAGGTGCTCGGCGGAGGCGGCATCGGTCCGCTGGCGGGCGACGCCGGCGGGAGCGTGTGCGAGCTGCGCAAGATGTTCGCGCTGCCCGCGGCCCGCGGCCTGGGCCTGGGTCGCCGGCTGCTCGACCGCTGTCTGGAGGCGGCGCGCGAGGCGGGCTTTCGCACCTGTTACCTGGAGACCCTGGAGCACATGCACCAGGCCCGGGCGCTGTACGAGAAGGCCGGCTTTGCCGCGCTCGAGCAACCCATGGGGCAGACCGGGCACGACGCCTGCGACAGCTGGTACGCGCTGGAATTGTAGGCCCGCGACGAACGTGAGCTGCACTGCCAGTCGCCGGCACGCATGCTCCACGGCTTCGCGGGCGTCCAGCTTCGGCGCCGTGGACCGGCGCCGCGGGCGGGCCCTGCTGGGCTTCGGCAACACGGGCGCGGGCCCGTTTGATGACCTGGTGGAGGTGCGTTTGCGGGGTTCGGAACGTGGGGAGGTGGAGGGCGAGGGTCAGGGGTGAGAAGGGCTGAGCGTCGCGCCGCGACCCGCCATGGCGATCTGATTCCTCCGGCACGGCCGTTCCGCATCAGCCTCCTCCGGCGACGCCCGGCCGGCGTGGTTAGACTGGCTCCCCGCGGCGGGCGTCGACCCGGTCGGGCAGCGCCGGAGCCGCGATCGCCGGAGATGGCCCATGACCGCGCGCACGCTGCTCGCCACGTTTGCTCTCACGCTCGTTCTCTCCCCCGCGCTGCTCGCCAGTACGGAGTGCCCCTACGGCAAGCTGAAGTGGGCCGACTTCCAGGGCACGCCGCCGGCCGGCTCGCCGCACGATGCCGAGACCTCGTCGGGCGCGGGCATGGGCGACATGGGCTTCGACGTCAAGCAGCCCACGCCCGGCAACTACGAGGCCACGCTCACCGACATCAAGACCAGCTCGACCTTCTCGAAGCGCGAGTCGTGGGTGACGCCGGGCACCGAGACGCCCGCGCTGCTCGAGCACGAGCAGTACCACCTGGACATCTCGGAGTACTGGGCGCGCCAGCTCGACAAGCTGCTGCGCGCGGTGGTGGGCAAGGGCACCACGGCGCAGGCGGCGGCCGACGACGCCTCGGCCAAGGCGGACGACGCCTACGACGCCTGCCTGAAGGACTGCGACGCCCTGCAGAAGGCCTACGACAAGGCCACCGACCACAGCATGGACGCCGTCAAGCAGGCGGAGTGGTGCAAGAAGATCGGCGACCTGCTCAACCCGCCCAAGCCGCTGAAGGACGTGGGCGAGGGGGACGGCGGCGTCGACTCCAGCGCCGACGGCCAGGACATCGAGAGCGGCGGCGACATCGACAGCTTCCACTGCGAGGGCACGCCCTTCTTCGACCCGGCCCTCTTCGGCGCCCACGTGCAGCTGCCGGTGCTGAGCTGGAGCGGCTACTTCATGGACTCGATGAACCCCCAGCTGATCCCCGCCGAGGG
>QNBX01000361.1 GCA_003644265.1 Planctomycetota bacterium
GGGCGAGGGCGAGGGCGACGACGACATCTGGGTCATCAAGCCCACCGACGACACGCTGGGCGATGTGCTCGGCGAGCTCGACAAGGACTGAGGCCCGCGTCAGTCGAGCGCTGTCGCGCCGCCCCCGAGCCCTGGCGAGCGGGCCATTGGCTCCCGCGTCGGCATGGGCAGCGGGCATAAACACACTCTGAGACCCTGATTTCTGGCACTTGGCGACTATTTTACGAAAACATTCGTCATTTCGACGAAAGGATTCGTATATCAGTCGTTCGGACCATGCGAGGGGAGCGGCGACCGGCGCTGGCCGCCCTGACCGCGACTCGTCGCCTGATGAGGAGACCCATGTCCATGCCGCCCCTCCGCCGCCCTACCGACGCCGAGCTCGAGATCCTGCGCACGCTGTGGGAGCTCGGGCCTGCCAGCGTGCGCCAGGTGCACGAGCGGCTCGCTCGCGATCCCAACGGGCGCGGAAGCGGCCAGACCACCGTGCTCAAGCACATGCAGATCATGCTGGAGAAGGGCCTGCTCGTGCGGGACGAGAGCGTGCGGCCCCAGATCTTCCAGCCTGCGGTGAGCGAGGGCCAGACCCAGAACCAGCTGCTGAAACACCTGCTCGACAAGGCCTTCCGTGGCTCTGCGGCCAGCCTGGTCATGCAGGCCCTGTCGTCCGAGCGCGCCTCGCCCGAGGAGCGCTCGGCCATCCGCTCGCTGCTCGACCGCATGGAGCCGGTGGTGGAGTCGGACGACGAACACGGCGCGGACGGCCCAGACGGCCCAGGCGGCGCGAACAGCGCGGACGGCGACGCGCATGGGGAGCCGGACTCATGACGCTGCCCGACTCGCTGGCGGACTCTGCGTTGGTGCGCGCGTTGGGGCTGACCCTGCTGCACGCCCTCTGGCAGGGCACCTTGCTGGCCCTGGTCCTGGCTCCCGTGCTGGGCCTGATGCGGCGTCGCTCGGCGGCGGCGCGCTTCCGGGTCTGCGCCCTGGGCCTGGGCTTGCTGCTGGCCGCTCCGGCGCTCACGTTCACCCTGGCCCTGGCGCACGAGCTGCCGGCGGGCGCGGCCTCCGCGGCGCCCGTCACGCTGACATCCGTGACCGGCGTGCTCGGTCAGGCCCCGCTGCTGCAACGCGTGCAGTCCTTGCTGCCGTGGGCCGTGCTGGCCTGGGCCGTCTGCGCCGCCGCCCTGCTGCTGCGCGGCAGCCTGGGCTGGGCACACTGCCGGCAGCTCACCCGTGTAGGCACGCAGCCCGCGCCGCCCGCTCTGTCCCGCGCGGTGCAAGAGCTGTGCCGCCGTCTGGCCGTGAGCCGCCCGGTGCGCGTGCTCCTCTCCACCCGGGTCGACGTGCCCTCGGTGGTGGGCTGGTTGGCGCCGGTGGTGCTCATGCCCCTGGGCGCCACCGACCTACTCACTCCGAACCAGCTGCGCGCCGTGCTGGCCCACGAGCTGGCCCACGTCGCTCGCCACGACCACCTGCTGGCGCTGGTGCAGCTGCTGGCCGAAGCGTTGCTCTGTTTCCATCCGACCACCTGGTGGCTCGGCGCGCGCCTGCGCGTCGAGCGCGAGAACTGCTGCGACGACGTGGCCGTACTCACCAGTGGTGACGCCCTGGCCTACGCCCGGGCCCTGACCGACCTCGAGCAGCTGGCCGCGCGACGCAGCGTGAGCCCGGGTCCGCTCGGGGCCACCGCTCTCTCATCCCACGGAGGATCCCTCATGTCTCGCATCTCCCGCCTGCTGGGCGCGCCCGCGCCCCACGCTCGTCAGCGCACCGGACGCGCCCTGGTGGGCGCGCTGCCGGCCCTCGCGCTGGGTCTGTTCTCGGCCGCAGCGCTGGCCTTGCCCGTCTCCGACAGCGCCCACGATGACCTGGGCCCCTGCCTCCAGTGCGGCAGCGAGTCCATCGAGGTGTTGTTGAGCGGCGAGGACGGCGAGCAGCTCCGCGCCATCCTCAGCGCGTGCCAGCTGGGTCTTGAGGCGTCCACCGCGTGCGCGTTCAGCGCGCCCTGCGAGGTCGAGCTGGAGTGCACCTCTGGCGTGACCATCGACGTCGTAGCCGAGTGCCAGGTCGCGCTCGAAGAGGTGCTCGAGTCGGCTGACTTCGACGGGAGCTTCGAACAGATCGAGCTTGCAGAAGCGCTTGAGCAGATCGAGTTTGCAGAGGTGATCGATCTCATCAGTCACGACCCGGACAGCGAGCCCGTGGAGTTGGTTGAGTTGATCGAAGAGCTGACAGGCGACGGCGTCGTCTACCAGGTGCGCACGGCGCGGCAGCCCAGCAGAACGCGCACGACGCTGCGCGAGCTGCGCGAGCTGCACGAGCTGCACGAGCTGCACGAGCTACACGCGCTACACGAGCCACACGCGCCACACGCGCCACATGCGCCCCATTCGCCACACGCGCCGCACGAGCCCCATGCGCCGGAGCCGCCCCACGTCGCGCGCGCCCCGTACGCGCTCCAGCTCCACGGCGGCGAGCCGGGCTCTCAGCGCGGGCACGCCGGCAGCGAGCTCCACCCGGGTCTCGAGGTGCTGCGCCGCACGTTGAGCCGCTGGCGTGAGTCCCCGGCCCCGGCGCCGGGCTCGAGCCGTCAGTACAGGCTGCAGCTCGCGCCGCGCGCCAGCGCACCACGCAGCTCGCCCACGCGGGTGATCATCGACCGCCTGCCCGTGCCGGCGCCCGTGCGTGCGCCTGCCCCGGCGCCCCGCGAGCACGCGGACGACCTCATCGTGACCTGAGCGGCGCCCACCCGCTCGCTCGCCGTCACTCTCGCGGCCCCCTGACGGACACGCCGTCGGGGGGCCGTATCACATCCAACGGACGTGTCACATCCAGGGGGCGGAGCTCGCGGCTGGGCGGCGCGCCCTCACTCCGCGCCACCTGCGGCTGGCGCGACCCCGGGTCCCGCGTCGCTGGCCCAGCTGAA
>QNBX01000362.1 GCA_003644265.1 Planctomycetota bacterium
AAGCCGAGCTGCAGGTGCTCTACCACGAGGCACGCGAGGATGCCCTCGCCGACGGCCTCACTGGACTAGGTAACCACCGCGCCTTCCAGGAGGGGCTGACTCGCCAGATCGCCGCCCACGAGCAGGGCGGCACGCCCTTCGGCCTCCTCCTGCTGGACCTCGACGACCTCAAGGTCGTGAATGATCAGGATGGCCATGCCGCCGGTGACGAGATGCTCCGCTCGATGTCCCAGACGATGCGCGAGCTGGCACGCCGCGGCGATCGCCTCTACCGCACCGGTGGCGACGAGTTCGCCATCTTGCTGCCCAACAGCGACATCGATGACACCATCACGCTCGCCGAGCGCATCCTCCACTTCTGCAAGCGTCCCGTGGACGGTGGCCGGCCCAGCTCGTTCTCCGGCGGCATCTCCGGCGTGCCCGCGTTCACGCGTCAGCGCGACATGGTCTATCGCCAGGCCGACGCAGCGCTGTATTGGGCCAAGCGCCACGGCCGCGGTTCGGTCGAGGTCTTCGATTCCGAGCGTGACCAATTGCCCGATGAGTTCAGCGACGTTGCCGGCAACGCCGTCGCCGAGGTCGTGACGGGCAAGCTGCTGCGACCGGTCTTCCAGCCCATCGTGGACCTGCGCAGCGGGCGTGTCCTCGGCTTCGAGGGCCTTATCCGCCCCGACCCCAACGGCCCACTGCCCGACACAGAGCGTCTGTTCGCGGCTGCCGCAGCGTCCGGTCGCACCGTTGAGCTCGACCTCGCCTGCATCGAAGCCGTGGTCAAGGGCGCCCGGGCCATCGGCCCCGACCGCCTGCTCACCATCAACCTCTCGCCACGCACGCTCGAGGTCAAGGACTTCGACGCCGCCTGGCTGCTGCAGAGCCTGGTCAGGAACGGCATCTCACCCAGCCGCGTCATCATCGAGCTCACCGAACGCGAGGAGATCGACGACCTGCCTCGCCTGCGCCAGACGTTCGCCATGTTGCAGCAGTACGGCCTGCGCCTGGCCGCCGATGACGTTGGCGCCGGCAACTCCGGCCTGCGGCTGCTTTCGCAGGTGCAGTTCGACATCGTCAAGATCGATCTCTCGCTGGTCCAGGATGGTGTGCGCCAGTTGGGCTCGCGCGCGGTGCTGCGATCCCTGCGCGACCTGGCCTTGAGCCAGGAAGCACGCATCGTGGCCGAAGGCGTAGAGACGGCCGAGCAACTACAGGTCATCCGTGAGCTTGACATCGGCGCCGGCCAGGGCTTCCTGTTGGGCCGCCCCAATACGTCGGTCGACATGACGTTCGTGGATGTGGACCACCTCGAGAGCGGGCTGGTGGTCCCGGCTGGTGTCGCCCCGGAGGCGCCAGCGGCCGGCATCCTGCCGCCGGACGAGTCCGAGGGGCTGTCGCCCGAGCGTTGGGCGATGTTCCTATCGCCGGCTTTGACCAAGCGGACCTTCGGCGTCGAGCCGGGAGCGGCCTAGCTGACCGATGCGGAAGCCGGTCCCGGCACCTTCGTGGAGCGCCCTGCGAAGCGCGTCGGTGGAGCGCCCATCGGCGATGACGGAGCGCTCAGCCCGTGAGCCGGGACCGATCGCGCGCAGCGCCGAGTGGACCTTGGGCAGCATGCCACCGGCGATGACGCCGTCCTCGATGAGCTGCGCAGCGGCGCTCGGCGTGAGTTCGACGATGCGCTCGCCAGTGGCGTCACGTACGCCGTCGGTATCGGTCATCAGCACCAGTTCGCCACCCAGCGCGGCGCTCACCGCGGCCGCGGCGTCGTCGGCGTTCACGTTGCAGATGCGCCCCTCGGGGTCGAGACCCATCGGGCTCAGCACCGGCAGGTAGCCCGCATCAAGCAGCGTCAGCAGCACCGCGGCATCAGCCATCGGCTCACTGATGACGCGATCGAGCCCGTCCGCTCGAGGGCCCCTGATCATGCCGCGGTCGATGCCACGCAGGCCCACCGCCTCAGCCCCGAGGCCGAGCAGCGCCTCGGTCAGCTCGGCGTTGATGACGCCGCTGATAACGGCAAGGAAGACCTCCAGCGTGGCGTCGTCGGTGACGCGCCGGCCACTATCCCACTGGCTCTCGACGCCCAGGCGCTCGAGCCAGTCGGTGAGGCGCTTGCCGCCACCGTGAACGATGACGACGGGCCGCTCACGGCGTTCCTCGACGATCTCGCGCAGGACATCCTGCTGCTCGATGATGGTGGTGCCGCCGAGCTTGACGACGACGGGCGTCCCGCTCACGTGGAGTACTCCGAGTTCTCGATGACGTATTGCTCGGTGAGGTCGCAACCGAAGGCCTCACCGCTCCCAGCACCGACGCCGAGGTCGACACGGATGAGCACCTCGCCGCCGCGCATCTGCTGGCTGAGTGCCGCCTCGTCGAAGTCGAGCGGTACGCCCGCGAAGACGGGCACACCCTCGATGTCGATCTGCAGGCGGTCGGGGTCGAGCTCCACCGGCTGACCGGAGCGATCGCGCGCCCACGCCGGCTCCAACCCGGCCGCTTCGAGGATCTCGGCGCGAGCCACGTTGGCATTGCCGAGGGCCATGGCGATGCGGCCCCAGTTGGGGTCGGCTCCGTGGACAGCGGCCTTGACCAGATCGCTGCCGATGACCTCACGCGCGGCGGCGCGCGCGCCGGCATCGTCACGAGCGCCGCTCACGGCACAGGTGATGAGCGTGGCGGCGCCTTCGCCATCGGCCGCCTGCTGGCGCGCCAGCGAGCGGGCCACGGCTTCCAGCGTCCCCGCGAACGCAGCGGCAGCCGCAGGATCGGACTCGAGCGACACCGAGCCGGATGCCCCGGACGCGGCCAGCAGCACGGTGTCGTTGGTGGACTGGTCACCGTCGACACTGATCTGGTTCCAGGTGCGGGCCACGATGGGCCGCAGCAGGCGGTGCAGCATCTCGGGGGAGACTGTGGCGTCGGTG
>QNBX01000363.1 GCA_003644265.1 Planctomycetota bacterium
CAGCTTGTCGACCGGCGCCTCTCGCCCGATGAGGTCGTGGCCGATGGCTTCGAGCGTGAGCTCGTCGAACGTGTTGATCGCATGGTCGCGGGCTCGGAGTTCAAGCGCCAGATCCCACCCATCGCCAAGATCGGGCCGCGCACGGCCGGCATCGACTACCTCTACCCACGCCGCCGGCCGCGTTCCACGCGTGACTGACGCGGCGGGGGAGGGCAGCCGTGGCACGCTCTTCGTGGTAGCCACGCCCATCGGCAACCTCGGCGACATCACGTTGCGCGCGCTCGACGTGCTGCGCTCTGTTGCCGTGGTCGCCGCGGAAGACACGCGCGTGACCCGGAAGCTGTGGTCGCGCTTCGACATCAAGACGCCACTGCTCAGCTATCACGCTCACAGCGATGACCGGCGTACGCAGGAGCTCATCGCGCGGCTGGATGCCGGCGACGACGTGGCCCTCGTGACCGATGCGGGCACGCCACTCGTGAGTGATCCGGGCGAGGTGCTGGTCATCACTTGGGCCGCAGCAGGCGGGGTGATCGTGCCCATCCCTGGTGCCTCAGCCGTGCTGGCGGCGCTGGTGGCGTCGGGCATCCCGGCGCCACGCTGGGGCTTCGAGGGGTTTCTGCCGCGCAAGGGTCGCGAGCGCAAGGAGCGCCTGGCTCGCATCGCCTTGGACGATCGCGCCACCGTCATCTACGAGGCACATGGCCGGACGGCGGCGACACTGGCCGACCTGGCCGGGGCATGCGGGGCGGAGCGACCGGCTGCCGTCTGTCGCGAGCTGACCAAGCTGCACGAGGAGGTCAGGCGCGGCCCACTCGGTGAGCTGGTGAGCGAGCTCACCGAAGTGCCACCCCGGGGCGAGGTCGTGATCGTCGTGGCCGGTGCGACAGAGGCGGGATCAGCAGCGGTCAGCCTCGAGGCCGGTCGGGCGCGCGTGGACATGCTGGTGACAGAGGGCGTGAAGCGGTCGGCCGCGGCCCGCCTGGTGGCAGAGGAAACCGGCTTGCCCCGCCGTGAACTGTTCGCGATCGAAGACGGCTAGCCACCCCAGGGTCGCGCTCACGTCTCACACCCCCGCTCGCGTCTCACCCCCCGCTCGCGTCTTATGCACAGGCGCCTACAAGGGCCCGCAAGAGGGTCGGATCGGGCCATTCGGTGCCCGTGTAGACCCAGGATCGCATCATCAGCACCCCAGATATGCCCCCACGTTGACTGGGAGTGGAGGGGTGAGCCCGGCAGGTGGTTCGTTGCAGTCGCCTGTGCATGAACGGCTGAGGTCGGGAGTGGTACTGCGTCTCGGAGGCCGGCCATGACGCAGCCGGAGACAGGCCGGTCGGGACTCGCTGGCGCCGTGAGCGCGAGGATCGGCACCGCTAGCGGGTGGGGTCGGCAGCGACCTCCGCCAGAAGCCGTCGGCCGCGGTCCATCGCCGCGCTGACGTCGGCCCCCGGGTTGGCGCGCAAGATTCGCATCTTGAACCACGGTCCGGGCTCGTCGCCCCAGGACACAACGGCATTGCCGGGCATGGTCACACCGTCCTCCGTGGTGCCCCATTCGGAGTAGTCCACGATCCACTCGGCCCTGGCCGATCCCGGACCCTTGAAACGATCGGCGCTGAAGCGGCTGGGCATCCCGGTCTGCGGGTCGAAGGCTATCTGCGCCGCGACCGGAGCCTTGGTGGCTGTGAAGGTCACCGAGGCGAGGTCATCATCGAGCGATGTCCACTCGATATCCTCGCGCTCGAGCCACGCAGAGGGGAAGAGGATGGCCTCGGACCACATGAAGAGCAGCGAGGCCTGGTCGACCTCACGGCCCATGTCGAGGGTGTGGCTGATGCGACTGAACCCGATGTCGTCGACGTAGCCGTCGAGCCCGCGAATGAACGTCAGGGGTCCGAGCCCCACGCGCAAGTCGACCACGTGATTGCGGCCCAGTTGGTGCCACATCACCGCCTCGATGGGAAGCCACCAGCCCTTGCCGTCGCGGCGAAAGCGGGCGTTGCCTTCGATGACGGCCGTGGTGAACGACTCCGCGGGCGCCTCGAGTCGATCGAGCCAGCGTTGGACCGGTGCGGGGAGCTCGCCGCTCACGGGACCTCCCAGGTCTTGCCGGCACCGAAGGGGAACCGCGTCTGGGGCCGGCCGGGGTAGGGGATGCGCACCGGAGACGTGCCGGTCGGGCCGAGCTCGCCCGCGATGATGCGGGCGAGCGCACGCATCGACACCGGCGTCGAGCCGTATGTCGCGACGAGCACCGGAGCCGAAGGGAACCAGCCCACGTCATACGGCGACCGGGCGCTGACGATGATGGTGCGGCCCTGCCGTATGAGGTCGCGCACGAGCTGGCGCTGCTGCGGGTACGCGCCAAGGTAGCCCGTGACCACGACCGTGATGTCGTGCTTGCGCGCCCGCCGCAGGACCGCATCGATCTCCGTGTCCGTGGGGTCGGCCGGGGTCCAGCTTGCCTCCACGCTGCGCCCGGCCGTTTGCAGCTCACTTTCGAGGGTGCGCACGCCGGCGTCGTTCCAGCCGGTGAGCAGGATGGACCATTGCTCCGGCACCGGCAGGCGGCGCGTGGGTCGCAGCTGCAGCACGGTCACCGACGCGTTCCCGACCGCCTCTGCCACCGCCTGGTTGGCCTTGGTACCGACCGACTCGGGGACCGCGTCGACGTCGACCATGGGGTCGTCGAGCAGGCCCAGTCGCTCCTTGAGCCGGAGGATCCGCTCCACCGACCGATCGATGCGCTCCTCGGAGAGTGTGCCGCCCTCGACCGCGTCCATGACCGCGCGGAACGCGGTGGGCAGGTGTGGTGGGTCGGCGAGGATGTCGGCGCCCGCCTTGAGCGCGAGCACCGGGACTCGGTCGTCGCCGAAACGCTCGCGAATGGCGCCCATCGTCAGCGAGTCGGTCATGACCA
>QNBX01000364.1 GCA_003644265.1 Planctomycetota bacterium
CGCTGCGTGTCGGTGACCATGCTCATGATCTGCTTCCGGATGACGTCTTCGTCGGCGAAGATCTCGATGACGTTGCCGAGCGACTTGGACATCTTGTTGGCTCCGTCGGTGCCCTTCACGATGGGGGCATCACTGAAGACCGCCTGCGGCTCGGGGAAGACCTCGCCATAGCGGGCGTTGAAGGCACGCACGATCTCACGGGCGAGCTCCAGGTGCGCCGCCTGGTCCTTGCCCACAGGCACGTAGTTGGCCTTGTAGATGGCGATGTCGGCGGCCTGCAGCACGGGGTAGTTGAGCAGCGCCAGGTTGACGTCGTCGGGTTGGCTGCGGCGCTTCTCCTTGAACGAGGGTGTGCGTTCGACCCAGCCGGTCGGTGTGACCGAGGCCAGCAACCACATCAGCTCGATGTGCTCGAGGCGGTCGGACTGGCGGAAGAGCACGGCACGCTCGGGGTCGAGTCCAAGAGCGAGCAGGCCCAGCGCCATCTCGTGCGTGTTGCGGCGGATGAGCTCGGCGTCGTGGGTGGAGGTCAGCGCATGGTAATCGACGATGCAGTAGATGGCGTCGTAGCCGTCCTGCATGGCGATGTAGTTGCCGAAGGCGCCCAGGTGGTTGCCGACATGGGGCAAGCCCGAAGGCTGCACGCCGGAGAAGACCCGGCCGCCCGTGCCGGGCATGGGGTTTGCGCTGGTCGTGGTCGTGGTGTCAGTCATCAGCTCGCAGGTGCGGTCGAGTGCGGTCAGGTCGTCGCTGCCGTCGGTGCTCGACTCTAGCAGGCCAGCCCTGCGCTACGATCGGTGCATGGATCATGATGCCCAGGAGATGACCACAGCGATGACGACCCCTCCGCCCGAGCCCGTGTTGACGGGCCCCCGCATCGCGCTCTTCGGCCTGGGCACCGTCGGCACTGCCGTGGCCGGGCGCCTGCTCGATCCCGAGTGGGGTGCGGCCGTGGCGGCTCGCGGGCATCGCGTCCCGAAGCTGGTGGCCGTGGCTGACCTCGACCTTGAGCGTGATCGCGGCCTGGACATCCCCGATGACGTGCGCCAGACGACCGACTATGCCGAGTTGCTGGAGGGCGACGACATCGATGTCGTGATCGAGCTCATGGGTGGCGCGGGAGTGGCCGGTGATGCCGTGCTGGCTGCATTCAGGGCCGGCAAGAGCGTGGTCACGGCCAACAAGGACCTGCTGGCGCGCCGGGGGCGGGAGCTTGAGGACGCTGCGCGCGATGCCAGCGTGGCCCTGCGCTTCGAGGCCGCGGTGATGGCCGGAGTGCCCGTGCTGGGTCCGCTCGTAGGGGAGCTCTGTGCCGATCGCGTGAGCGGGGTTCGCGGCATCCTCAACGGCACCACCAACTACGTTCTCAGCACCATGGCCTCGGACGCCCGCGACTACGACGATGTGCTGGGCGAGGCCCAGGCCCGTGGCTATGCCGAGGCCGACCCCAGTAGCGATGTCGAGGCGTTCGACGCGGCCTACAAGCTGGTCATCCTCTCGCGCCTGGCCTTCGATGGCTGGATCGACGTGGATGAGTTGCGGCGCGATGTGCCGACCTTCGGTGGCGAAGCCCACCCCGGCATCACCGGCATCAAGCGCAGCCACATGGGTACGGCCGCTCGCCTGGGCATGGCCCTCAAGCTGGTGTCGCGCGCGGAGCGGTTGTCGGACTCCAGGGTCAGCGCCGGCGTAACGCCCATGGCCGTGGCTGTCGGCTCACCGCTGGGCGCGACCGCCGGCGTCACCAACCTCGTCGAGTTCGGCGCCGACCTCGTCGGCCGCGTGTCGATGGCTGGGCCCGGCGCAGGCGGTCCCGCCACGTCGAGTGCCATCCTCGCTGACGTGTTGGCGCTGGCCTCCGGTGCCGGTTCCACCTGGGGGCTATTGCCACCGGCCGGAGGCCTCGACATCGGGGATGACCTCGCCGGCGAGCGCGGCTGGCTGGTCGTCATCGAAGGCCTCGGTATGGCTGGCTTCCCCGAATGGGTCAAGGAGGTGGCTCTCGTCAGCACCGATGAGGGCTTCGTGATCAAGCCCACGCCGCTCACCGCGATGACCACCAGGCTGGGGTTGCTCGATCGCGCCGTGACCGTCTACCCGGTCCTGTCGGACGCCTAGGGCATGCGCATGAGCCAGGTCCTGCGACAACTGCGGGCCGAACAGTCGAGCACGGGTCGCCGTCCGCGCTTGATGGAGCGTTTCGCCGACTTCCTGCCCCTCACCGTCGACACGCCCCCGCTGGGTCTGGGCGAGGGCTTGACGCCGCTCGTGCATGCCCGCAACCTCGGTCGTGCTCTCGGCGTGCCGCAGCTGTACCTCAAGATCGAGGGCCAGAACCCGACTGGCTCGTTCAAGGATCGCGGCATGGTCGTGGCTGTGGCCAAGGCCATCGAGGATGGCGCCAGGGCGGTCATCTGTGCCTCCACCGGCAACACTTCCTCGTCGGCGGCTGCGTATGCGGCCGCGGCTGGCATCGAGGCCGTCATCGTTCTGCCCAAGGGCAAGATCGCGGCCGGCAAGATGCTGCAGGGACATGCCGCCGGCGCACGCGTGGTGGCCATCGAGGGCAACTTCGATGAGGCCCTTCGCATCGTTCGTGAGATGACCGCTGAACGTGACCCGGACTACCCCGTCGAGCTCGTGAACTCGGTCAACCCATACCGCATCGAAGGCCAGAAGACGGCCGCCTTCGAGGTTTGCGAGGACCTCGGTGGCGCGCCCGACTACCTCGCCATCCCGGTCGGCAACGCCGGCAACATCACGGCCTACTGGCGCGGCTTCAAGGAGTACCGGGACACCGGCCTGGTCGAGACGGTGCCGAAGATGATCGGCTTTCAGGCCGAGGGGGCCTCGCCGTTGGTGCAGGGTCACGACTTCGACGATCCCCACACGGTGGCCACGGCCATTCGCATCGGGCA
>QNBX01000365.1 GCA_003644265.1 Planctomycetota bacterium
ATGCTGCACCATTACCTTCTGAAGGCGCGCCTTCAGAAGGAAGGTGAGCATTCTCGTTGTGCCGGAAATCTAACGAAAACAGGT
Source organism: Planctomycetota bacterium (assembly GCA_003644265.1). The sequence goes on from QNBX01000365.1 coordinate 85, forward strand.
GTTGCCAAAGCGCACACATAGTGCTACATATGCATCATGACTCTGTTTGACTGGAATGACGAAAAGAACGAATGGCTGCAGCGGGAGCGTGGCATCGCGTTTGAAGATGCTGTTTACCACCTGACACACGATGGCCTGCTCGACACGATCGAGCATCCCAATCAGAAGCAGTACCCTGGCCAGAGGATCTTTGTGATCAATGTGGAGGGGTATGCTTTCATCGTGCCTTTCGTTGAAGATGACGAGGTCATCTTCTTAAAGACAGTCGTTCCCAGTCGAAAGATGACAAAGCTATATCTCGGAGGTGATGCAAAATGAAACTGACAGCAGAAGAAAAAGACATTCTCGACTCCGTCGAGAGGGGCGAATGGAAGCGAATCCCGAATTACAAGAATGAAGTAGCACGGTACCGCGAAGCGGCACGCGCCACCATGCGCAAGGATAAGCGAGTCAATATCCGAATGACCGAGCGCGATCTCGTTCATTTCCAAAAGACGGCCGTACATGAAGGCCTCCCATACCAGACCCTCATATCCAGCATCTTGCATAAGTACATCAACGGACGACTTGTTGAGAAAGCAAGCTGATGGCACAAATGGGTGGACTCTATTGCCACCCCGCCGCCGTTTTCTGATTTACTCATGGTCTCCTTTCGGGTGGCAAATGCGTATTCCGGGACGACTCGGCCACCTATTCCGGGATGATACCGGCCGGCGATTCCGGGACGACTCGGCCGGTGATTCCGGGATGATATCGGCCACTTTTTCGGCATGGCCGGAATGAGTGGCCGGAAGGTTCCGGAATGGAGTTAGCGACGCTGGATAACTGAGGCATACTGTACCCTTTTTTCAACCGAGAAAAGGAGGCACAGGTGTCGAGAAAGAAGTTATCCATGCGTAAGGTGAGTGAAGTAGCCAGGCTGAGGGCCTGTGGTCTTAGCAACCGGAGGATCGCGCGAAGCTGCGGCATAGCGCGAAGTACGGTAGCTGACTATATGTTGCGGCTTGATGCGGCATGCCTGAGTTGGCCGTTTCCGCCGGATCTGACTGAAGAAGCGCTTGATCAACGACTGTTCACGGGCCCCGAGTTCAGAGGGCCGGATCGGGACCGGCCGATTCCTGACTGGGCGTATATTCACAAAGAGCTTCGTCGGAAAGCCGTAACGAAACAACTGGTGTGGGAAGAATACCTGGAGAGCTACCCGGACGGTTATCGATACAGCCAGTTCTGTGAACGTTACCGGCGCTGGTCAAAGACCATAGACGTGTGCATGCGCCAGACCTATCGGGCCGGCGAGAAGCTATTCGTTGATTATGCAGGGATGACCATGCCGGTTACGAATCCGGCAACCGGCGAGGTCCAGCGCGCGCAGATCTTCGTAGCAACGCTTGGGGCAAGCCATTATATCTACTGCGAAGGCACCTGGACCCAGCAGTTGCCGGACTGGATCAGTTCGCACTGTCGGACTTACGAACATCTGGGCGGCGTAGCCGAGATCACATCGCCGGATAATCTCAAGAGCGGTGTAACCCGGGCCTGCTGGTACGATCCGGACGTAAACAAGACTTATGCCGACATGGCGCGGCATTATGATACCGCTGTCATTCCTCGTCGCCCGAAGAAGCCCAGAGACGGTGCCAAAGTTGAGACGGGTGTACAGATCATCGAACGGCGAGTGCTTGCTCGCCTGCGGGATCGCACCTTCTTCTCGCTGGCCGAGCTCAACCAGGCCATAAGGGAGCTGACCGAACAGGTTAACAAGCGCCCTTTCCAGAAGCTGGACTACTCAAGGCTGGAACTATTCAACGAGTTGGACAAGCCCGCACTCAAGCCCCTGCCTTCAAGCCGCTACGAGTTCGCTGACTTCCTCACGCCCAGGGTCAATATCGACTATCACATAGAGATCAAAGGCCATTACTACAGCGTGCCCTGCGAGCTCAGGGGGCAGAAGCTGGATGTGCGTCTGACTGTACGAATGATCGAGGTTCTTCACAAAAACAGACGGGTGACCAGCCACGTCCGCGATGACCGTAAAGGCACGTACTCGACAAAGACAGAGCACATGCCCAAGGCCCATAGAGAGCACGCCCAATGGACGCCCAGCCGCATTATACGGTGGGCCGGAAAGATCGGACCGTCCTGTGCGGCTTGTGCTGAACATATTATTGAAGCCCGTATGCATCCCGAGCAGGGATACCGGGCGTGCCTGGGCATTGTACGGCTTTCCAAGAGCTACGAATACTCACGGGTTGAAGCGGCCTGCCGACGGGCATTGGCCTTGGATGTGTGTTCATACCGTAGCATCAAGTCGATCCTGAAGACGGACAAGGACCGCGAACCACTGCCTGGAGACGAGCCTGTGGTGAGCGTCTGCAGCAATCGCCACCGCAATGTGAGGGGCGCTGAGTACTACTCGCAGGAGAGTCTGAGCGGGGTGTGAACGCCGAGAGAGGGGGGTATATGGGCTGAGTAGAGATCATCCAGAAGGGGCATTCTTGCCCGATAAAAAGAAACATCTGAAAGGACAGAAAATGTTGAATGAGCAGACAATGGAGACGCTCCATGCCATGAAGCTCAATGGTATGGCAGACGGATATGATGAGCAGCGGCAACAGGCCAGGATGGCCGACCTCTCGTTCGATGAACGCTTTGGGTTGCTTGTGGACCAGCAGTGGCGGTGGCGCGAAGAACGAGCGCTTAACACGCGGATCCGCAATGCCAAGTTCAAGATCCAGGCATGTATCGAGGATCTGGACTATCGGAACAGCCGGGGGCTGAAGCGGGGACAGGTCGATCAGCTCTCAAGTTCCGAGTGGATAAAGTTCCATCAGAAC
>QNBX01000366.1 GCA_003644265.1 Planctomycetota bacterium
CACGCGGTCCTTGGCGTTCTTGCCCCGGTTGATGCGCACCAGGCCGCCGTCGAGATCCATGTCGTAGACCATCAGGCTTCTCAGCTCGGCGTTGCGCAGGCCGGTGGAATACAGCAGCTCCAGCATGGCCCGGTCGCGCAGGCCCAGAGGCGTGCGCACGTCCGGTGCCGCCAGCAGCCGGGCGACCTCGCTTTTCTTGAGCACCGTGCGCGGCAGGCTCGCCGGACGCTTCGGCAAGATCAGCGAGGCCGCCGGGTCGTAAAGCAGCACGTCCGTCTTCACCAGCCAGCGGCAGAAGGCGCGCAGCGCCGACAGCCGCGCCCCCTGCGTCGCGATAGCGAGGCCACCGCGTGGCAGGCTTCGGATTCCTTCATCATTCGTCCAGGCGTACAGCCACATCTGATAGCCGTGCAGGACTTCGGGTGTGATGTCGGTGACGACGGCCACATCGGTTTCCTGGCCGAGATAGCCGAGAAACGCGGCCAGGTGCGTGCCGTAGCTCTCCACCGTGCGCGGGGAAAAACCCGACGCCGCCGTCTGCTCGATAAAGCGGGCGACGAGCAGCTTCAGAGCCTGCGGCGGTGCTGCGGTCTGTGTGGCAACTCGTGTTTTCACGACACCCCCCCCACCTTTTCCCTCCAAGGTCACAAGGTCGGCCGCAGGCACGGTTAAAGGACAGAAGGTAAAGGCCTTCGACCTTGTGAGTGCGGCTCACAAGGTCCCCTCAAGGTGGCCTTTTCCCTCACAAGCTGGCGCTTTGTCGCACCGGCAGGCTCGGTTTCCGCCACATCGACGAGGCCGTCGAGATAGCGCAGGTCCTCGTCTGGGTCGCCATCAAACAGCAGCTCGTAGGTCATCCGCTTGCCGTTGCACCCGGAGGCCACCACCACGTATTCCAGTTCCACGAGCTGGCGCAGGTGCACCCGCACCTGCCAGTCCGTCCACCCCGTCGCCTGCCGCACATCCTGCCGCGTAAACGTGCCTCCGGCACGCTTCTCGGGGGCAGGGGTGCCGGGGGCACCTGTGCCTCCAGCACCCCCCGATGAGGGGCGCCCGGGGCGCCGCAGGTTGACCAGGTGCTTGAGGAGCTGGCGGGTCGGCGGCGCCAGCTCGTCCAGGCAGCGGCCCAGGACCTGCCGCGCCAGGTGGTTGGCCAGGACGATGTCCTCACGGGTCACCTCCACGTACTCCACTTCGGCATCACCCCGCCGGGCCTTCTTCACCGGCCGCTGGTGCTGGTGCAGCAGCGCGATGGTCTTGATCAGCGTGAGGTACTTCTTCTGCTCGCGCCGCATCTGCAGGCTCCGGTCGGGGTAGACCAGTAACGAGGCGAAAGGATTGACCACCTTCAGGGGTCGCAGCAGGCGCTGGGCGTTCTGATGGACGCTTGCCGTGAAGGATGCCGACTCACGCCCCAGCACCCCGGCCAGTGTGTCCGCCTGGCGCTGCCGGGCCAGGATGCGCCGCGTCTGCTCGTCCGACTCGTCCACACCCACCTGCACGAAGCGGTTGCGCGTCTCGTAGTCCATGGCCTCGGGAGAGGTCGTGGTGAAGAGAATCACCACAGGGCCTTCCACACGGTATTCGTCGGTCTTCAGCTTGCCGGTGGCAGGGTCGGTGCGTGTCGCCGCCACCGTCAGCACCTGGGCCGATTGCAGCGTCCTGAGCGAGTAGGCCGCCTCCGTGGCCCCTGCTTCCTCGTCGATGGCCAGCACCTTGTGGCGCAGGGCGTGCTCCTCCTGGTAAAACAGCGCCTGGCCGGTGAGGCGCGTGTAGCGCATCAAGGACTCGTCGGGCACCATGGCGCACAGCGTCTCCTGCAGGCGGCTCTTCCCCGCTCCCGAGCGGCTGACAATCATCAGGCCCAGCGGCTCGTCCAGAAGTCGCGATATCGTCGCCAGGTAGCCCACCGTCAGCGACGTCGTCTCACCCACACATCCCAGTGCCTCGAAGTCGGCACCGAGACGGGCGATGAGATCCGGCGCCCGCAGCAGGCGTAGCGCCGCCTCGCGCTCGCTGTCGGTCATCTCGACGTGTGCCGGGGACTCTGCATCCTTGCCTTGCTCCAGCCGCAAACGCTCCAGCGTGTCGATGAGGGTGGTCAGCTCCCGGCTCATATCACCCTCGTCGCTGCCGAAAAGCTCGGCCAGCTCCCGCACCAGGGCCACCCGCGACCGGTGGCTGTAAAGATCCAGCGTGTCCAGGTGCACCTGGCGACCTTCGGTAATACGCAAGTTGACGCGGAGGCGGTCGAGGCCGGTGGCGGTCAGGCCGCGCACACGGTAGGTGCGCGCGCCGGACGTACCCGCACCGATGACCACCTCCCAGCCGCCGCCGTCCTCGCGGGATACCTGGGGGCCGTCCTCGGCCGAGATCGATGACGCAGTCACCTTTTTCTCTTTAATCGTGCTCTTCACGGTTAAGGGAGAAGAGGTGCCAGCACCGCTGGCAGCGGCGCGGCCGGACTCGGCCGCGCCCAGTTCTTCGCGTGCACTGGTCACGCAATCGGTGAGCACACGCCGGGCCTCGTCGGCACCCAGGCGCATCCACAGCTCGTTGGGATCGTTGGCACCGGCGAGCTTGACGTCACCCACCGCAAGCCCCAGGCGGCGCAGACGGTGCGACAGCACCTCGGTCGCCTGGCGACCGGCGGCGTCGCCGTCCAGGAAGAGCAGCACCCGCTGCGCACGAAAGCGCTGCAGCAGCTCCTCGTGATCCGCTGTCAGGCCCTGGGTGCCGTACACGCATGAAACGTTGCGCATGCCCGCCTGATAGAGCGTCATGGCATCGAGGACCGACCCGGCCAGGATGACCTCGGCCGAGCCCTTCGTGGTCTGCCAGTGGAAGACACCCCGCCGCGGCCCCGGGAGGTACAGGTGCTTGTTGCGCTTCACATGGCGGCCGTAGAAGCCGACC
>QNBX01000367.1 GCA_003644265.1 Planctomycetota bacterium
AGCGTAAGCAGGGTCGAAATCAGGATGCCGGAAATCAGCGAAATGGCGAGGCCGTTGAATATCGGGTCATCGAGGATGAAGAATGCTCCCATCATCGCGGCTGCTGCGGTGAGCAGGATGGGCTTGGCGCGGACCGCGGCCGCTTCGATCACGGCTTCCTCCAGTTGTTTGCCGGCCGCCAGTTGTTGCTCGATGAAATCCACCAGCAGGATGGAATTGCGCACAATAATGCCGGCCAGGGCGATCATCCCGATCATGGAGGTGGCGGTAAACTGCGCGCCGGTCAGCGCATGGCCGGGCATTACCCCGATTACCGTCATCGGAATGGGCGCCATGATGATCAGCGGCATCAGGTAGGATTTGAACTGGGCGACAACCAGCAGGAAAATCAGGATCAGGCCGACAGCATAGGCGATACCCATGTCGCGAAAGGTCTCGTAGGTGATCTGCCACTCACCGTCCCATTTGAGCGAGAAGTAATAGGGGGCGTCCGGCTGGCTGATGTAGCGCTGCTCGATTTCCTCACCGGCAAATTCCAGCTCCTCGATTTTATTCGACAAATTGAACATGCCGTACAGCGGGCTGTCGAGCGAACCCGCCATGTCGGCGGTGACGAACACCACCGGCAGCAGGTCCCGGTGGATGATCGCATCGTCCCAGGGAGCAGGGCTGGCGCTGGCAAAATCCGACATCGGAACCGGCACTCCATCACGGCTGCGCACTTCCAGCGCCATCAGGCTCTGGATATCGGTTTTGGCCGCGACCGGCACTTCGAGGCGCACCGGGATCGGTTTCTTTTCATGGCCCCGGTGGATATAGGTGACGTCTTCGCCGCCCAGGGCCATGGCGATGACGTCACTGACCTGTTGCTGGGAAACGCCCAATAAGGCAGCCCGCTGTCGATCCACCTTCACGATGAAGCGTTGCGCGTCGGCTTCGACACTGCTGTCGATATCCACAATGTCGGGGGTGGCACGGAAAATCATTTCCAGTTCCTTGCCCAGGAGCTTTTGCTGCTCGTAGTCCGGGCCATAGATCTCAGCCACGATGGGCGACATCACCGGCGGTCCCGGCGGGACTTCAACCACCTTGACGGAGCCGTTGTACCTGGCGGCGACCGTCGCGAGGTCGTCGCGCACGGAGGCGGCAATCTCGTGACTGCTGCGGTCGCGGTGGTGCTTGTCCAGCAGGTTCACCTGGATGTCCCCCATGGTGCTCTCCTTGCGCAGGTAATACTGCCTGACCAGGCCGTTGAAGTTGATCGGCGCGGCGGTGCCGGCATAGACCTGGTAGTCGGTCACTTCAGGCACGGTTTCGATCACCCGGGCCAGTTCATCCAGCACCGCTGCGGTGGCCTCCACCGGCGTGCCTTCGGGCATGTCCAGCACCACCTGGAATTCTGACTTGTTGTCGAACGGCAGCATCTTCAGCACCACCGCTTCAAACAGCACCAGCGCTACGGCGCCAGCAATCGCCGTCATCAATCCGCCATACAGCAGCATGCGGGCCCTGCGGCCTTTCCCCCGGTACAGAAACGGGCTCATCAGGCGCGTGAAAACAGCCAGTAGTTTGCTCGGGCCCTCATCGACATCGTTCGTGTGCTGTTCGCGGTTCAGCAGGCGGTTGCTCAGCCAGGGTGTGAGAATCAACGCCACGGCCAACGAGAAAAGCATGCCCATGCTGGCGTTGATCGGGATCGGGCTCATATACGGCCCCATCAGGCCGGTAACGAAAGCCATTGGCAGCAAGGCGGCGATGACGGTGAAGGTGGCCAGGATGGTTGGCCCGCCCACCTCGTCGACGGCGCCGGGTATCAGGCCCGAGATTGGACCCTTTTTGAGGCCGCGATGTCGGTGGATGTTCTCGACCACAACGATGGCGTCATCGACCAGGATACCGATGGAGAAAATCAGCGCGAACAGGGAAACACGGTTGATGGTGAAGCCCCACGCCCAGGAAGCGAACAGGGTCACGGTGAGGGTGACGATGACCGCGCTGCCGACAATGATGGCTTCGCGCCAGCCGATGGTCAGCAGCACCAGGAGAATCACCGAAGCCGTGGCGAAAGCCAGCTTCTGGATCAGTTTCATCGCCTTGTCGTTGGCGGTCTTGCCGTAATTGCGCGTGATGGTGGCCTGCACGCCGTCGGGGATGAGAGTGGCCTGTAGTTGGCCGAAGCGCTCGATAACCTTGTCGGCGATACGGGTCGCGTTGGTGCCGGGTTTCTTGGCCACCGCAATGGTTACCGCGGGGGCATAGGATACGTCCTGCAGAAGGGCCTCAGACGCCGCGGGGCCGGTGGCGTACCAGGCATACTGTTCCGGTTGATCGCCGCCGGAACGAACCGTGGCGACGTCTTCGAGATACACGGGACGGCCGTCGAAGACGCCCACGATCAGGTTCGACACATCATCGCGGCTGGACAGGAAAACGCCGGCCTGCACCGGGATTTCCAGACCACCCGATACCAGCGTTCCCGCCTGGCGGGAACTGTTGCCCGCGGTCAGCGCCATGCGCAGGTCGTCCAGGGTTAGACCGAAGCCAGCCACTCGTTGGGGATCGAGCACCACGTGCACGATGTCCGGGGCGCCGCCGATGGTGTAAACGTCGCGGGTACCGGGCACCCGTTTCAGCTCGGCTTCCAGGGCATGGGCCACTTTCAGCAGCTCGAGACCGCCGCGCTCAGGATCCTCGGTCCACAGCGTGGCGGTAATGATGGGTACGTCGTCAATGCCTTTGGGCTTGACCAAGGGTGGCAGAACACCGAGATTGGACGGAATCCAGTCCTGGTGGGAATAGATGGCGTTATACAGGCGCACCAGTGAAACCGTGCGATCCTCGCCGACCGTGAACTGGATGGTCATCACGGCCATGCCGGGACGCGAGACCGAGTAGACGTGTTCCACTGCTTC
>QNBX01000368.1 GCA_003644265.1 Planctomycetota bacterium
CGCCTCGTGGGCAAGCGCCGGAGATGTGACCTGCAGCATCGCGCCCACCAAGACGATGGGCTTCCCGCGCATGAGCGACATGGCGCCCCACAGGCTACGAGCGTCCTCGACGCATGCCAAGTGCCATCCGGCTCACGACTCACGACGGGGTGGCGGGGAAATGAGTGCGCCAATAAGGGCCAGCCCGATGACCGAACGCGTGCCTAGCGCGAGTGTGTGGCTCATCGACGACACCACCCGCAGCGGAGGTCAGGCAGATGAACGGGAACACCGATCAGCGGCAGACGTCTCAGCAGCAGGCGTCAGCAGACGATCAGGACCGGTTCGAGAGGCATGGCTCTTCGGACCTGGCGCTCATCGTCTACTTCTTCCTGGCCGCCTTCGCCTACGTCTTCGCGGCAATGTCCGGAACGGTCTGAGCGCAGGCCATTCAGTCGATCGAGACGGGCCCCGGCGTCTCCAGCGCGCAGGGGGTCAGAGCGCGTGCCCGATGTCGGTCATGCAGCGATGCCACCGTGCCCGAGTGCTCATGCCGTCGGCTCAGGCGCCGGGTAGCCGTACGCGTCGATGTCCTCGCGGTATAGACGACCGACGGTCTCGATCAGGGCCACGTCGTAGAACCAGCGGGTCGTCGGAATCGACACTCCGATAGCACCCCCAAGACGCTCGTCAGCCACGAAGCGGGCGTCGTCCACCCGCTCGGTGTGGTGCCGCGACCGCCGCAGGCGCGCGTACTGGCTGGGACGGAGTCCGAGCGCTTCCTCCAGCCGTGGCAGTTCCTCCTCCGCCTCCTCGGCGCGGACGACCGTGAGCTCGGGCAGGCTGCCGTCGCGCTCGCACGGGTGGAGCTGGCGGCGAACGTGGATGTCAGCCTCTTCGAGGTCGAGCGACTCGAGGAAGCCGACCCATTCGCGGAAGGTGAAGAGGTTGCCGTCCCCGACCTTGCGCCGGAGGTGTCGGCCGATGGCCTTGAGCATGGGCACATGTTGGGAACTCGTCGCGGGGCCGATGAGCATGCCCTCCCGCAGGCGCCGGGCGGACGAAGCGACCGAACCGGACAAGGATGTCTCCGCCGGGCGATGGGCCTGGGTGCAGTAGGAGAGGTAGCTGCTGACCACGCGGTCGAAGGGATCCCGCACGAGTTTGATGGCACGCGGTCCGAGTCGGGGAATCGCCGCGATGCCGTCCTTGTAGTCGGGGCGGGCACAGTAGACCTGCTGGCGGTACTGGTGCGGCCAGGGCGCGTAGACCTCGGCCTCGTCGAGCACGCCGTCCTGGAAGAAGAACCACTTGATGGCGAACGTGCAGGCCGCCTTGGCGTTCCAGAGCAGGGCGATGTCGAGCCCGTCCGAGTAGAGCGGCAGCGGCTCACGCGCGAGCGCGGCCAGGCAGGCGCCGCTCGGTCGAGGCGCGGGAGTGCGCGCTCTTGGCGCCGGGGGCGCGACCGTGCTGCGCTCAGGTGAGGAACGCACCACCGGTCCGCGCGAACTCGCCGAGTCGCTCGCCAGCCACTCGCTCACATCGGCATCGCGCGCGGTCTCGTAGCGGCGCCGGTCCCAGCGGTCGGCGACCGTCACCCCCAGTCGGTCGAGGGAGCCCAGCAACAACTCCTCGTCCAGCACGCTGATGCCCTGGGCTCGCGCCGGCGCACCGGTTGGCAGCGTCCCATGGATCTGCTCGGCGAGGCAACCTTCGTACGTCAGCGAAGTGACCCGCGGCTTCAGGTTCTCCTCCGCCAGCCGTCGTTCCGCGCGGCGCTCCAGGACGGCAACGTCGGCAGCGAGCCGGCCGGTCAACTGCAGCGTATGGAGCGCCGAGCCCTCGGCGAAGATCAGCCGGCGCGCGGCGTGGTAGGTGCGGAGCTGCTCGGGCAGGGACACCGCCTCGGGCCGCAGCACTTGCACGCCCGCCCCGATCAGCACCTCCTCGAGATAGGCCTCGCCGGCGAAGCGCGACGACATGCCTGCGCGCGACACGTAGACCACAGTGTCGGTCACACTGGGCAGACCGCCCAGCTGCCGCTCGGTGTTCTCGAGCAGGGCGTCGAGGTACGTCTCATCCGGCCCCGGGCCGCCGACCTGTTCGGCCTGCGCCGCCACCACAAGCGCTCGCACACAGATAGGCTCGTCCACGATGCGGCACCGAGCGACGTCGATCCCGAACCAGTCGAGGATCGCACGCATCCACGGAGGAGCATCAGCGATCGCCTGCCAGCCAAAGCCGGGCTTGGTGGCGAAGAGAACGTCAAGATCCGGATAGGCGCGCGCGGCCGCCAGAAGACGCGTGGAGAAGTCGGCGATCTGGTGGCCGTAGTGGCGCACGAGCGGCCCGCCCCAGGCCGCTGCCTCGAGTGACGCCAGGACATCCTCGGGCTCCGCTGGCCTCGTATCGATGGGGCGACCGCGCTGCCCGTGGCGCGCCGCGGTCCGGCGGTCCCAGTCGGGCCACGATGGACCACCGCGGTGTGCCTCACGACCCTGCCAACGGTCGAGAAGATCGGTGAAGGGCGTGACGACCACGTCTTCGAGCGATTCCGTCACATCCCAGGTGACCTGCTCTGGCGTGCGCACGCGCCGATTCAGTGATCGCAAGGGCCCGATTCGAGCTGCCGTTCGTCGCAGGGTGGACCGGTCCATGCGCTCCTTGTCCGAGGGATACTGGTCGGGGTGGCGGGAATCGAACCCACGACCTCATGCCCCCAAGGCATGTGCGCTACCGCTGCGCTACGCCGCGACGAAGTCGTGCGTGGATAGGGTACACAGCACGCCTCGATAGCGACGCCAGGCGAGTGACAGTGCTGGCCCTGCTCGTCCTTGCCGTTCCGGCTTCGAGTCTTGCGATGGCGACGGCCGCGGCCTGGATCACCTGGGCCCGGTCGCCCGGCCGGCCCTTCGATCGAGGGCCACCGGGCC
>QNBX01000369.1 GCA_003644265.1 Planctomycetota bacterium
CCCAAGCGCTGCAAGCTCGCCTCGTCACCACGACTGTGCCGGCTCGTCGCGACCAAGCTCGGCAAGGACTGGTCCCCGCAGCAGATCTCCGGCTGGCTTGCGGTCACCCACCCCGGAGAGCAGGCTCTGCAGGTGTCGACCGAGACGATCTACCGCAGCCTCTTCGTGCAGACCCGTGGCGTGCTCAGCAAGGAGCTCACCGCGCACCTGCGCAGCGGGCGCACGATGCGACGACCGCACCATGTCGGTCCCCGGGACAAGAGCGGGATCGTCGACGCGGTATCGATCAGCGAGCGACCCGCCGAGGTCGAGGACCGGGCCGTGCCGGGCCACTGGGAGGGCGACCTGCTCATCGGCACGGTCGACACCCAGGTGGCGACCCTCGTGGAGCGCCAGACCCGCTACGTCATGCTCGTCAAGCTCGACACCAAGCGCTCCGAGGTCGTGGCCGACGCGCTCGCTGCCCAGGTCCGGACGCTGCCCGAGCAGCTGCGGCAGAGCCTGACCTGGGATCGTGGCAGCGAGCTCGCACGGCACGAGCGCTTCAGCCTCGCGACCAAGGTCGATGTCTACTTCTGTGACCCGCACAGCCCCTGGCAGCGAGGCAGCAACGAGAACACCAACGGGCTGCTCCGCCAGTACCTCCCCAGGGGCACTGACTTCTCGGTCATCACCCAGGCCGAGCTCGACATCATCGCCGTCAAACTGAACACCCGGCCACGCAAGACCCTCGGCTACGAGACACCGGCAGCTAGACTCGCAGCGATCGTTGCATCGACCCCTTGAATCCACCGTCGCACTCACCCGTTGAACGGGAGGCCGACCCGGTGGTGGAGGCTGGGGGTGGCTGAGCGACCGGCGGACGGTCAGCACCAGCGCGGTGGCACCCCGGCGGCACCCCGGCGGCACCCCGGCAGCAGCTCCCTGGTCAGCACAGAGGATTAGATGCTTCCGGGAGCTTCGGCTCTCGGGCAAGGGTGGGCGACGCCAGCATCGTGGCCAGGAGCAGCGAGACCGCGGAGGCCGAGCGTGTTTGCATGGTGTGACTCCGTTTACGGAGAGCCATCATGTCCGGAGCGAGCAGCCCACCGTCAAGAGCCGCAAGGTCCTGGTGATGGTTCGACGCCAACACGAGTGCGGCTCGTCCGATACGCAGGAGGACGATGACCCAACGCAAAACGCCGGGCAAGCCCGACTGGCCGGGCCACCACCGTGACGCGCCGCCACCCGAGGATCCGCGTTCGCTGATGCGTGGCCTCATGGCCGGTGCCGCGGTCTTGCTGATCGGAGTCGCCCTGGCCATCGTGGGGCCGTGGTCGGAGCAGACCGGCATCCTCATCACCCTGCTGGGTTGGATCGTGGCGGTCGGCTTCGGCGCGTGGGCTCACCGCGGCCGCTCGCCGCGCGTCGTCACCATCACGCGGGTGGTGCTACTGCTTGGCATCATCTCGGTCATCGTCGCCGCTGCGCTCGTGTTCGTCAGCCTGCAGGTGCGTGAGATCCTTGCCGGCACCGTCATCTTCGGGACATCCGGCAGCGATTGCACCATCGAGGGCGAGGCCGACTCATTCATCCCAGGCGAGTCGGTCTACGCGCTCGCGCACATGCGCCGCGTGATCGAGACTGGCGAGGAGATGACCCTGCTCGTGAGCTGGGACGGGCAGATGGTGACCGAGGGTTCCGAGGTGAGCCCACGAGACTTCGACTGCCTCGGCTCATCGCTGGAGCCGCTGGAACCCGGGTCCTATGCGGTCGAGGTCTCGGTCGCCGGCGAGCTCCTCGCCGAGGGCTCTTTCGAAGTCCTGCCCGAGGGCGAGTAGCCCCTATACTCGCCATCCACTGTGCATACGCTTGATACAGAGGGCGATCGATCGAAGGAGGGGTATGTGACCCAGGCAGAACGCGTTGACATGAACCAGGCAGTAGCTCCACACCTCGTGACCGAGGTGCCCGGCCCGCGCGCGCGGGAGCACGTGGACTATGACCACACCTGGTCGTCACCGAGCCTGCCGCGTGCCTACCCCTTCGTGCCTGTGCGCGGCCAGGGTGCCACGGTCGAGGACATCGACGGCAACATCTTCGTCGACTTCTGCGCCGGCATCGCCGTCAACTCCACGGGCCATTCACACACCGCGGTCATCGAAGCCATCACGAAGCAAGCCGAGAAGCTGGTGCACTACAGCGCGTCTGACTTCTACCCGCCCATCTATGCGCAGATGTGCGAGGCTATCGCCGCGACCGCTCCCATCAGCGGCGCGCTGCGCGTGTACCTCGGCAACAGCGGTGCCGAGGCCGTCGAGGCGGCGCTTAAGCTGGCCCGCAAGGCCACTGGCCGCTACGCGGTCGTCTCCTTCCTCGGCGGCTTCCACGGCCGCACCATGGGCGCCGTCACGCTGACCGCGTCCAAGGCCAGCTACCACGCCGGCATCGCACCCCTCGTCAACGGTGTCTACCACGCCCCCTACGGCCACGCCAGCGACCTGGCCTGGTTCGATGAGGTCCTCTTCGACAAGATCGTGCCGGCCGACGAGGTCGCCGCGATCTTCCTCGAGCCGGTGCAGGGCGAGGGTGGCTACATCGTCCCCGAGGCCGGCTTCGTGCAGGGCCTGCGTGAGCTCTGCGACCGCCACGGCATCCTGCTCATCGCCGACGAGATCCAGTCGGGCGCCGGGCGCACCGGCAAGATGTGGGCCATCGAGCACTTCGGCGTGGAGCCCGACATCCTGCTCTCGGCCAAGGGCATCGCCTCGGGCATGCCGCTCTCGGCGATGGTCGCCAGGGCTTCGATCATGGAAGCCTGGGCCAAGGGAGCGCACGGCTCCACCTACGGCGGCAACCCCGTCGCCTGTGCCGCGGCCCTCGCCACCATCGAGCAACTCCAGGACGGCCTCATCGACAACGCCGCCGCTC
>QNBX01000370.1 GCA_003644265.1 Planctomycetota bacterium
GCGTGCAGCGCGATGCGCGCCAGGCGCACCGACGCCTCGGCGTGGCTGGGCTCGAGCTCCAGCACGGACAGGTAGGCCTCGCGCGCGCGCTCGTGGTCGCGGTCGGCCTCGAAGCAGCGCCCGGACCAGAAGGCGCGCTGCAGCGCGTCGGGCGGCGCGGACAGCTGGGCCTGCAGCAGCTCGCGCGCCTCGTCGATGCGCGCGCCCCGCAGCAGCGCGTCGGCCAGCCGCAGCAGCACGGCGCGGTCGTCAGGCAGCAGCTCGTGCGCCTGCCTGTAGAGCTTGATGACGGAGCCGAGCTGCGCCATGTCCAGGGCCTGCAGGCCCTCGCCCTGTTTGACCAGCGTCTCGGCCAGCAGGCGCTGACCCAGGGCGGGCTGGTGTGCGATCAGCAGCTCGGCTTTTTTCTGGGCCGCGATGGGCTTGTCCAGCCGCAGCAGCGTGTTGATCTGGCCCACGAGGGCCTCGATGGGGGCCTGCTTGAGCCCGCCGGCGCGGCGCCAGCTGGCCAGGGCGGCGCGGTCGTCGCCGTTGCGCTCGGCCACCCGCGCCAGCAGCACGTGGATGCGGTAGCAGTCGCCGTCGTAACGGGCCCAGTCCCGGGCCACGGCCACGGCGTCGTCGGCCCGGCCCGCGTCCAGCAGCACCAGGCCCAGCAGGCCGTCCAGTTCCGGGTCGCCCGGTCGCGCGGCGCGGGCCGGGCCGAGCAGGCGGGCGGCCTCGCCGCTGCGCCCGGCGCGGCGCAGCACCCGGGCTTGATCCAGCAGCTCGTCCTGGCCCGCGCTCAGGCCGCCGGTCTGCAACAGGCACAGCAGGATCAGGAGCGCGGCCGCCATCTCAGCTCCCGGGCTCCCAGCGCGCGCTGCCGTCGGCCTCGATGATCACGCGCAGCAGCTGGTCCACGGGCAGCTCGCTGAGCGTCACCGGCGCGAGCCCCGGCAGGGCCAGGCGCAGCTGATCCACGCGCGTGTGCTCGCCCAGCCCGAAGTGCAGCCGCGGGTCCTCGCACGACAGGAAGCTGCTGCCGCGGTACAGCTCACGGCTGGCGCGCAGCTCGCCCGCGCTCAGGTGCAGCTTGGCGCCGGTCGCCAGCACCAAGGCCCCGCCCGGCACCAGCCGCCTGCGCACGTCCAGCATGACCCAGTGACCCGGCGCGGGCGACTCGTTGAGCGCCAGCACGGGCGGCTCGTCCAGCCGATTGATGACCAGGTCGAGGTCGCCGTCCTGGTCCAGATCCACGCTGGCCGAGCCGCGATGGCTGGCGCGCCCGGTGATGACGGCGCCGGCGCGAGCGGACCAGTCCTCGAAGCGCGCCCCCTGCCCGCGGAAGACCTGGTTGGGCTGGCGGTACGCGATGCGCTCGGGCGCGCAGCCCTCGACCTGGTGGAAGACGTGCCCGTTGGCCACGAACAGGTCGACCGAGCCGTCCGCGTCGAAGTCCGCGAAGTTGGTGCCCCAGGCCAAGTGGAACCAGCTCGGGCGGCCGGTGCCCATGGCGTCGGAGAGCTCCTCGAACCAGGGCTCGTCGGGCGTCCGCGTCTCGTTGTGATAGAGGCTGTTGCTCTGGTTGGAGAAGTTGGTGACGTGCAGCTCGGGCAGGCCGTCGCCGTCCAGGTCGGAGACCGTCAGGCCCATGCCGGCCTCCATCTGGCCGCGCTTGCCGCAGGCCACGCCGGCGCGCAGGGCCGACTCGACGAAGCGCCCGTCGCCGTCGTTCATGAACAGGAAGTTGAAGACCGAATCGTTGGTCACGTACAGGTCGAGGTCGCCGTCGTCGTCCACGTCGGTGAAGGTGGGCTGGAAACCGTAGCTGGCCTCGGGCGCGGCGAAGCCGGCGGCCTCGGTGTGCGGCTCCAGTCGCCAGTTCGGCGCGCCGGTGTTGCGGAAGAAGCGGTCGGCCTGGGGCGGCAGGCCGCCGGGGCCGGCCGGCACCAGGCAGCCCATCAGCGGGATCAGGCCCTGGGCGTCGAGCGCCGCGTAGTCCTGGGCGCAGTAGCGCGCCACGTACAGATCGAGATCGCCGTCGCCGTCCACGTCGCCCGCCGCGGCGCCGCTGGACCACTCCTGCGCGGGGCCCGCCAGCCCGGGGTGCTCGGCCGTGACGTCCCGCAGCCGCCCGCCGTCGTTGGCAAACAGCTGATCGGCGCCGAGCCGGGTGATGAACACGTCCTCGTCACCGTCGCTGTCGTAGTCGAAGGCCAGCGCCCCGAAGCTGTAGCCGTAGCTGTCGAAGCCCAGCTCCAGGCCGCGCTCCGTCAGGCCCTCGCCGGTGTTCAGGTAGAGCAGGTCGCGGCCGTCCTCGCCCTGGGCCTGGCCCTGGGGGAAGAGCAGCTCCATGCGGCCGTCGCCGTCGAGGTCGAAGACGGCGACGCCCTGGCCCACGGTGTCGCGCAGGTAGCGCTTGCCCTGGCCTTGCTGGGGCGTGGGGCCCGCGACGCTGCGATGCACCAGACCCCAGGCGCGGGTGCGGTCCGAGAACCAGGGTCCGTCGGGAGCGCTGGGCTGGTCCGGCGCCGGCGCAGGCGCGTGCAGGGCGAAGTGCGCGGCGTCGCCCGCGCCTGCCGGGCTGGAGGCCAGCTCGTCAGCGCAGGCCAGCGGGCCGCTCAACAGCAGCGCCCAGGTGGCCCCGGCCAGCAGGACGCCACGTGAGCCGCGCCGACGGATCCGCGCGCGCCGGGTGGGCCTTGGACGGCTGGGCCTCGGACGGGTGCGGGCTGTGGGGGGACGGGGACGCACGGCGCGGCAGTCTAACCCGGCCGTGCGGGCGACCCGGCCTGGCTCAAGCGCGGGGCGATGTGTGCCGCCGCGCGCTCCACCGCTCCAGGCCCCAGGGCTGCGGCGCGCACCTCCTCGAGGTCGCGGCGTTGCTGCGCGGCGGTGCCTTCGTCCAGCA
>QNBX01000371.1 GCA_003644265.1 Planctomycetota bacterium
CCATGAAACCCAGTAATCCCGCCCCGGCAGTCCGTTCCTCGATGTTCAAGCTGCGTCGGTACGCGAGGCCAGCGCTCTTGGCTGCCCTCGCCTCGGCCGTCCCGGCGGCCGCGCAAACGACATGGGTGGTCGATGACACTCCGGGTCCGGGCGTGGACTTCGCCACGATAGTCGATGCACTGGCGGTCGCCGGGCCATTCGATCTTGTCGACGTTCGTCAGGGGTCCTACGGGCCGTTCTCTCTTGTGCGGTCGACGCGGATCATCGGGGAGCCAGGTGCCACCGTCACCGGAATGAGCAGGGTGATCGGACTCACAGCCGGCACATGGACCTTCATCGCGGACCTCTCCCTTGAGCGGATTCGCGCTGTGGGGGTCGATGGAACGCTGGTGCTGGACAACCTGCAATTGACGGGCGCTCGTGAGTGCCTTGATCTTGTCAACTGCAGTGATGTCCGCGGGAATCGACTCCGTGCCCTGCCAACGCCCGGTGGGTCTTGGGGAGGATCCAAGGTCAAGATCAGGGGAGGCCGCGTGCAACTCGTCGATTGCCTGATCGAGGGCAAGCGATCTCCTTCCTGCGAGGGCACCTGCACCGGAACGCAGCCCGCACAGACAGGAATCATCGTGGACAATGGGGGTCTCCTCATGCTCGACAGGTGTGACGTCAGAGGGGGTGAAGGTGACGACTACTGGAGTATCAACAGCTTTCCGGGTCAGGCCGGCGCTGGAGGAACAGGATGCGAGGTCTCGGGCGGCTCCACTCTTGTCTGTGTCGCGTCACTCGTCCGAGGCGGCGATGGTGGGCACTCCCAGTTTGGTGGCGCTCTCGAGGACGGCTCAGGCGGGCCCGGATTGACTGCAGACGGTGGGGTCCACCAGGCCTGGAACATGGTGTTTGAGGGCGGCCTGAGGGGAGGGTGCTGCTGGCCGGCTCCTGACGTCTACCTGACGAATGGGGCAGTCTTGGATACGTCGCGAGAGTTCCCGTCGCTCCTGTCAGCTGGGACACCTGTGCCTGGCGGCCAGGTGATCATTGAGATGGGGGGCGCCGCGGGCGACCTTGCGCAGATTCAGGTGGCCCGCCTCCCCGCGCTCGTTCCGTTCGCCGGGTCCCTTCTGCCTCGCCAGGTCGACATTGGGAGGACGGCGTCGGTCGGAGTCATACCGCCGTCAGGCACGCGTGCGGTCCCGCTGCGGATGGCCGCTTGGCAGCGGGGATACGTCTTGTTCCTTCAGGCGGCGACTGTCGGGCCCGCCGGAACCGAGCTCTCGTCATCAGCAGCGCTGATCATCCGTTGATCTACTTTCTGCTCTACGGTCTCTGTGCAGGTCTTGGGTGAAGGAGAACGGCGGCAGCGACACGGGCACGGGCCCTGGTCTCCCTGGCTGCTCGTGCATGGCTCTGCCGACGACATCGTGCCTGCCGAGCACTCCCGTTACATCCATGCCGCATCCGGAGGACGTTCCGAGCTGGTCGTGCTGGAGGGCGTCGGTCATTCGTTCTCGGGCGCGGGCCTGGACCAGCTCGTCCTGAGCGTCGCCCCCTGGCTCCTCGGGCTCCTCGGGCTCCTCGGGCTCCGGTACGTGCAAGGCTGAACGAGCCTTCACGTGCCTGCGCCCGATCCCAAGCGACCGCCCCTTTCCTATCTCCTTCCTGGCAAGGGTCGTCGAGGAGACTGCGCACGAACTCCGAGCGCGGGCTCGAATCGGGCGTTCGCGATTTCTAGGCTGCGAGCACAACCACTCACCTGGCGCGGTCTCCGGACCGCGGCCGGCGTGATGGCTGCCGCGCACCGGGTTGCGCAGGCGCACACCACTTCCCTTGTAGCCCCGTGCACTGAAGCGCGGCGCCCTCCTGAGATGATCGTCTTTCCCCTCGTACTGGGCTCCGCCCTGGTCGCTCCAAACACCGCACTGGCATCCACTGACCAGGCCATGCCGGCTCTCATGTCCGTGACCGCGCTCACCGCGGCGGTCCTCCAGGAAGAAGAGGAGGAGTTCGTCGCTGATGGCACATGGCACGGCAACCTCGACATCGGCCTGAGCAAGAGTGAAGGCAACGCGGACGTCGAGACGTACGCGATCATCGCCAAGGGCGTCCGCGAGTACGACGTCCACCGCTACACCCTCGAGGGCCTGTGGTACTACACGACACAGGACGACATCCGAACCCAGCGCCGGGCGCTCGGCACGGCCAAGTACGACCAGTTCTTCATGGAGAAGACGTTCTTCTACGTGAACGCGCTGGCCGAGACGAACGAGCAGGCCCTGGTCGACCTCCGCTGGACCGCGGGCGGCGGCCTCGGCTATCAGTGGCGCGACGATTCCCAGTGGAAGATCAAGACTGAACTCGGGCTCAGTTACTTCGACGAGCGTTTCGACAACGGCGACGAGCGGAGCTACACGGCGGTCCGTGCGGCCTGGGGTCTGGAGACGCAGATCACGTCGACGCTCAAGTTCGGCCACGATGGCGAGGTCTACCCGAGCTTGGACGACAAGGACGACGTGTACGGCCTCGCGTCGACCTACTTCGAAGCCCTGCTGTCGTCGAACATGACCGCGCGCCTCTCGTGGCTCATCACCTACGACAACACGCCGACCAACGACGCGAATGGCGACCCGCTCGAGCGGGCGGACAACCTCTACCTGCTCTCCGTGGGCTGGGCGTTCTAGCTCTCCGGACCCCGAACTGACTCTCCAGAGTCCCTGCCGGCGTTCGAGCGCCGGTTGATCCGACAGGCCTGTCACGCGCTGCGTGGCGGGCCTGATTCTTCTTGGGAGCAGGGCGCCGCAACCGCCTCACAATCCCCGTGAGCGCGTACCATGACCGTCGAGCGGAGACGCATGACGGGAGACCACTTCAAGCGCGTCCAGGACGTCTTCGGGCG
>QNBX01000372.1 GCA_003644265.1 Planctomycetota bacterium
CAGGTGCGACGCAGCTTGGCCGCCCACTTGCTCAGCACGTCGTAGTTGATGACCACGACCTGCGCATCCTCCGGGAAGGTCTTGCCGGCCACCCCCACCGGGCCGCGGTCCACCAGCCAGCGCGCAGCCTCCCGGGCCCAGTTGAGCTTGAGGCTGGCCGGGCAGACGATCAGCACCCGCTGCGCCGCTGCGTCGGCGTTGACCACGCCCAGGGCGCAGTGCTTGCGCCGGCATCGATACCCGGAGTGCCAGGAGAGCCCCGCCTGCTTGGGGATGGCGCGCTGCTCGTACCCGGAGCGGAGCACGGATAGACCCTCGACGGGCTCGGTCAGCTCGGGGGTCTCCAACGCCAGCCTCTCCGCGTCCGGTGCTCAGCTTGGGGTCTTCCTGATAGACCAGGACACTCCGGGTCTCCACGAGCTCTACCGCAGCGACCTGAAGAAGGGCGAGGCCGTGAAGCTGAGCGGCTCGATCGTCGACAATGGGGCCCTCAGCGGCGGCTTCATCGCGGTGGACCCCAAGGGTCGCTACGCGATGTACATCGGCGATCAAGACACGGACGAGGTCAAGGAGATCTACCGCAGCAAGCTCACGAACGGCACCCGCATCAAGCTCAACGACGAGTTCGTCAAGGGGGGAGACGTGGCCTTCAACTGAGGTCTCACGGCTCAGGTCGAAGGTCACCGGGTACGCGGTCTACCTGGGGCCGAACCACTCCTCGACACCGAACAACAGACCGCGCAAGTCGCCTCGCACGGGATCCGCCGAGACGCTACGCGCCGAACTGCCGCAGATGGTGGTCGATGTGCTTGGCCTGGAGCCGCCCCCACTCGTCGCCGGTCATGGCGCCTAAGAACACGTGGGGCTGTCGTCCGGCAGCCTCGGGTCCCGCAGCGACGAAGGCGTCGATGAGCTGCACCACGCGGGACCGCTCCTCGCCGAACTCCCG
This sequence comes from Planctomycetota bacterium, assembly GCA_003644265.1. The sequence continues at coordinate 950 of QNBX01000372.1, forward strand.
GCCATCGGCGATGACGAAAACGGGAGCTGTGGGACCGTTCTTCCCGAAGGGCTTCTCACCCAGGATCGCCTTGCGGAAGAACGGCGTGAGTAGCTTCCCCAGCAAGCTCTGCTTCGCGGGCGTGTCGCCGGTGGCCGCCGCGAGCGCAACCGCCACGTGCGCCATGGTCTGGGCCGGATCCATCTTGCCCCACTGGCGCTCGGCGTCACCGCTGAGCTGACCGAGCCGCGTGACGAGCTCGGTCTTGGTGTTGTCATCGAACAGCGACATCATGGCATCGACTCCTCATGGCGACTCGACCCGGCGAGTGTTCCGCTTCGCCGTCTGCCGATGAACGGTCTCCCGGACGGTCAGCGGTGGGCTGGCGTGCCGCGACGGGCGAGGGCTCGAGACGGTGAACGGGCCCCGGCCCTCGAACCGGAATCCTACACGCCGCCCTTGAAGGCTGCCTGCAACTTGGTCACGCCTGCCCGTCCGCGCGCCCGGATGCGCCGCGGGGCGCGCCGGCCCAGGCCGACACGCCCCGCGAAGGCACTCCGTTGAAACGACTCCGGTTACGGAGCCGTGCCCGTCAGGCCGTTGCTGGCGGCGAAGCCGTTCAAGTCGCTGAGTGATGAGATGAGCGCTCAGAGGGCTCCGCCCAGGTTCAGCACTTGATCGTCTTGCGCTTCTTACCGATGCGCCCGGCCTTCTTGGCCTTGAGGATGGCCTTGCTGGCGAGCGGCACCTTGCACGAGGTGCCGCCCATCTCGACTTCGACCTTGCCGAGCTTTCGGCCGGTTTCCTTCGCGCGATACGACAGCGGTCTGACGTAGGTGCCGACGGCGATCACGAAGCCGTTCATCGTGTACTTCACGCGATTCATGGCCGCGTCGATGCCGTCCTCGATCTGCACCAGGACGCCCTCGATCTCTTCCAGGTCGAGGTCGTCGTCCGCCGTGACGGTCACGTAGCCGGCGTAGGTGTTCCAGCCGCTCGAGGCGACCGACTCCTGCTTGGCCCTCATCCACTTGAGAGCCAGAGCGTGCGCGTGCTCACTCTCGGTCGCGACCCAGGGCACGGTGTACTCCGAGACCATCGACCAGGCCGCCTGTCGCGCCCAGGTGTCGAGCAGGCTTCGCGTCATGAGCGCGCCGTCCGCGACCATGCCCGCGAGGTACTGCGCGTCGCCGTTGCCCGTTTCGAAGAGCTCGTAGGCGAGCTCTTGCCGGCCTTTGATCTCCTTGGCGATGACCTTCATGTCGGCCACGCTCACGCCGAACATGCTGTCGGGCGGAGCGCCGTGCTTGGCGTAGGTCCGAGTGCGGAGCGGGCTGCCGGCCTCCTGGAGGGCGGCCATGACCTCTTTGAGCGTGTTCATGGGCATGAGGATGCCGTCATGGATTGCGTTCGTCGAGCCTCAGTGCTTCAGCGAAAGGCGCGTAGCGCCGTTCGCCGCAAGCACGGGCCAGGCGGCACGTGGAGCCTCACGTGTCGGCCGCCGATCTTCCTTGGATCAGAAGCAGGTGCACGCTGAACGCGAGAGTTGCCGGGATGTTCCCGAACAACCCGGCCCAGAACCACTTGTTCGAGTACCAAGGGTCCTTCACGCCGTGATGCTGCGTCGAGAGCAGGTGGCAGCAGATGGCGCTCGAGAGAGCAAAGGCGCCAGCAACATCATGATGATGGATTTCCACGCTACTCGCTCCGCTTGAAGTCGGTGATCTGTCATCCAGCCAGGTGCAGTTTGCCCGCCTGCCGGGTACGCCGGTCAGCGGCGGGCCGCGAAGCCGCGACCGTTGCAGCGGCTTGTCAGGTGGCGTCGCCATGAGGCTAGCAGCCCGTGGCGCAAGTCATTCCGCGCGCAGCGGCGCTCTCGTGGCGCAGCTCTGCGTTGCCAGATCTCGACGAATCCACGGATTCGCCTGCGATCTGTCGCCTTGATCTGCACCACGA
>QNBX01000373.1 GCA_003644265.1 Planctomycetota bacterium
CGGGTCGAGCTGCACGTGGGCCAGGTGCACCACCAGGATGGCCTCGCGCCCCTGCTTGTCGGGACGGTCCACCAGCACCTGCCGGTCGAAGCGGCCCGCGCGCAGCAGCGCCGGATCCAGCACCTCGGGGCGGTTGGTGGCGGCCAGCAGCACCACGCCGGTGCTGGGGTCAAAGCCGTCGAGCTCAGCCAGCAGCTGGTTGAGGGTCTGCTCCTTCTCGTCGTGACCGCCGGAGGCCGGGCCCAGACCGCGGGCACGTCCCAGCGCATCCAGCTCGTCGATGAAGATGATGCAGGGCGCCTTGGCGCGCGCGTCCTTGAACAGGTCGCGCACGCGAGCGGCGCCTACGCCCACGAACAGCTCCACGAACTCGCTGCCGCTGATGGAGAAGAAGGGCACGCTGGCCTCGCCGGCCACCGCCCGAGCCAGCAGGGTCTTGCCCGTGCCCGGCGGCCCCACCAGCAGGATGCCCTTGGGCAGGCGCGCGCCCAGGCGCCCCATGCGCTCGGGCTGCTTGAGGAAACTGATGACCTCCGCCAGCTCCTCCTTGGCCTCCTCCACGCCCGCCACGTCCTGGAAGCTCACGCCGGTGGACTCCTCGACGTACACGCGCGCCTTGCTGCGGCCCACGGACGAGAGCCCGCCGCCCATGCCGCCCTGCCCCATGCGACGCAGCATGAAGAGCCAGAAGACCATCATGAGCCCCATGGGCAGCAGCCACACCGCGAGGCTGTCGGCCCAGCCGTCCTCGACCACGCCGGTGAACTCGACCTCGGACTCGCCCAGGCGATCAGCCAGCTCGTCGGCCACGCGCACGGTGACGAAGCGCGCGGGTTCTTCGCTGCCGGGGTCGAGCAACGTGCCCTGGATGGCGGTCTCGCTGACCTTCAGGTCGTCGACCCTGCGCTCAGCCAGCCACTCGCGGAACTGGCTGTAGGGCACGCGCTCGACGTCGGCGTTGGCCATCCACTGCGAGGCGACCTGCATCACCAAGTAGGCCAGCAGCACGACCCAGATCAGAGACAGGCGACGGCGTGGGCTGTCGGGGGCCGGCGCGGGCATGGGAGCTCTCCGCGCCTGGGGAGCCAAGAAGACCGCTTTCTCCAGGAGAGAAAGCGCGCGCGACTCAGGCGCCGGGCCGCGCGGGGTCCATGGTCGCTCGCGGCCACGGCAGCGCGCAACGTCAACCCGGGTCGCCGTCTCGACGGGAGCAGGCCGGGGGCGTGCCGCGGTTCCAGGGCATGGCCGCCAGCAGCATGGCCATGCCGCACCAGTTGGTCATGCCGGCGAACACCAGTCCCGCGCCCACGAAGCCGGCCAGGGCGAAGAAGCCCACGTGCACCAGGGCGCCGAGCCCCACGCTCAGCAGCACCAGCGAGCCCGCCGCCATGCGCACCTGCCGCTCCAGCGAGAAGCCCCCGTCAGACACCGCGAGGGTGGCTCCGCCGGCCGCGCGGTAGGCCAGGATGCCGCCGGCGACGACGGTCAGCTGCTCGATGCCCAGGGCCCGCAGCGTGGCGCACGCGCGCACGGCGCGCACGCCCGCATGGCACAGCACCAGCCGCGGCGAGGGCATGGCCGCGATCTCCTCGACGCGTCGCGAGAGCTCAGCCAGAGGCACGTGCAGCGCCCCGGCGATGTAGGCCTCGCGCAGCTCGACGCCGGTGCGCACGTCGAGCACACAGCCGGGGCCGTTCCGGCCCACCAAGATCACTGCGTCCGGGGCGGAGATCTCCGCCGGGAGCACGGGGCCTGCTTCGGGAACGGACCGCGATGCATCTCTCGGAGCGCTGGATGCTGGGGACATGGGTGACCTCTCAGGGTGCGACGCGGGAGCTGTGCAGCTGGCGCCGTGCACGCCACAGGCGCCGGGAGCCCCGCCGGAACGCACCTCGCCCCGATCGGCTCGGCCCGCGGCGGAAGCGGCCGACGCCTGACCTCAGCTCACGCGCTTCAGGGTGTTCTCGTCGGTGTGGTGGAACAGGTCGGACAGGCCCTTGATCTGTAGCACCGTGTCTTCCTTGTAGCTGAAGCTGCCCTCGCCCACGTCCATCTCGAGCGCGTAGGACACCGTGCAGAACGCGCCCGTGAGAAAGGGCTGGGAGCAGATGCCGAAGACGGCGCTGCCCGCCTCCGCCGCCAGCGACCACTGGCGCGCGTCGGCCGCCACGTCGCCGCCGGCCAGCACGCTCACGCCGCGGGGCACGAGGAAGCAGCGGTACACCTGGGCGGCCTCGGCGTCCCACAGCCAGTAGCCCTTCTCTTCATGAAACGGGTCGGCCGCGCCGAGCGGCCAGGCCGTGGTGGCGTAGCTCAGGCCGTAGAGCGTCTGGGTGTGGTTGTTCACCGGTCCCATGGGCTCGAACACCAGCCGCTCGCGATAGAGGGTGGTCTCCACGCTGAGGTCGGGCGCGGGCGCCACGTCCTTGCCCGACTCGCCCTCCCAGATTCCGGCGAGGGGCGCGAGGGGGCCAAGCAGGGTGGGGTCGATTCCGGTCATGGCGGGGTTCCAGAGAGCGGGCTGTGCGGAGCGTCGAGAGCGTGAGAGCGCCGACGCGGGGACAGGTCCCCTACGATAACGAGCCCGGGCCTGGATCGAGCCCGCCTTCCCACCCCGAGGCTGCCATGGCACGTCTGCTCGCCCCTTTGCTCGTCAGCCTGCTCTGCGCCGCGGACGTCACGGCGTCGCCGGGCGCCCCGGGCCCGGACACGCAGCACGCACCCGCCGCGCCGGACGACCGCAGCGCGCTCTCGGCGGCCGATGCGCAGCTCTCACGCTTCGGCGCGGGCGGCGGGCCCCGGCTGCAAGACGGCGTGCTGCACCTGCTCGACGAGGACCGCACGCCAGCGCAGTCCAACGCCATCGCGTTCGGCGCGGCC
>QNBX01000374.1 GCA_003644265.1 Planctomycetota bacterium
AGGACTTCATCTCCGACCAGGAAGTGCGCTGGTGCCCCGGTTGTGGCGACTACTCGATCCTGGCCCAGACCCAGCGCGTGATGCCCGAGTTCGGCTACCCGCGCGAGAACATCGTCTTCATCTCCGGCATCGGTTGCTCCGGCCGCTTCCCCTACTACATGAACACGTACGGCTTCCACTCCATCCACGGCCGCGCACCGACGCTGGCCACCGGCCTCAAGATCGCCCGGCCGGACCTGATGGTGTGGGTCATCACCGGCGACGGCGACGCGCTCTCGATCGGTGGCAACCACATCCTGCACACGATGCGGCGCAACGTGGACATCAAGGTGGTGATGTTCAACAACCGCATCTACGGGCTGACCAAGGGCCAGGCCTCACCCACGTCGGAGTTCGGCAAGCGCACCAAGTCGTCGCCCGAAGGAACGGTCGACCAGCCGGTCGTGCCGCTGTCGGTGGCGCTGGCGGCCGAGGCCACGTTCGTGGCGCGCACCATCGACACCTACAGCGAGCACATCCGGGAGACGCTCGATGCGGCCGGCCGGCACAAGGGCTCGGCCTTCACCGAGGTGCTGCAGAACTGCAATATCTTCAACGATGGCGCCTGGCGTGAGTTCACCGACCGTGACGTGCGCGACGACCGCGTGCTGCGCCTCAAGCACGGCGAGCCGATGGTCTTCGGCAAGGCGCGCGACCGCGGCATCCGCCTCGATGGCACCAAGCCGGAGGTGGTCGAGCTCGGCAACGGTTTCGAGGAATCCGATCTGCTGGTGCACGACGAGACCGACGCCACGCTGGCCTACATCCTCTCGCGCATGTTCTGGCCCGACTATCCCGTCCCGATCGGCGTCTTTCGCCGCGTCAAGAAGCCCACGCACCACCAGTTGGTGGCCGGTCAGATCGAGCTGGTCCGCGCCGACAAGGGCGAGGGCGTGGTGCGTGACCTGCTCTTCACCAGCGATGCCTGGGAGATCTCCTGACCGCAGCCGTCGTTATCCTGGCTGACGACCTGATGTGGTCCACGCGCATCACCGAGGCCGTCCGGCGTGCCGGCGGCACGCCCGTGCAGCTCGGCAGCGAGTCGGAGCTGGCCATCGCCCTTGAGGCGTATGAAGTCGGGGACGTGCGCACCCTCAGCGGTGCCATCGTCGACCTCGCGGCGCGCCGCTTCGACGGGGTTGCCGCCATCGAGCGCGTCAGCGCCGTGCGACTGCCGGTCATCGCGGTGGCCGAGCACGACGACCAGTTGACGCGCAAACGCGCTCTGCGGGCCGGTGCCAGCCGCGTCTTCTCCTATCGCAAGTTCTTCGAGGAGGGCCCGCGCCTGGTCGACGGTTGGCTGGCGTCTGATCGAGCACAGGGGGAGTGACATGAGCGACGCCATCAGCACAGAGCGCTACGGAGAACGGCTGGGGAAGGCCCAGGCCGCGATCGGCGTGGGCGGTGTCACGGCCATGCTGATCGGCGTGGGGCCTGAGCTGGAGTGGCTGACCGGCTATGCCGCCCACGGTAACGAGCGTCTGAACCTGCTGGTCGTACCGGCCGAGGGCACGGCCTCGTTCATCAGCCCCCGGCTGGAGGCAGCCGCTGCGAGGGAGGCCCCCGGCCTTGGATCGGGTGCAGTGGACCTGCTGACCTGGGACGAGACCGACGACCCCTACCTGCTTGCCCCGCCGCTGATGACGGACAGCAAGACAGCGCGCTTCCTCGTTTCTGATGGTCTCCGGGCGGCCTTCGTGCTGGGCCTGCAGGCCGTGCTGCCGGGCGCGACCTGGGGCGTGGCTTCGGCCGTGCTGGCGCCGCTTCGGCGCGTCAAGGATGCCGAGGAGATCGCCTTGCTGCGGGCTGCTGCCGAGGCTGCTGACCGCGCCATCGAGCGTGTCATCGCGGGACCGCTCATCGGTCGCACCGAGGCGGCCGTGGCGGGGGATGTCCGCGATGCACTCGTCGAGGAAGGCCACGACACGGCCGAGTTCTGGATCGTGGCAGCGGGCCCCAACAGTGCCTCGCCGCATCACGAGCCGGGTGAGCGGGTCATCGGCCCGGGTGAGCCGCTGTTGCTCGACATCGGCGGTCGCCGCGCCGGCTACTGCTCTGACATCACCCGTACCGTCTGGATCGCCGGCGAGGACGGTGCGCGGCCTGATGCCGGCTTCGTCACCATCTATGAACTCACCGCTGCGGGGCAGGCTGCTGCTCGAGCCGCGGTCCGTCCCGGGATCTCGTTCGAGGCGCTCGACGCGGCGGCCCGCGACGTCATCAGCGCCGGCGGGTACGGCGACCACTTCATCCACCGGCTCGGCCACGGCATCGGCCTTGAGGTCCACGAGGAACCGTACGCGGTGGCCGGCAACAGCGAGACCGCGGTGGCCGGCAACACCTTCAGCTGCGAGCCGGGCATCTACCTCGAGGGTCGCTACGGTGTGCGCATCGAGGACGCCATGCTGTGCACCCCCGATGGCGGTGAGTCGCTCAACGCGGCGCCGCGAGAGCTGCGCGTCGTCGACGGCCGCTGAGGCGCGCCCTGCGACAAGGGGGTTGCTCCCAAGGCCGGGTGTATCATCCGCCGACCGGTCGACACGACGTGCACGACCGCTTCGAACCTGATGATGACCTGAGGCGCAAGCGGCGCCGACCGCAACGCCGATCAAGGCGGCGAGCGCGGGGAAAGACGAACACATGGCTGACAACAACGGCAGCCCGAACGGCTCTACCCCGAGCCAGGGCTGCACCCAGGCGCAGCTGCGGCGCTTCATCAAGTCGCGCGCCTATATCCCCCTGCATGAGCTGCGCCGGCGCTTCGCCATCAACGGTGAGGCCGACGACGTTCGCGCTGTCGAGACTCGCGATGGGCGCTACTGGGCCGGACTACCACCGCG
>QNBX01000375.1 GCA_003644265.1 Planctomycetota bacterium
GTGGAGCAGGTGCAAACGAAGACGGGTGGTTCGGGCGACGCGGGCGCCTACGTCATCCAGCCACATGACGCCCAGGCGCGCAACGCCCGCCGCGGTTAGCACGGGGATCGCAGCCACCGTCGCTGCGCCGCAGCCACGCCCACCCGAAGGGCTCTACATCCACTTCCCGTTCTGCGTCTCGCTGTGTCCGTACTGCGATTTCGTGGTCGTGGCCGGCGCTGCGGCCCGAGGACCGGAGAATCGCATCGAGGCACTGCTGGCCGCCGTCGGGCATGAGTTGGAGCTGAGGACCGCCGCCCTCGACGAGCGCTTCGGAGTGGCACGTGAGCCGCTGGCGAGCGTGTATCTGGGCGGTGGCACACCCTCGTTGATGCGTGCCGAGCAGGTCGCGGTGCTGCTGGGGCTCGTCGAGGAACGGCTGGGCATCGCCGGCGATGCCGAGATCACACTCGAGGCCAATCCCGGTGCCGATGAGATCGGCGACCTCGCCGGGTTCCGCGCGGCCGGGGTGAACCGGCTCTCGATCGGCGCACAGTCGCTCGATGATGGCGAGTTGAGGCGGCTCGGCCGGCGGCACCGCGCCATCGATGTGGTGGCCGCGGTCGACACCGCTCGAGTGGCCGGCATCGACTCGGTCAGCCTGGACCTGTTGACCGACCTCCCGGGCCAGACGATCGGGTCGTGGCGGGCCACTCTGACCGCCGCGCTGGAGCTCGCGCCCGAGCATCTCTCGGCCTACACGCTGACGCTTGACGATCCCGGGGCGGAAGGCCTGACCGGGCCCGATGGAGACCACCTGCCGGTGAGTCGGGGCGCACGAGCCTGGCGTGAACGGGCGGTCGACGAGCAGTCTGATGAGCGCGCTGCCGAGATGGAACTGCTCACCGACGAGTTGGCGTCGGCAGGTGGTTTGCGCCGCTACGAGATCGCCAACCTGGCGCGTCCCGGGCTGGAGAGCCGCCACAACCTGCTCTACTGGCGCCGCCGTCCTTACCTCGCGCTGGGTCCCGGGGCACACGCGTCGGATGGCGGCCTGCGGCGGACCTGGAACGCGGCCCGGCTGGACGGATACATCGGCGCCCTCGACGGGGGTCGACTGCCGCCAGGTGGCGCTGAGGAGATCGATCCCGCCACGGCGCTGGCCGAGCGCGCCATCCTGGGGCTGCGCCTGGTCGAGGGCATCGACGCCGGCCTGGCCGCCGAGCCCGATCTCGCCCCAGCACTCGACTGGGCTCGCTCGCAGGGACTGGCCGAGGATGCCGCTGGGCGCACCCGGCTGACGCAATCGGGCCGCCTGCTCGCCAACGAGCTCTTCACCCGCCTCCTGCCCGACCTGCCCGACGATGCGGCTCCGGCCGTGGCTGCGGGTTCGGACGCAGGCGCGTAGCATTCGGCCATGCCGTCTCTGAGCGTGCGTCGTGTCATCGCGGCCTCCTTGTCCGCTGCCCTGCTGGTGAGCACCTCGGGGGCTACCTTCGCAGCCGACGAAGCTGCTCCCACGCCGATCGCGCCGCCGAGCCTGGATCTGGCGCTGGCGACCCTGGCACCGCGGAGTGCGTTGTTGGCAGGGGACACCGCGGGTGCCATCGAGTTGGCCAAGGTGCGGCTGCCTGCCTGTGAGATCAAGGACACCCCCACACGCTACGGCAAGGTCAAGCAGTGGAAGAGAACCCTGCTCGACACCAACCTCAAGCTGAAGCGCACCTACAAGCCCTGGGACCTGGTGTCGGTATCACGCGCCAACATCAGCGGCAGCGGCAAGGTTCGCAAGGTCATCATCGATGACCTCAGGGCGCTGGCGCGGGCGGCGCGCAAGAAGGGCAAGCCGCTGGCGGTTCGTTCGGCCTACCGCTCCTACGAGTATCAGAAATCGCTGTTCGACTACTACGTGCGCAGCAGCGGCTACGCACAGGCGATCAAGTTCTCGGCCAGGCCCGGCCACTCCGAGCACCAGCTGGGCACGACCATCGACTTCACCACCGCGCCGAGCGTGCCGCTCAAGACGTCTTTCGGCGAGTCTCCCTCGGGCAAGTGGCTAGCCAGGAACGGCTGGAAGTACGGCTTCATCATGTCCTACCCCAAGGGCAAGCGCTCGGCCTCCTGCTACGGCTATGAACCGTGGCACTGGCGCTACTTCGGCCGAAACCTGGCACGTAAGATCCACGAGTCTGGCCAGGTCCCGCGCCGCTACCTGTACGAGAACTTCGAGACCGCCCCCTAGCTCCCGGACGCTTCGGTCGAGCAGGGTGGCCGGGAATCTGCCGCCACGGGGCAAACGGTCCCGCTGCGCGTGCCCTTTGGACCGCGTATTCGATCGCGCCGCGGTCTACGATGCCCTCATCCGCGGCCCTGCAGGTCGGCCGTGCGCTGAACGAGGAGATGCCGGGATGACAGTCAAGATCGACGCGAGCGCCAGCTCGATCCAGGAGAAGCTGCTGTGGGCCGTTGACGGGCTCTCGATCGAGATCCCGTCGTGGGGCTTCCTGAACACTGGCACCCGCTTCAAGGTCTGGCAGCAGCCCGGTACCCCGCGCACGGTCGAGGAGAAGATCGACGACGCCGGTACCGTGCGCCGCTACAACGGCATCGCCCGGACCGTCGCGCTGCACATCCCCTGGGACAAGACCGATGATTACACCGGGTTGCTCGAGTACATGAACTCGAAGGATCTCGGCGTCGGCGGCATCAACGTCAACACCTTCCAGGACGCCGACTACATGCTCGGATCCATGTGCAACGCTGACCCTGAGGTCCGCGAGAAGGCGCTTGAGGCCATCAAGGAATGCTGCCGCATCGCCGACGAGCTGTATGCACCGGCGGTGAAGGTGTGGCTCGGAGATGGTACGAACTACCCCGGCCAGGACGA
>QNBX01000376.1 GCA_003644265.1 Planctomycetota bacterium
TCCGCCGCGCCCGTTGACGGGCGCTCTTCGTGGCCTCAGTCCGCCGAGCCCGCCTGCTCCGCGGCCCAGGCCCAGGGCGTGAGCTGGCTGATCTTCGACGCGGGCGTAGTGTCGATGCGGCGGATGACATCGACCAGGTAGGCCTCGGGGTTGATGTCGAGGGCCCGAGCGCTGGCGATCAGTGAGAAGAGCCGCGCGCCGACGGCGCCGCCCTTGGGGCTGCCGAAGAACATCCAGTTCTTGCGGCTCGTGAAGACGTGGCGAAGCGCGCGCTCGGCGTCGTTGTTGTGGAGCTCGAGCTCGGGGTCATCGAGGCACACGGCCAGTGGCTGCCACTGGTTGTCGAGGTAGGTCAGCGCCTTGCCGAGCGCGCTCTTGGGCAGCGTCGAGCGCAGCGCCCACAGCGCCTCGACCTCGGAGCGGATCGCGGCGAGCACGCCCGCGCTGCGACGCGCACGCACCACGGAGCGCAGCTCGAGAAACGCTTCGTGGTCGAGCGCTCGCTGATCACGTCGCGAGCGCAGCGCCCGCTCGATGGCGAAGAGCCGACCGATGGCACGCAGCAGCGGCACGGCAGGTTGGGTGCCGCGCTCGACCGCTTGCAGCACCTTGTGCCGGGCATGACTCCAGCAGCCAGCGCTCACCAGTCCATTGATACGCGCGACCTAGCGCTGAGGTGCCGGTGCGCGGGAGCGCCTCCTGCGAGAATCGAGCGTCGGGTCGGCGCGTTGTGACCGTTCGATGCGCCCTGGCTGTGCGTTGGCGCCGTGCGTCGCACGCTTCAGCCGGCGAACGTCACCTGTTCGGCGCCGCCCGCCACGACCTCGTCCAGCACGCTGATCACGTGGCCGTGCTCCACGCCCGGGCCGGTGCTGATGCGCACCTTGGTCTCCGGGACGCTCGCCAGCGTGCCGGCCACCAGCGCGCTCAGCATCGAGAGCGGTTCGCGCCGCCCCCAGACCCGCACAGCAAAGCCCCGCGGCTGCGTCGGGTCGAGCTCCACCCGCACCTCGATCGGCTCGAGCAGCTCCTGCACGCTGCCGGCGTTGCCGCCGCGGTCCTTGGGGAGCTGCGTCTCCAGGCGCCCCTCGATGACGCGGAAGTTGAGCGTGGTGATGAAGAAGATCAGTAGCAGGAACACCACGTCGATCATGGACGTGAGCTGTCGGCTGTCGTCGTCACGGGGTTGACGGCTGACACGCATGGCATCGCTCCGGACGGGTGGGGGCGCGCGGCTGGCCCCACGGCGCGGCCGCCGGCCTGTCTTAGCGTTCGCTGACGGTGAGGTGACGTATCGACCCTCGCGCCAGCCCCACATGCCCTGCGTTCAGTCGGTCGTCTCGACGCGGTCCCTGGCTGCCTCGTCCGCGTCCGCCTCGGTTACTGCGGGGATGAACGACCCCGCGACGACAACTACCCTGACACTCACCGCCACCACGGTTGCGTCGAGCGCAAGTGCGAGCAAGCGGACGCATGTCTACGCAAGTAGGCTGACTCTTGGCGTCAACGCGTATCGTAGGCGCCCAGTCGGAGGTGCGTCTCACTGTGCGCATGGCGCTGAGAACCGTGCATTGGCTCCACGCGTGGTCTAAACTAGAGCAAAGAAGTGAGAGTCAGCGAGTTCCGGATTGGTCGCAACATGGCACGTGGATACAAGACAGGCGGACGCCAGAAGGGCACGCCAAACAAGACCACCGCTGCCATGCGCGATGCGATCTTCGAAGCGTTCGAGCAAGTGGGGGGCGTCGAGTACTTGGTCTACATCGCCGAGGAAGACCCGCGGACCTTCTGCGGGTTGCTCAAGCGGCTGCTGCCGAGCGAGGCCCGGGCCGAGTCGCAGGGCCCCTCGCTTGAGGACTTGGTGGTTGCGTGCTACGGCAATCCCGGGCCCGGGGTGGTGGAGTAGCGTTGGACCGGCGAAGCGATGCTGCAACTTGGAAGCCCAAGCGCGGAACTCGCCGTTGGCGCTGACTGGAGTGTTCCCGTCCTGTCCACAAACTCAGCCGTGCCGTAACTGGCCACTGAGCATGGACTTGCGCCCGCCTACGATGGCTGGATGAACGCGTCGATCCAGCCGCTCCAGCTCCTTCTGGTCTCCGTCGCCGGCGGGATGGGCCGCCGCCAGCAGGAGGTCATCGAGTACCTCGTGGAGGAGAACCGGGTCCTCAAGGAGCAGCTTGGTGGACGCCGGCTGCGCCTCTCCGACGATCAACGACGCCGCCTCGCAGCCAAGGGCAAGTTCATCGGTCGTCGCGCTCTCAACCGCTTTGCCACGATCGTCACGCCAGACACGATCATGCGCTGGCACCGCAAGCTGATCGCAGCGAAGTGGACCTATCAGGCGAAGCGCGTCGGGCGTCCGGGCCTGATGAAGACCATCAAGGCTCTGATCGTCCGCATGGCGACGGAGAACTCGAGCTGGGGCTACTGCCGCATCCAGGGTGAGCTGAAGGGAGCGGGTCACCGGGTCGCCTCCACCACCATCGCGAGCGTGCTCAAGGCGAACGGCATCAAGCCGGCGTCCGACAGGGCATGGTCGTGGCGGACCTTCCTCAAGGCTCACTGGGAGCAGATCGCGGCGACGGACTTCTTCTCGGCCGAGGTCTGGACGCCACGCGGACTGACGACGTACTACGTGCTGTTCATCATCGACCTGAGCACGCGCCGTGCGCACCTGGCAGGGATCACGACGAGCCCGGGCAAGGTCTTCATGGCGCAGGTCGCCAGGAACCTGACCGACGCCTTCGACGGTTTCCTTGGCGGGCATCGCTTCCTCATCTGTGATCGAGACGGGAAGTTCACGCCGAGCTTCCGGCAGACGCTGGAGGCCGCGGGAACGAGGATCATCTTGACCCCACGCCA
>QNBX01000377.1 GCA_003644265.1 Planctomycetota bacterium
CGCCACGCCTGGCTCCCGACCAGGCCGAGGCCGAGCTGTTGGGCGCCGCCCAACAGCTCGGCCTCGGCCTGGTCGGGAGCCAGGCGTGGCGGCTCGGGCAGCTCGTCCAGCCCCGGCGGCCCGATGCGGTTCAGCTCGACGCTGCGCGGAAAATACGCCGGCGCCGGGGGCAGCCCGGCCGTCTGCATGGCCACGAAGTCCTGGCGGCTCATGGGCTGCAGCGCGGGGTTGTTCTGCTTCTGGCGGCCGATGCTGCACGACAGCTCGCTGGACATGGAGCGCCCGCAGGCGCTGCCGGCGCCGTGGCCGGGCCAGACCTCGCACGCGTCGGGCAGGGTCAGCAGCTTGTCGTGCAGCGAGTCGTACATCAGCGAGGCCATCTCCTCGGCCGTGCGGCCCTTGCTCGACACGAGGTCGGGCCGTCCGACGTCGCCGATGAAGAGCGTGTCGCCCGTGAGCAGCTTGAGCGGGCGATCCGGGTCAACGCTGCGATCGATGACCAGCACGCACAGGCTCTCGGGCGTGTGGCCGGGCGTGGCGAGGAAGCGCAGCAGCACGTCGCCCAGCTCCAGTTCGTCGCCGTCGCGGACGGGGTGGTGCTCGAAGCTGGCGCCGGCCTGATGGCCCAGGTGGATGGCAGCCCCCGTGCGCCGCGCCAGCTCCACGTGGCCCGAGACGAAGTCGGCGTGCAGGTGCGTCTCGATCACATGCGTGATGGCCAGGCCGCGGCGCTTGGCCTCGTCCAGGTACAGCTCCACGTCCCGGCGCGGATCCACGATGGCGCACTCCCCACCGGCTCCCACCAGGTAGGAGGCCTGGGCCAGGCACTTCAGATAGAACTGTTCGAACTCCACGGCGTGGGCTCCAAGGCGGGAAGGGGCGGCCCGATTATGCCGGGCGGCGCGGGCCTTTGGCGCGCTCCCGGTCGCGGGCGCGCCTCGGCGACGCCTTGAGCGCGCTCCGATCGCTATCATCCCCGGCGATGAACAGCCCCGACAGCCCAACCGACGTGACGCGCGCCGCGTCTCACGCCCACGCGCCTCTTTCAGCAGCCGCCGGAGCCTCGCCCCGGGCCGCCCGTCGGCCAGCGGCAGCCTGGCCAGCCCTGTGCTTGTGCGCGTGGCTGGCCCTGGCGCCCGCACCCCGCGCCCAGGACACGCTCGTGCCTGGCTTGACGTCCGAGGACAGCGCCACGTCCGCGCAGGCGCCCGCGTCCGCCGATGTGCCTGCCGACCGCCGCACGCCGCGCGCCACCATGCGCAGCTTCCTCTCCGCCATGAACGAGGTGGCGCGCGGCAACGAGGATGCCCTGGAGGACGCCCTGGCCTGCATGGACCTGTCCGAGCTGGCGACGGTCATCCGGCACGAGACAGGTGTGGCCGCGGCCGTGCAGCTCAAGGAGGCCATGGACAGGCTGGAGTTCGTGGACGCCACGGCCATCCCCAACCAGGCCGACGCGCCAGCGTGGACCTTTGCCTCCCGGCGCGAGGGACGCGTACGGCTGGTGCGAGGCGAGGACGGCGCCTGGGTCTTCGACGCCGAGACCGTGCGCGCCGCGCCGCTGCTCTACGCCGCGGTGGCCAAGCTCTCGCGCCTGGCCGGGCGACCGATCGACGTCACGCGCTTCGTCGCGGGCCAACGTCTGCGCCAGCTCGTGCCGAAGCCCCTGCGCGAGGTGGGCCTGCTGCTCGAACACTGGCAGTGGCTGGGGCTGTTGGCCCTGGCCTTCGCCGGCGTGCTGGGCGACCGCCTCTCGATCCTGCTGCTGACCGGCGGCATCGCGCTGGGCATGCGTTGGCGCAAGCTCGATGCGCGCGACACGAGCACCATGCGCAAGCACCTGCGGCCCGTGGGCCTGCTGGCCATGGCCGGCATCTGGGTCACGGGGCTCTCGTGGCTGGGCCTGCCCGAGGGCACCTTCGCCTGGATCATGATCGCGGCGCGCTTCGTCCTGGCGGCCGCGGCCGTCTGGGGCGCCTGGCGCCTGGTGGACGTGCTGGGCGACGTGCTCACGGCCTGGGCAGACGGGACCGAATCGGCGCTGGACGACCTGCTGGTCCCGCTGGTGGTCAAGTCGTTCAAGGTCTTCGTAGCCGCCATGGGCCTGGTGTTCCTGGCCGACCAGCTCGAGCTGCGGCTCACGCCGCTGCTGACCGGCCTGGGACTGGGCGGACTGGCCTTCGCGCTGGCCGCCAAGGACATGCTGGGCAACTTCTTCGGCTCCATCATGATCATCGCCGACCGCACCTTCCAGGTGGGCGACTGGATCGTGGTGGGCGACGTGGAGGGCACGGTCGAACAAGTGGGCTTCCGCTCCACGCGCGTGCGCACCTTCTACAACTCGCTCATGACGCTGCCCAACACCAACCTGGTGACGTCGGCGGTCGACAACCTGGGGCGTCGGCGCTGGCGGCGCTGGCGCGCCCTGATCTCGCTCACATACGACACGCCGCCCGAGCGCATCGAGGCCTTCTGCGAGGGCGTGCGCGAGCTGGTGCGGCGGCACCCGTACACGCGCAAGGATTACTTCCAGGTCTACCTCAACGCGTTTGCGCCCGCATCGCTGGACGTGCTGGTGTACGTGTTCTTCGAGACCCCCGACTGGAGCACGGAGCTGCGCGAGCGGCAGCGGCTCATGCTCGACATCATGCGGCTGGCCAGGCAGCTCGGGGTGGAGTTTGCCTTCCCGACCCAGACGCTGCACGTGCGCCAGGAGCAGGGCGGTGAGGTCGAGCCCGAGGCCCTGGCCGACGGAGCGCAGCGCAGCGTGAGCCAGCACACCATGCGCGGGCGCAAGCAGGCCCGCGAGATCATGTCGGCCTTCGGCCTGGACGAGGGCGGGCGCCCGCC
>QNBX01000378.1 GCA_003644265.1 Planctomycetota bacterium
GACCTCGGCGGCAACCTCTTCTTCGTGCTCGCGGGTGCCGAGGGCGAGCTGGCCGTTGTGATCGTGCTGACCTCGCTGTACCCCATCGGAACAGCCATCCTGGCGCGCATCTTCCTGCACGAGCGCCTGAGCCCACTGCGGATGCTGGGCGTGGGTCTGGCTGTCCTCGGCGTCATCCTCATCGGGCTCGGGGCCTAGTTGAACCAGCTCACCCCCGACGGCCAGCGCATCAGCCGCACCGCGATGAGCACGCCCAGTGCCGCGAGGACGAGGATGGTGGCCGCCGCCATGGCCGCATCGAGGCTGTCCTGGAACTCGCTGTAGACGAGTAGCGGCAGCGTCTGGGTGCGCCCCTCGATGTTGCCCGCGAAGAGGATGGTGGCGCCGAACTCGCCCAGCGCACGGGCCCACGCCAGCACCAGCCCGGCGCCCAGCGCGGGGCCGGCCAGTGGCAGTGTGATACGGCCGAGCACAGCGTTCTCCGAGGCGCCATCGACGCGCGCTGCCTCCTCGACCTCGGGCGTGATCGAACGGAAGCCGGAGCGAGCGGCACGGATGTAGAAGGGGCTGGCCACGAAGACCTGCGCCACGATCACCGCGAGCGTGGTGAAAGGCAGCGTGATGCCGAAGACCTCCAGCGACTCCCCTGCGATGCCGTTGCGACCGTAGGCGAAGAGCAGCGCCAGTCCGGCTACGGACGGCGGCAGCACGATGGGAAGATCCACCAACGCCTCGGCGAGAGCCTTGCCGCGGAAGGTCGTGCGTGCCAACACGAAGGCCAGCGGCGTGCCCACCACGATGACGATGGTGAGGCTGACCGCGGTGCTGCTGAGACTGAGGATGAGCGCGTCAAGCACGGCGCGGCCGGCCAGCGCGGACATGAGAGCGCCCGATTCGATGGCGCGGATCAGCAGCGCCACGATCGGCAGCGCCAGGAAGGCCAGGCCGACGACCGCCAGCGCGACGACCCAGATCGAAGGCTTGTGCGACCAGGAACGGTGGCGTGGCGCCGATGACCGCGCGAAGGGGGAGCTGGTCACGGGTGCACGACCTCGAAGCCGGCGGCCTCGATGACATCCGACGCCTCGGGTCCTCCGAGCCACTCGACGAGGTCGGCCGCCGTGCCTCGGTCGCTGACCTGCACGACGGCGTACTCGGCGGTGATATCGATCACCGCCGGAAGGGGGATCTCACGGACGCGGTCGGAGCTCATGGCGTCGGTGCGAAAGACGATCGCGGCATCGCCCTCGCCAAGCTCGACCTTGGCCAGCGCGGCGCGGACGTTGTCCTCGCGCGAGACGATGTTGGATGACACAGCGGCGGCGAAGGCCTCGGGGTCGGGCATCGTCAGCGCCAGCTGTGCCAGCGCTTCGTCGGTATAGCGGGTGATGGGCACGCCGCGACCGGCGGCCACGATGCGCACCCCCGGTTCGGCCAGGTCGGCCGGAGACTGCACGCGGTCACCCTCGGTCGGCACGACCAGCGCCACACGGTTGCCGGCAAAGGGGACCGGCTCAGCCGCGACGAGGTGAGCCTCGAGCAGCTGCTGCGGCCGCTCGGTGTCAGCCGAGACGAAGACGTCGGCGGGCGCGCCCTCGCTGATCTGCGCGGCCAGGACGTTGGAGGCCTCGTGGGCGAGGGTCAGTGACGTGTCCGGGTGGGTCGTCAGCCAGGCTGCCTCGAGGTCGACGAAGACATCCCGCAGCGAGGCCGCGGCGAAGATGGTGAGGTCGGAATCGTCCGACTGCGTCGACGGCGAACACGCCGTGATAGCCGCCACGATCAGGAGCCCTGCCATCCACCGCGCACCCCATCGAGGGCGCCCGGCGGCGCTCAGCTCGATGGCACTTCCACGATGACATCGGTGGCCTTGACCACACAGACGACCTCGTCGCCGGGTTGCAGATCGAGCTCCTCGGATGCCTCGCGCGTCATCAGGCTCACCAGCCGGTGCGGGCCGGCCTGCACTTCCACCACGGCCGCCACGCCATCGCGCTCGACGCGGGTGACGGTGCCGGCGAAGCGATTACGCGCCGACTGCGCCACGATCGGCCGTTCTGCACCTTCGCGGCGCCGTTCGGCAGCTAGTCGCGAGACATCGGCCTGGCTGACCGTGCGCTGTCCGCCCGGCGTCAGCTCCACCTCGATGCGACCGGCCTCGGCCCAGCGACGCAACGTGTCGGGGCTGACCCCGAGCTGTTTGGCGGCCTCACCGATGCGCAACCGGGCATCGTTTCGGGTTCCTTGCTTTTCCGCTGCCATGCACCCGAGTATCGCGCAATCACCGTGACATGCGAGCAACAGGAGTTAGAGGCTTGTGGCGCTACCGGGCTCCAGGAGCCACACGGCGGTGGGGCGGATGGCCAGCTGGGCGGGTAAGCGCCCAGGGTCGGGGGGGGAGGTGAGGCAGTCGGCCACGGTGTCGGCCTTGCCGGCTCCGGGAACCATGACCACGATGCCGCCGGCGGCACGCAGCAGGAACGGCGCCAGCGTCACGCGCGGCAGGTGCGGCTCGATGAGCGTCGGTGCCGCCACTGCCAGTGCTGGGACGTGCTCCTCGGCGATGGCCGGCGTGCCCGGGAACGCCGAGAGGATGTGGCCGTCGCCACCCATGCCCAGCAGCACGACGTCGAAGGCCACCGCGCCAGCCCGCCGCGGCAGGACTCGCTCGAGCTCCTCGGAGTAGCGCTCGGCTGCCCACGTGACGTCGCGACCGCCCTCGATAGCGGCGTCGACCGGGATGGGATGCAGTTGCGTCAGGGGGATCCCGGTCCCACCGTCGGCCTCGAGCCAATCCCGCCGCGCGCCGGTCCAGTTGCGATCAGGATGATCGAGTGGCACGAAGC
>QNBX01000379.1 GCA_003644265.1 Planctomycetota bacterium
GCGAATGGCCGATCGCAGCAGGCCGAGGGCGCGTGAGAGCTCGGGGAGACGCACCACTCGACTGTACAGGAGGTAGACGGCCAGGCCAGCGCCGCCCATCAGGGTCAGCTCGATGATCAGGCCCGCGACGCGCGAAAGGTCCGCAGGCGGGAGGTCGAGCGCCAGTACAGCGGCTGCCGCGAGTGCCGCCATCACCGCGCCGAGCAGCGAGAGGGCGCCACCCTTGACGACCGGCCCGATGTGTACGCTGGCATGGCGCCGGTGCAGCAGGATGGCCAGCGTGGTGGCCTCGAACCAGGCACCCAGCGCGATGCCCAGAGCGAGGCCGCTGATGCCCAGGCTGCCGACCGCGGCGATGGAGATGGCCACGTTGACTCCCACCGAGACGATGGCCACGGTCACCGGTGTGATGGTGTCCTTGCCGCTGTAGAAGGCGCGGGCGAGGATGACGTTCATCGAGTGCGCCGGCAGGCCCAACAGGAAGATTCCCAGCGCCGCAGCCGTAGCCGCCAACGCGGCATCGTCGAAGCCCCACCCGAAGAGCAGATCCACGATCTCCTCGCGGGCCACGATCCCGACCGCAGCGACGAAGGCCATGAGCCATAGCAACAGGCGCAGCGCTTGCACGACCATCGAGCCGAACTCGGCCTCCCGGCCGGCTGCGAGCGCCCGCGACATCGACGGCAGCAACACGATGCCGATGGGCAGGGCGATGACCCCGAGGGGGATCTGCAGCACGCTGAAGGCGACGGTGTAGCTCACCACTGCACCGGGCCCGACGGTGCTGGCGAGTGCCGTATTGACGAGGAAGGTGATCTGGTTGGCGCCCATACCGATGGCGCGCGGCAGCATCAGCCAGAACGTCTGGCGCGCGGCAGGATCGCTCGGGTCCGCCCTGAACGAGTAGTGGAAGCGGCCGCGCAGGGCCGGCAGCTGCACCAACAGGTGGCCCATGGCACCGATGACGACACCGACCGCCACGCCGTAGATGCCCAGTGCCGGGCTCAGCAGTAGCGCACCACCGATGATGCTGGCGTTGTAGACGACCGGCGCCAGCGCGGTCACACCGAAGCGGTCCTGCGTCTGAAGGATGGCCGTGACGATGGCGCCGGTGGCGAGGAAGATGGGTGCGATGAGCATCAGCCGCGTCAGCTCGACGGTGAGCTCGACGGTGAGCTCCTCGAAGCCCGGCACCAGCAGCGGTACGATCGAGGGTGCGAAGACCGCGAGGATGAGTGCCAGCGCGATGAGCACCGCCAGCATCAGGTTGATGATGGTCGAGGCCACGCGCCAGGCACGATCGCGTTCGCCCCCAGAGATGAGTCCCGACAGCACCGGGATCAGGGCTGAGGTGATGGCACCGGCGGCCACCAGCTCGAACATCAGGTCGGGGATGCGGAAGGCGGCGAAGTAGGCGTCGAGCTCCTCGATGTGCTCCCCGAAGAGGTTGCCCAGTACGACGATGCGCAACCAGCCCAGTACACGCGAGGCGAGGAAGGCGCCGGTCACCACGAGGCCGGCGCGCGCGAGCGTTCCGCTGCTCACGGTCGGTCGTCGCCCTCATCGTCGGTCGTCGCCTCGACAGCACCCTCAGCGGTGGCGCGCGGATGGGCGGCGCGGTAGCTGGACTGCAGGCGGCCGGGACTGACGTGGGTGTAGATCTGCGTCGTCGCGAGGCTGGAGTGGCCCAGTAGCTCCTGCACCACACGGAGGTCGGCGCCGCCTTCGAGCAGGTGCGTGGCGAAGGAATGGCGCAACGTATGTGGCGTGGTGTGCTCGGGCAGGCCGGCGCGACGAACGAGGCGGTCGATGCGCTTGCGTACGCCGCGAGGGCCGAGGGTACGACCGCGAGTGCTCAGGAAGAGCCCGTCATCACCGCCATCACCGCCCGCGGCCAGGAGTGGCCGTCCGTTGTCGAGGTAGGTAGCGAGAGCGTCGCGGGCCGGAGCCCCGAGCATCCCGATGCGCTCCTTGCGGCCCTTGCCCAGGACACGGATCTCACCGTGGGAGAGGTCCAGGTCGGACACCGTGGCAGCGGCGATCTCGCTGATGCGCAAGCCAGCCGCGTAGGTGCACTCGACGATGGCCCGGTCTCGCAGCTCCAGTGCTTCGGGGATACCTGCCCCTGGGACAATGCCGACCGCATGCCCGGCCGAGCCCGGAATGACGTCGAGGAGCCGTTCCACGTCGTCGACCTCCATCACACGAGGCAGGCGCGATGAGCGGCGCGGCGTGACGATGGCTGCCCAGGGGTCGCCCGCGACCCAGCCCTGGCGCCGTGCGAAACGGTAGAACGAGCGCAGCGCGGCGATACGGCTGCTGATGGTCGAGCGCGAGAGACCGCGACCGTCCAACTCGGCGAGGTAGGCGCGCAGGGTGCGGCGCGGTGGCCGAGTCCAGTCGATGCCGTCGACGCCGCTCAGCCAGGTCAGGAATTGGCCCACCGCGGTGCGATACGCCCGCTTGGTGTGGGGCGAGGCATCCCGGGCATCGAGCGAAGCCATGAAGGCCGTCGCAGCCGAAGCACTGTCGCGACCACCCCCCACGCTCATCGTCGTGCCCTGCCACACCCACCAGTCATCAGCTGCCGTCGTCGTCGGGCTCGGCGCTGGTCTTGGGCTTGGTGGTCTTGCGTTTGCGAGTGCCCGATTTCGTGCTCGACTTGCGGCCCTTCGTCGAGGTACGACGCTTGCCTGACGGGGCGAGGGCGGCAGGGTTCGGCTCACCGCCGGGGAGTTTCTTGCCCGGAAGGTCGGCGCGATCGCCAGGCAGGTCGACCGGGGCGCCGCAGCGCAGGCAGATGCCACTCTCATCCTTGAGCCCGACCGCACCGGCGTCGGCA
>QNBX01000380.1 GCA_003644265.1 Planctomycetota bacterium
CTGGTTGGCATGGGCACCCTCGCCGCCGGCAGCCACAACGTCATCGACCTGAGCCATGCTGCACCGTCAGCGCCGGCTTACCTCTTCTACGGGGTGGCGAGCGCGCCCGTGTCGCTCTGGGGTGGCGAGCTCCTGCCCGGCCCGGTCCTGGCCTGGCTGGGACCGTTCCAGACCAGTCCGACGGGCGAGCTCGTCTTGACCCACGACGTCCCCGCCACGGGCTATCCCAGCGGCGCGGAGATCTGGCTGCAGTGGGCACTCCTGGACACCGCGGCCATTCACAACAGGGCCCTGTCGAACACGATCATGGGGAAGGTCCCGTAGTCGCCTGCCCCTGCCGGGTGGTGGCGCCGCGCAGCAGCGGCGCCGCCACTCGGCACGCGCTCCCGGTGCGGGGCTCGCAGTTCCGTGGCATCCGCAGGGGAGGTGGCGCCTACCCGCGCTGCGAAGCTCAGGGCGCGTTCGTCGGCGGATGGGATGAGGCCCCCGTCGACCCGTCGCTGCCCGCGCGCCTGCGGCGCGTGCGATCCTTGTTCAGCGCCCAGACCATGCCCGCCAGAGCCGCGACGCCTGCGGCGAAATACGCTCTCCGCCAGGCGAGCTGCACGCTGCGTTCGAGCGGCTCAAACGTCGCGAGAAACCCGAACACACAGAGAGCCGCTGCTCCGAGACAAGCCAAGGCCAGGATCCTCACGCTCTCTCCGCAGGCCTGCCGGTCAGATCGAGCGGGGGCGCGATGAGAGCGCTGCGCTGACCGGGTCCTCGTAGAGGCCCGCCTGATCCTGCCGGGCGTGCGCCAGGACGGGCACTTGTGACGCCGACTCCAATGCCACGTGTAGGCCGCCACACACGCGTAAGACCTGGCCCGTCATCTTGCCTTCCACTGCCATGACGTACGCCTGAGCCGCCTCTGCGGCCGTGACCAAGCCCGCGCCCCCGTGCCCCGGCTCCACTCCAGGCGCAGGGCTCACGACGTTGAGGCGTAGACCGCGGGGCAGCAGCGCCGCGGCGCTCTCCACCAAGGCGTCAACCGCGCTGTTCCCTGGCCCCGTGGCGATGTCCGCCGGGCCTGGATGGTGACTCGGCAGGCCGCTCGTGAACACGAACGATCCGTTGTCCCGGATCGAGCACTGGCCCTGTTTGAGCAGCTCGACCTGGGCCAGCAACTTGCGCTCGAAGCCGTGCCTGTCCTGCTCGGGTTCGAGCTCCTGGAACGCACCGAAGGCGCTGTCACCACCAACCACCGAGACCAGGGCGTCGAACTGCCCAATCTGATGGAACATGCGGCGGACAGAGTCGGCGTCGGTGTCGTCACACCGCACGTCGCCGCTTCGTCGGCCGACCCGGACGGTCTCGTGGCGCCAGGACAGCGCCAGGTCCACGTCCCTGCCGATCCCGTCGGAAGCACCGGCGACGATGATCTTCATGCGCGCCTCGATAGAGGATGGAGTCCCAGGCTTGTGGACATGGGCGCGGGAGCACCCGCGCTGGTGAGGACCGGCCTCTCTCCGAGCGCCGACACTCGACGACCAGACGTGTGTGGGCCACGTGCACGGTTCATCTCCCTGCCTCCTTCTCCCTCATTGCCCTGACGACTGCGCCGATCGGCGAGTGGCTGAAGGCGAGCTCGCTGCGCCCTGTCCTCAGCGCGCCTATGTTGCACATGTCACGGCCGTGCATTCCACAACTGCGCGGCCCGACCATGGCCTGACTACGGACTGCTTGGCTGGTCGCGCAGGCCAGATCCTGGATCCTCCGTTGGCGCCGAAGAGCACATGCCCGCCCAGATGTCGGCGACGTCACGATCGTGATCGCAGGGCTGATCGCGTGCACCGACTGGAAGACGAACAGGAAGCTGATCGACGCCCCTGCAACACGAACTAACCCAAAAAAACGCGGCGCTGATCCACGTCGTAGGACCTCTTGGCCGGGGGACGGGATCGACTGCGTACAGATCGCGAGGCGGGCTGGAATCAAGGCAACTCCATAAACGCCCAGGACACGAACACTGAGCCCAGGATCGCAGGAACCCAGTCATCTGGCCGCGCGGGCGAGATCGAATCCCACCTCTGCTACCCACGCTGACCAACGAGGCATGCTCCCCGAGCCCGAAGTCGCCCGGGCGTGCTGCTCGCGTGGACAGCTCGCGCGCTGACGTGTCGGCCCTAGCGAGGCCCGCGTGGCAGCCCGGCGAAGCTCCCACGGACGCTGATCGGCGCCACCGCGGGCCAAGCGTGCAAGATCTCATTCATCATCAACCCTCACGTGTGGCTGGCGCACGGGGCCGCCAACGGCCCATCCGCCGCGACAGCTGGCATGCTGCCGCTCACCACTGTGCGACCTCCATGATCACGAGGGCGAACTTCTGGAGCATCGCCACGACGAGGAGCGCCATCAGGAGTGGCGCCAAGCTGCCTCTGCGCGCATGGCGGGGACCTCGGATGACTTCAACCAGCTTCGCAACCAGGAGCAGCGCCCAGAGCGCATTGCCGAGCGCCAACGTGTTCCCGAGCGATTCGAGCCCCACGAACGTGTGGGGACGCTCCTCGGGGACCTGCCAGGTGATGTAGACCCAGATGCAGGAGTGGAACAGCAGCCAGACGTACACCATCAAGGCCCCGAGGACGCTCAGAGCCGGAGCGCTCGAGCGCCAACCTCGCCTGCGGCCTTCGAGCGCAACAGCAGCAGTCAGCATGCCCCCCCCTCGCATCTTGTCCATCAAGCGGCTTCGTCGGTCAGCGGGAGGGCCGAGGAGCGGGCTGGCCGCGGCGAGACCCTCTCAGGTCCGCAGCATACTCCGACC
>QNBX01000381.1 GCA_003644265.1 Planctomycetota bacterium
CGATCGCCGTGATGCTGGTAAGTTATGCCGGCAGACAGCACGTTGCCATTGCGGCCCGTGGCTGCAGCCACGCGGCCGATCAGGCTGGAATCGACGCTGTTGTAGGTACCGTAAAATCGACCTTCGCTATTCCACTGATCCGTGTCGAAATCCGGTTCTGCAGTCAGGACCTGGAGCACACCGCCCATTGCATCCGCTCCGTAAAGAGAGGGTGCGGAGCCCCGGATGATTTCAGTTCGATCGGTGGCGTAGGCGTCAACCAGGCCAAGGTACTGGTTAGGCGCATTACGGAAAAAAGCGTTGTTGAGCCGCATGCCGTCGACCAGGTGAAGGACCTGGGAACCTTTAAGCCCACGAATGATGGGTATGCCCTGGCCCGGAGTCGTCTGCTGAAAAAAAGCGCCCGGTACGCCACGCAGCATTTCCGCCAGTACATCCGGAGCCAGCCTGTTGATTTCTTCAGCGCCGACAACAGATACGGCCTCGGCAACATCGAGTATCGACTCCTGGGTTCGGGTTGCGGTGACAACAATGGACTCCATCAGCCGGGTCGATTCCATTTCCTCATCCCCGGCTTCAGCGGAGGCCAGGGATGGTGCAAGCGCCCAAAATATTAAAAAAACGGGGGCGGGAAACCGCCCCCCTGGGAATATCGACATTAATTCTAATCCTGGCCAGGAACGCCTCTTCCGGGTGTCCAGGGCACGCCGGCTTTATTCAGTTCCGCGCGTAAGGCCGGCATTTCGACTTCACTGATTCTCCGCAGGCTGGATTTGATATTGGCAAACTCCAGTTCCGCAATTTCCACCGACCGCAAGTGCGTTGGGGTTGGTCCATAAGTTGACCGGAACGTTCCCATCATGGCTACTTCCAGCCGACGGCTGATGGAAACGGGACCTTCATCCCCGTACAGGCCGCGAGCCTCGTTGCCGGTGATTTTCTGTTGGATGCCCAGCAGCTCCAGTTCGATAGACCGGGCCTGATTACGCAGGGCATCTGCCGCGCTGGAACGCAGCAGCGTGTCCTTGATCGCCCCGATTTCGACCAGTAGTGTTTTGACGGCCGAGCCGGCGCCGGTTAGTTGTCTGCTGAAATCATCCAACTGGGTGGCAAAAGCCACAGTTTCTTCCGTTGTCGCGCCGGGGTAGCCACGTTCTCCGATGGGATTCACTTCAAATGACTGCCCCGCGCCCAGCTGGCTCAATTGGCCGTTTACCCGTTTTGACAGACTCACCCGGTAGCTACCGGGGGCTGCCAGGGGACCGGGTATCACAATGTAGGCCGGCTCCGCGGTGTCGGGCTTCCAGGGAGAAGACAAGGGGTATCTCAGATCCCAGGCAACGCGGTGGAATCCAGCGCCCACCGGTCCTTCGATCCGCCGAATCACTTTGCCGCTGGAGTCGCTCACGGTCAATATGATTGCCGGCGACTCCTCAATTTCTTCATCCCTGAGTGCCTTCCAACCCGGGTAGGCGGTGTCCCCGCCACTTGCCTCCAGTTCTTTCTCCGATTCACGCCGTTGCTCCTGAGCGGTTCGCAGCCCGTCGCTCAGGTAATAGGTAAATACAGCGCCAAACGGTGGATTGGGAGCAAGGAAAAAGGCATCGCCCTGGCTGGCTTTTCCGTTGTCATCGAAATTACCAAGGGGCATTTTCTGGATATACCAGGAGGCGTCTCTGACGGGGAACAGGACGGCCTCGTTTTTCAACTGGTCTTCCGTGATCTCCCGCAAGGGAGTGTAGTCGTCCAGAATCCAGAAACCACGGCCAAAGGAGGCGGCAACCAGGTCATTTTCACGCTTCTGGATGACCAGGTCCCGGAATGAAATGGTTGGTGCGCCGCCGCCGAGTTTCACCCACTTGCTACCGCCGTTGATGGTGAAAAACACGCCGAATTCGGTCCCGACGAAAAGCAAAGCCGGATTGACATGGTCTTGCACGATTCGCCAGACCACATGGCGTTCGGGCAAGCTTTCAGAGATGCTGGTCCAGGTGCCGCCGCGGTTTGTGCTCTTGAGAACGTAGGGTGAAAAATCACCGGACTTATGGTCGTCGACAACAACGTACACGGTATTGGCATCGTGCAGGTCGGCCTTGATGTCGTTGACAAAGAAATGGTCGGGAACATCCGGCAACCGCTCGACTATGCGCCAGTTTTCACCGCCGTTTTCGCTGACCTGGATTCGGCCGTCATCGGTTCCGGCATACAACAGGCCTTCCACCACGGGAGATTCTGAAAGCGAGGTAATGGTGCCGTACTTGGACATGGCCATCAGGTCCCAGGATGAGTCGTAACTCCATACGCGTCCCATCATCGGTTCAGTGAGCCGGTCGTTGCCGTGGGACAGGTCGCCACTGATGGCTGTCCAGCTATCGCCACGGTCATCCGAGCGCCAGACACGCTGGCTGGCGAAATACAGCCGGGCCGGGTTGTGGGGGCTGATCAGGATTGGTGCGTCCCAGTTGAACCGATCCGTTTCCTCATCCGCTGCGGGTTGCGGCTGGATGTAAATCACTTCACCGCTCTTGCGGTCGTAACGAACCAGGTTACCCTGCTGCCACTCCGAGTACACGATATCCGGATCGGTGGGATCCACTGCAGGCTGATGGCCGTCAGCGAACAGCGTGATGAACCAGTCGCTGTTGCGGATACCGTTTACATTATCCGTGCGCGAGGGGCCGCCCTGGGTATTGTTGTCCTGGGTGCCGCCATAGATGTTGTAGAACGGCTTGTCGTAGTCCACCGCCACCTTGTAAAACTGCGTAAGCGGCAGGTTTGCTACGAAGCGAAAAGTCTTGCCCA
>QNBX01000382.1 GCA_003644265.1 Planctomycetota bacterium
CCGATGTCGTTGGGGTCATCGATGGCGACGCACAGCTCGGCCAGGGTGCGCAGGATCGCGGGCGTCTTGCGGGTCACCACCGAGAGGCCGAAGTAGACCGCGTAGTGGCGGCAGCCGTAGCGCTGGGCCTGCTCGCGGAAATCGGCGGCGTGGTAGCACAGCTCGATGGCGTCGGGGTGCTGGGGCTCCTGCCCCCAGATGCAACGGTTGCCGACGGAGGACAGGAGCGTCGTGCGGTGCTTGCTGGTGCGTCGCAGGCCCGCGCGGATGACGGCCAGGAACTGCTCGTCATCCAGCCCGCGCAGGGTGTTGGCGTCGAAGTGCTCGTCCAGCAGCCGGCCGCCCTCGGCGTCATCGGGGAAGTAGGCCTCGAAGTCCGGCGCGATGTAGGGCTCAAGCTGTTGCCAGGCGCGCGCGGAGGCTGTGTCCTGAGCCAGCGGGGCGGTCGCCACGGTCGCCACAGCGGGCACGGCAGGCACAGCGAGAACCGCGATGAGCAACGCGACCGGTACGGCGCGCGGAGCAGGCAGGGTCAGCAGTCCGGTGGGCAACGGCGACAGCATGGTGGGCGCTCCTGTTCAGGCCTTGCCGGCGTTGATCCACTCCACCTCGCCGCCGGGCAAGAAGTACACGATCAGCATGCGACCGCCGCTGACGGTGGGGACGTGCGCGCTGTCGGGCGCGAACACGATCCAGCCGGCGGGCGCGCCGTCGAAGCGCGGCTCGCCGTCCACCGCGAAGCACAGGTTGACCTCGCCGCGCGGGTGGCGGTGGTTGATGCCGGGGCCCGTCATCCAGACGAAGTCGACGGAGTGGTCGCGGGTCTCGTCGCAGGCCTTGCTCAGGCGGCTGTAGCGGATGGCGTCGTTGCCGCGGTCGCAGATGACGCCCTGTGCCACGGCCTCGGCCAGTGCCGCGTGCAACGTCTGGGCCTCGTCGCCGTCATGGGGGTAGCGGCGCTCCAACTCGGCACGGGCGGCGTCGCTGTCCGACAGGTCGAGGCCCTCGAGCGCCGCCAGGGGCGCGGACAGCAGCTCGAGCAACGCTTGGGTGCGGGCGGGGGGCATGGGTTGTCCTCTGTCGGGCTGGTGCGGTCGAGTCTCTGCGCGCTCAGCCACCTCGCTTGGTGCTTGGTCGCCAGCTCGCGTGCAGGCGAGAGCATAGCGAGTGCGCGATCTGCGACGGCCCCCGCCCCTCCGACCCTCCGACCCTCCGACCCGGCCGCCTCGGTCGCCTTGGTCGCCTTGGTCGCTCCGGTCGCTCCGGTCGCTCCGGTCGCTCCGGTCACTCCGGTCACTCCGGTCACTCCGGTCACTGAGCTAAACAGCTGAACCCAAAACGCGCGGCACCCGGCCACGTCGCAGGGCGGTGCCGGGTGCCGAGGGTGTTGTCTTGTCGCGGGGCACTCCCGCTACAGGCTGCTACGGAGCGGTTCCGGCCACGGCGTTGCTGGCGGCGACGTTCTGCGGCCCGGCAGGATCGACGATCCACTCCTGGAGGTAGGTCACGAAGCCGGACGGAACGCCTGGCGGCCAACCGGAGGACACGGCGAGGTTGCCCGCGGCGTCGGTGCTGAAGCCGGGGAGCAGCAGGTCCGGGCTGGGCACGAGCACGCCGCCCTTGAGCGGAGCGTTGATCTGCGACAGCCCGATGATGATCCAGACCGGCGCGTTGCCGAGCGCGTTGCTCAGCTCGAGGCTGAACAGGCTGCCTGGATTGAGGGAGCCCGTTGGCGTCAGCGCGGGCTCCCCGTTGGTGCCGGCCAGGGCGTGGCCCAGGTCCTGCCACACGAAGTTGAGCTCGATCAGCCAGCTCCCGCCGCCGAAGCCCCAGCCGCACATGCGGCTTCCATCGGCGGAGATGGCCGTGACGGTCCGCATGAATGTGCCCGCGTCGACCGTGATGCCATCTGCCGCCAGCAGCTCGAGGATCGTCTGGGGCGCCTGACCCGGGAGCCAGATCACGGGGACGACCGTTGTCAAAACCGAGAAATAGCCCACGGCGACGCTGCCGTCCTCGGACAGGGCCGTGACGCGGTAGCTGCCTCCCGTCCCCAGGCTGGGCACGGTGGGAAGGATCTCCAGGAGGTCGCCGGGTGTGGAACGAAACGCCCTGAAGCCCGTGCTGGTGAGCGTCATCCCACCGAAGACGCTGCCGTCGGAGTTGATCGCGAGGATCTCGCCGCGCCCGGTCGGGTTGCTCGGTGTGACGCACGGGAACGCCTGCGTGTTGTCGTCCAACCAGAGCGCCGCCCGATTGGAGCTGCCCGATCCGGTCGAGAAGCCGCGGTCCCAGCCCCCGGAGACCAGCCCGTCGCCCGAGACGCAGATAGCCCTGGCGCTCGAGTTCGGGTCCTGCTTGGCCATGAGCGTCAGCCCCGCGCCCTTTGTCCAGCGCTGGGGGCTGGTCCTGCAGCCCTGCCAGCTGATGCCCACGCCCGTGTTGCCATCGGCGGAGACGTCGTCCAGGCCGCCCAGGTCGGGGCAGCCGCTCGCGCCGCCTGCGTTGCCAAGCAGGTGGTAGCCATCGATGACGCTCCAGTAGGCCGCCTCGTCGGGGCCAGCGTTGTCCCCGCGGCCCACGACCGTGCTGCCGTCTGCGCTGATGCCGGCGACAGAGAAGTCCGTGCCCAAGCCCGTCTGCAGTCCACCGAGCTCCGTCCAGATGAAGCCGTCGAGTCCGGAGCCCGCGATGAACTCGCCGTTGTCGCTCATGGCGTAGGCGAACGTGCCCGGGCCCAGAGGTGTGAAGCTGACGGCCTGAGCCGGCGCCGTGGCCGCCAGAGAGGTCAGCGCGAGGAC
>QNBX01000383.1 GCA_003644265.1 Planctomycetota bacterium
CAGCAGCATCCGGTCCAGGCGTCCGCGGACGCCCTCGGTCAACTCGAGGAGCGAACACTCTCGCACCGCCTGGGCGGAGGCATGGATGCCGCCCCCTGCGGCGAGAATCTCCTGATAGTCCGCGCCCCGGCAGCGCTGGGCGAACTCCTCGACCCGGGAGCGGGCGAAAACAGGGTGGGTGTGGGCATCCACGAAGCCCGGCAGGATGGTGCGGCCGCGACACGAGATGCGCTTGGGGGCCTCGTAGGCGGAGGCGATCTCCTTGCTCGGTCCGATGGCGACGATCTTGCCCTTGCGGATCGCGATGCCTCCGTCAGGGACGACCCGCAGGTCGTTCATCGCGACGGCGCCTGCCTTGGGCCCGTCCTCGATGGCGTCCAGCGTAACGACCTGTGCCGCTTGCAGGAGGAGGGTGTCAGCGGTCCTCTTCTTTGCCATGCGTGCTCCTGTTCGGTCCGCCCTGCGGGGACCATCTATTGGAATCATCTGTCGCGACAGCCAGTCTCGGCTGCCTCGACCAGCGGTCTTACTCGGGCATCGGTGTTTGGATGCCGTTGTTCCTGGCGAATGCGCGGGCTGCGGGGTAACCGGCATCGACGTGACGCACGACGCCCATGCCGGGGTCCGTCGTGAGTACACGTTCGATTCGGCGCGCCGCGGCCTCGGTGCCGTCAGCTACCACGACCATTCCGGCGTGGATCGAGTTGCCGATGCCGACCCCGCCGCCGTGGTGGAGCGAGACCCACGTGGCGCCGGCGGCGGTGTTGAGCATCGCGTTGAGCAGGGGCCAGTCGGCAATGGCGTCCGAGCCGTCCAGCATGCCCTCCGTCTCGCGTGCGGGGCTGGCCACACTGCCGGCGTCGAGGTGGTCTCGGCCGATGACGATCGGGGCCTTGAGTTCGCCGTTGGCCACAAGCTCGTTGAGCGCGAGTCCGAAGCGGGCCCGCTCGCCGTAGCCGAGCCAGCAGATCCGGGCCGGCAGGCCCTGGAACTGGATCTTCTCCCGGGCCAGATGGATCCACTGCTCCATGTAGGAGTCCTGGCCGAACATCTCGAGGACCAGCTCGTCCGTGCGGTAGATGTCAGCCGGATCGCCTGAGAGCGCGACCCAGCGGAAGGGGCCCTTGCCCAGGCAGAAGAGCGGCCGGATGTAGAGCGGGACGAATCCCTCGATGTCGAAGGGATGGGTATGGCCACCCTCCGCCGCCCCGCCGCGCAGGTTGTTGCCGTAGTCGAAGGTGACTGCCCCGCGGCTCTTGAGTTCGAGCATCAGGTCGATGTGCTGGCTCATCCCCGCCAGCGAGCGCTTCTCATACCCCTTCGGGTCGGCCTCGCGCATGACCTCCGCCTCGGCCAGTGTCAGTCCCTGCGGCACGTAGCCGTAGATGGGGTCATGGGCGCTGGTCTGGTCGGTGAGAATGCCCGGGGTGATGTTGCGTTCGATCATGCGCTCGAGCAGATCGATTACGTTGCAGCAGACACCGATGGAGATGGAGTTGCACGCCGAGGTGGCTTCGACGGCGGCATCGATCGCCGCGTCCATGTCGTCAATGCGCTGATCGATGTAGCCGGAGGCGAGTCGCTTGTCGATGCGTGTGCCGTCCACATCGGCGCCGAGGAAGGTGGCCCCCGCCATGGTCGCGGCAAGCGGCTGGGCGCCCCCCATGCCGCCCAGACCACCCGAGACGACCAGTTCGCCGACGAGGTCACCATTGAAATGCGTGCGTCCACACGCGGCGAAGGTCTCGAACGTGCCCTGGACGATGCCCTGGCTGCCGATGTAGATCCAGGATCCCGCGGTCATCTGACCGAACATCGTCAGGCCGAGTCCCTCCAAGCGGGCGTGCTCGTCCCGGGTCGCCCACTTGGGGACCAGGTTGCTGTTGGCGATGAGGACGCGCGGCGCGTCCTCATGGGTGCGGAAGATCGAGACGGGTTTCCCGCTCTGGACGCAGAGGGTCTCGTCCGGCCGCATGGTCTCGAGGCTGTGGAGCATGGCGCGGAGAGCCGGCCACGAGCGGGCCGCACGACCAGTGCCTCCATACACGACCAACTGATCGGGGGCTTCGGCTACCTCCGGATCGAGGTTGTTCAGCAGCATGCGCCGCGGCGCCTCCAGCAGCCAGGAGGCGGCCTTGATCTTCGTTCCGGTGGGGGCCTTCACAGGACCCTCATAGCCCTCCCGGAAGTCTTTCTTGAGGACGCGGTCGGTCGGTTGCGCAGTGACGCCATCGGTCATCGAGTAGCTCCGTTCGGTTCCTCGAAGGAGGCACATGGTACGGCGTTTCGCTTTCGTCATGGTAAGCGTTCAGGGGTCCTCCCGCGCGAAGGGGCTGCTCGCTGGATACTCGGCCGCGCACCGCCATCGGCTCCTTGAGTAGAAGGTTACGAGTCGTCGCCGATGGCGGCACGCTGCCTTCGTCCCAACGACCCGATCCCGGGCGGACAGCCCCGCTCCCGCCTGCGGGCGCAGTCCTCTTGCGCGGAATCGGTACTCTTTGGCGGCCAGCGGACGTCCACTGACCTCGCGCGCAACAGCGGAGGGCGGATTGACTCTGAGCCGGTGAACGGTTACTCGTCCTGATGCCCGTTCCGCGCGCTGCCGGGATGTGCATAATGCGACCATGTCGCGTTGCCCGCTCCGCCCCGCCCGACCCCCATTCCGCCCGGCGGCCGCCGTGGGGCGAGCCGCGCTGCATGCGGGCATCCTGGCGCTGCTGCTCTTCCCCGCCAGCCGGCTGCTTCAGGCGGAGGACCTGCCGGCCCGGGCGGCCGGCACGCGCGCGATGTTCGAC
>QNBX01000384.1 GCA_003644265.1 Planctomycetota bacterium
AGCTCGCCGTGAGCAGTGCTCATGGTAATCGTGCCGCCGCCCGGCATGGCGTTGCGGGCGTTCACGCAGAGGTCCAGTAAAACCTTCTCGATCTGCTCCGTATCGGCGAGTACCGGCGGTAGCTGGCCGGCCGGCTGCCACACCAGATCGACCTCTTCGCCGAGCACTCGTCGCAGGACCTCGTAGAGTCGGTCGATGAGCTTCTCGAGGTTCACCGGCTCGGTGCGCGCGCGGTCCTGGCGGCTGAACGACAGCAGCTGGTTCACCAGGCCCACCGCCTGCCGTCCCGCCTTGAGCATGCGGCCAAGATCGTCGCGGTCGTTACCGTCGGGCAGGTCGGCGCGCAGCATCTCGCCGTAACCCATGATCACCTGCAGCAGGTTGTTGAAGTCGTGGGCGATGCCGCCGGCCAGCCGACCCACCGCTTCCATCTTCTGGGCCTGCAGAACCTGACGCTCGAGACGCCGCTGCTCGGAGACGTCCTCCACCAGGGTCAACACCAGCGCGACCTCGCCGTCGTCGCCGCGCAACGGCAACTTGCTGACATTGACCACGTGGCCCGGCGCGGAGAACTGGCTGACCTCGCCGTCGCGTCGAATCATGCGGCCGTTGCACCAAACCTCGAGGTCATCGTCGTTGTGGATGCGGGCGATCTCGGGCGGGAAAATCTCGTCGTCGGTGCGACCGAGCACATCCTCGGCGGACATCCCGGTCATGGCGGCCATGGCTTCGTTCCACAGCACGTACCGCAGATCCTGGCGCGGGTCCTTGGCCTGGATGCCGAGGGGCATCACCTCGAGAATACGCGCCAGAAGTTCGGGGGCGAGTTGGTCGGTCATGAGTCCTCCGCGTGAGCGAGGTGAGGCGCCACTGTCGGGTTACCAGACTCAAGATTCGTCCGTCGTGCTCTTCTCGCAAGGGGTCGACTCGTCATCAGGGCCCACGGCCGGCCGCTGCGGGCTCCCGGCCAACAGGCAGTGGTTGCAACTGCCGGGCTGATCGCCGCAACCGACATCGGTGGAATTCATCGCCGCACGCCGCCGCGCGGAGCGCCACAGACGGCGACCGGCCCACGCTGCAGCCACCGCGACGATCAACCCCGTGAAAGCAATATCGAGAGACATCATTTCAACCCTAGCATGACACCGACCTGATAAACAAGGACCGTGAGGATCCACGCCAGCAGCGTCAAGCCCCAGAACTGGAGCAGCGCCCAGCGCCAGCTACCGCTCTCCTGTCGCGTCGCCGCCACGGTGGCCATGCAGGGCGTGGCAATGAGCGCAAAGAGCATGATGCAGAATCCCACCAGCGGACTGTAGGCCCGCCGCAAACTCACCCGCAAGGCGTCTGAAGTCTCGTCGACCTCACCCACCGCGAACACGATGCCCATCTGGGCCACGAAGACCTCCTTGGCGGCGAACGCGCCGATGAGCGCCGTGCCGATGCGCCAGTCGAAACCCATGGGCGCCAGCGCCGGCTCCAGGGCTCGACCCACCCGGCCGGCCACGGAGTAAGACATGGCCGCGGCGTCTCTGGCCGCTCCGTCCTGAGGTGTCACCTCCACCGGCGGTCTTGGGTAGCTGGTCAGCACCCAGAGGATGATGGACGCCCCGAGGATCACCGTGCCCGCCTTCTTCATGTAGAGCCAGGAGCGGGTCCACATCTGCGCCAGCAAACTGCCGGCCGTGGGCATGCGGTAAGGCGGCAGCTCCATGAGAAACGGCGTGGTCTCGCCCCGGAAGAACGATCGTCTCAAGAGCCGCGCCACCCCGAGCGCCAGCACGATGCCCACCACGTAGATGCACCAGAGCACCGGCCCCTGCCAGCGCTGGGGAAAGAACGCGGGAATGATCAGCGCGTAGATGGGCAAGCGGGCGCCGCAGCTCATGAGCGGCAGCACCATCATGGTGATCAGACGGTCGCGGCGGGTTTCCAGGGTGCGCGTGGCCAAGATGGCGGGCACCGTGCAGCCGAAACCGATCAGCAGGGGAATGAAGCTCTTGCCGTGCAGGCCCACGCGACTCATGAAGCGGTCCATCACGAAGGCGGCGCGGGCCATGTAGCCGCTGCCCTCGAGCACGGCGATGGCCAGGAACAGCAGCACGATGTTGGGCAGGAAGACGAGCACGCCGCCGACGCCGCCGATGATCCCGTCGATCAGCAGGGAGCGCAACGGACTGTCCGCCCCCTCCGGCCACCAGCCGGACACCGTCGACGCCAGCGAGCCGATGCCCAGCTCCAGGACACCCATCAGTGGTGCGCCCAGGGTGAACGTGAGATTGAACACCAGGTACATAAGACCCAGAAAGACCGGTACGCCCCAGAACGCGTGCATGGCCACGCGATCGATACGGTCGGTGAGGTCGTCGCCGGAGCGGGCGGTGCCGCGAACGGCGCCGCGACAGACGGTATCGATGTAGGCGTAGCGCTGGCGGCTGATCGTGATGTCACTGGTGCCCGGACCGTCGTTGTCGAGGGCGGCCGCCGCGGACTCGGCGCTGCTTGTGACCTCGCTGTCGCTGAAAGAGCCCAACACCTCGTGATCGCGCTCCAGCAATTTCACTGCGTGCCAGCGGCGTTGGCCTGCGGGCGGACCACTGTCGGCCGCAGTCAACCGTTCCACCAGCAGGTCGATCTGCGCTTCCACCTCGGGGCCGAAATTCACCCGCGGCTCTCGCCCGCGGCCGTCGCGGCCATCGCCGCCGTCGTGGCCGACCACCTCGATCACCGCGGCCAGTACCTCGTCGAGGCCGTGACCGCGGCTGCCCACGGCCGGAATCACCGGCGCGCC
>QNBX01000385.1 GCA_003644265.1 Planctomycetota bacterium
CGCAAGACGACCGCTGCCCTGACGTTCGCGAGCGTCATCCAGCGTGCCGGTCGCTCCGTCGAGTTCGCGCGTGAGGTCGTCCGCGATAATCCGCTGGGCATCAACGAGGGTGCCACCGCGGAGGCTCAGCTGTGGGTGCTCACATCCCAGATCCGGCGCGAGCTCGAACTGTCCCGCAAGGCTGAATGCCTGGTCACCGACCGCGGCGTGATGGACAACTTCGCCTACTACCTGCGTGCCGGGGGCGGTGAGGACAGGTTCGACGCCGAACCGCTGGTGCGGAAGTGGTCGGGCACGTACGACCTGGTGCTGCGCCTGACGCCCGATGTCGAGATCCGCGCCGATGGCGTGCGCTCCACCAGCGACGAGTTCCGCGATGAGATCGAGGCCATCCTGGACGCGCGGCTGCCACATCTGGTGCCGTCCGACCGACTGATCGTCCAGCCTGCGTCGGGCATCACCGAGAACCACGATTGGTGGCCACTCGCCGAGCGACTGGCCGAGCAGCTGGGCGAACCATTGCTGGCGCTGGGCGTCAGCCGGCCCACCCGCCCCGGTCGCGCCGCACCGACCCGGAGCAAGCGCACCAAGGTTGCCGCGAAGGACCAGCTGGCCCTTGACCTCGGTCGCTGACGGCCCCGTGATGAGCGGGTTGGTAGGGAGCGTGGGTCCGCTCGCGACCACATCGGCGCGAGCCGGGTAGAGTCAGAGGCGATGCCAGACCCTGCTGCCTCCGGCTGGGGCGGTGCCCCCGCACCATCCTCGTTTCCTGATCCGGGCCGCTCGGGTCCCCTCGACAGCAGTGTCGCGGCGGACCTGCTCAAACGTGGCCAAGTGCTGGCGGAGCAGAGCGACTGGGACCTCGCCGCGGGGACCTTCGCCCGCGTGGTGGGCAACAGCGACCCGGCGCTGCACACGGCGGCGTTGCTGGGATTGGCCGAGTGCCGCTACCGGCTCGATGACGAGCCCGCCGCAGTGCAGGCCTGGCTCTCTGCCACCCAGGCGCCTGAGAATGAACTCACCTGGCGCGCCTGGAAGGCCCTGGCCATGGCGCGGGTGCGCAGCAACGATCTCGCTGGTGCTGCCCGGGCCTATCGCGAAGCCGGCCAGCGCGCACCGGCATCGGAACAGGCTGAGATCCAGTCACGCGTCGGTTGGCTGAGCAAGGAGCTGGGCGACGATACCGGCGCCGAACGGGCCTTCGGTCGTACGCGTGCCAGCGAGCGGCCACAGCCGCTGCTCACCTACGGCATCCTCGCGATCACCGCCATCATCACCTTCACGGCGGGATTCGAGGACAGCGACCTTCTGGAGTTGCTGCGGCTGGACAAGGGTGCGATGTACTTCGACCATGAGTACTGGCGCCTGCTGACGGTGGCCCTCGTGCACGGCTCGTTCATCCACCTCATGTTCAACATGTACGCGCTCTGGATCATCGGTCCCATCGTGGAGGCGCTCTACGGGCCGTGGCGTTTCCTCAGCATCTACCTCGTCTGTGCCGCGGCCGGTTCCGCTGCCAGCTACGCCACGTCGACGAGCTTTGCGGTCGGTGCCAGCGGCGCGGTCTTCGGCCTCTTCGGTGCGTTGATCGTGGCGGACCGCGTGCACAAACCGGCGCTGACGCGCAACGCGCGCAACCTGACGATGCAGATCGGCATGCTCATCGGTATCAACCTGGTCATCGGCTTCAGTGTCCCGGGAATCGACAATGCAGCCCACGTCGGCGGTCTCCTTGCCGGTGCCGCGCTGGGGTTCCTGCTGGTGCCGGCCGGCGCCACGCTGGGCACGTTCTGGTCGAGACCGTCGCAGGAGGCCGCCTCACTGTCCGGGCCGGCAGCGGATCCGAATGCGCGAGGCAAGCCCCTACGCTGGGGCGGTGTCGCCGCCCTCATCGGCGTCATCGTGCTCGTCATCGCCATGAGCCCCATCACCTACGAGCCGCCCCTCTGGTGGCTGGTCGCTGGCCAGCCAGTCACGCTCGCGGAAACCGTCGGCGATGCGGTAGCCATCCCGCCGCGCACGACGAGCGTCATCGTCAGTGGGCACGGGCGCGTCGTCCTGCCGGGTCAGTGGGAGGTCGATCGCGACAGCGCGTCGCGGCGGAGCATCGGGTCCTTCATCACGCAGCGTCAAGCCCCACCAGGCAGCGACGCTACCGCGCAGCCGCAATCGACCGTCGATGGGGCCGCGCGCGACGGCATCGTCTCGACGGAACGCATAGCAGCCTGACCGAAGGGTCGTGACGTCGCCGTTTCCGGCTGGTTGGTAGCGATGCAGATCGACCGATCGGAGCCCCTCGATCCCGGCCATGGCGACGGTGGGGTCGCTGAGGGCGCCGATGAGTGGGCTGACGATGTCGCCGTTGGGTACCTGCTCTGGGTCGAGGACCACGATGATGGCACCGGTGGCGCGCCGCAGTGCGGCCTGGAGCGCGTCGCCTGCGCTGAGAGGCTCGACGGTGCGGATGGTCTCGTCGGCCGGTCCCGCGACCGCGACATCGCGCCCGGCCACCACCACGACCTCCCCGCCGTCGGGACGGTTCGCGGCAAGGCTCCTGAGCGCTGCGTCGGGCGAGGCGCCACCAGGTTCCGCCATCACCACGATCGTGGCGGGCTTCACGGCAGGTTCCTCCAGCCGCGACGGCACCGATTCGACCGCGCCGTAGAGCGTCTGGTCCGCGAAGACGACGTCGGCCGGCCGTCTCGGGGTCAGCTCGAAGGCGCTCCCGGAGTCGATGATGCGCCAGCCGGCGGCCTCGATGCGCGCTTTGAGCTCGTCGGCTTTGGCC
>QNBX01000386.1 GCA_003644265.1 Planctomycetota bacterium
CGAGCCTGTGGTCAGAAGATAAGTTACAGTGCCCTGGCGCCTGCCTGGATCGAGGCTGCGGTGCCGGGCCGTCTCGCCCGTGAGACATGGGCTCGTGCTGGATCAGCGCGGCTCTTGGATGGGCGGGCGTTCCTGCTCCGCTGCGTCGTGGGCTGGCGTGCCCCTGCCGTCCCTTGATGCGTTTGGCTTTCTCGGCGAATCGCCATGGGGCGGCAGTCGGCACTGTGCTGTGCCCCCTCCTGCGGAGAGTCAGATCATGAACGGTTCGCAACGTGGTTGGTCCCGGAGACTGCTGGTCCTCGGACTTGTTCTCGCCGGGTTGCTGCCGACGACGATTCGAGCTCAGCAGGGCATCGTGTCGTGGGGGCGTGACGCCTATGATCTGGTGTGGGCGACGCCAGAGGGGGGGAGGTTCACTCAGGTGGCGGGGGGCAACGTGCACTCCGTGGCGCTGCGCGCCGACGGTTCGATCGGGGCGTGGGGCTGGGACGCGTATGGGCAAGTCTCGGATACCCCGGTCGGAACCGGGTTCACTCAGGTGGCGGCGGGCGGGAGGCACTCTCTGGCGCTGCGGGCCGACGGTTCGATAGTTTCGTGGGGCTATGACTACTATGGCCAGGTCTCGGACACCCCGGTCGGGACTGGGTTCACTCAGGTGGCGGCGGGCGAGTGGCACTCCCTGGCGCTGCGCACCGACGGTTCGATCGTGTCGTGGGGACGTGACCTCGGTGGCCTGGTCTCGAACACGCCGGTCGGAACCGGGTTCACTCAGGTGGCGGGGAGCGGCGGGCACTCCCTGGCGCTGCGTTCCGACGGTTCGATCGTGGCGTGGGGCTTTGTCGGCTCTCCCCAGGTCATGAACACCCCGCTTGGAACCGGGTTCACTCAGGTGGCGGCGGGCAGCACCCACTCCCTGGCGTTGCGAGCCGACGGCTCGATCGTGGCGTGGGGTAATGACGACTCTGGCCAGGTCTCGAACACCCCGCTTGGAACCGGGTTCACTCAGGTGGCGGCGGGCGGCGGGCGCCCCGACGACCTCTCCTGGGAGGTCGACTCCCACTCCTTGGCGCTGCGGTCCGATGGGACGATCGTGTCGTGGGGATCTGACTCCTCTGGTCAGGTCTCGCATGCGCCCGGTGGAGCAGGCTTCACGCAAGTGGCCTGCGGCGGGTGGCACTCCCTGGCGCTGGGCACGGACATCCCGGATGGGTCCCAGGACGAGATCGTGTCCTGGGGTACTAACGAAGTGGACCTGGTCTGGGGCACGCCCGGCGGGAGCGGGTACGCTCAGGTGGACGCGGGCGGGTGGCACTCCCTGGCGTTGCGAGACGACGGTTCGATCGTGGCGTGGGGAGGTGACTACTCTGGCGTGGTCTCGGACACCCCGGTCGGAACCGGGTTCACTCAGGTGGCGGCGGGCTGGAACCACTCCCTGGCGCTGCGGGCTGACGGTTCGATAGTTTCGTGGGGCTATGACTACTTTGGCCAGGTTTCGGACACCCCGGTCGGGACTGGGTTCACTCAGGTGGCGGCGGGCAACTTCCACTCCGTGGCGCTGCGGTCCGACGGCTCGATCGTGTCGTGGGGCGAGGACGGCCATGGCCAGGTCTCGAACACTCCGCTTGGAACAGGGTTCAGTCAGGTTGCGGCGGGCTTGGCGCTGCGTTCCGACGGCTCGATCGCCGCGTGGGGATGGGACTACTATGGCCAGGTCTCGAACACCCCGCAGGGAGCCGGATTCACTCAGGTCTCGGCGGGCGGTAAGCATTCCCTAGCGCTGCGTTCCGACGGCTCGATCGTGTCGTGGGGCGCGGACGACTCTGGCCAAGTCTCGAACACCCCGGTCGGGCCCGGGTTCACTCAGGTGGCGGGGGGCGGCAGCCACTCCACGGCGCTGCGGGCCGACGGCTCGATCGTGTCGTGGGGAGCTGACTTCGCTGGCCAGGTCTCGAAAGCTCCGCTTGCAACCGGGTTCACTCAGGTGGCGGCGGGCAGGAACCACTCCGTGGCCCTGCGTGCTCATATCAGTACCTGGAGCGATGCCGGTTCTGCACTGGCCGGTCTCCACGGTGCTCCGCTCCTGGCCGGCAACGGCTCGATCGTCGCGGGCAGCGACAACGTCTTTGAGCTGAGCGACGCGGCGCCGACCGCGGCCGCCGGTCTGTTCCTGGGTCTGTCGAGCTCGCCCGTGCCGTTCAAGGGCGGCACGCTCATGCCCGCCCCGTTCATGGCTCCGCTGATGCACACGACCAGCCCCGTGGGTGAGATCGTGGTGCCCTTCAGAATGCCCGAGGGCCTGCCCACCGGAACGGAGCTGTGGGCCCAGTGGGCCATCCAGGACGCCAGGGCCGTAAGCGGCGTGGCGCTCTCGAACGCGATCATGGGGGTCGTGCCGTAAGCGAGCTGGGCTGTCCGACGGGCGCGCCTCAATGGGGGGCGTGCCCGCGGACCGCGCCTGCGTAGCGGACCCCCGTCCTGTCCACAAACTCAGCCGTGCCGTAACTGGCCACTGACCATGGACTTGCGCCCGCCTACGATGGCCGGATGAACGCCTCGATCCAGCCGCTCCAACTCCTTCTGGTCTCCGTCGCCGGCTGGATGGCGGGGCCATTTGGCGTGATCCGGCACCGCTGGAAGCGACGGCCGATCTGTGCGCCCAAGTCGTGGGCACAACGGACGGCGCCCCCAACCCCGGATACCCCTCCGGAGACCCATCTACCCGATGATGTACCGGTGTCAGCCGGTGTGTGTCGGTGTTGGGCTACCTAGCGCGCCCG
>QNBX01000387.1 GCA_003644265.1 Planctomycetota bacterium
TCGAGCCTGGACGCCGATACCGGTGGGGCTGGTGGGGAGTACGGCTGGTTACTCCGCGGGGTCGTAGGGATGAGCGTCGATGGTGTCGAGGATGCCCCACAGTCGGGCGGTCTCAGTGCGGGCCTCGGCGATGAGGGCATCCTGGTCGACGCGCGTGAGACGGCGGTCGCGAACGACGGGCTCACCGGCCACGATGACGTCACGAACGTGCCGCGAGCCAAGTCCGAAGAGCCAATGGCCAGCCAGCGTGCCTGAGCTCATCGGCGTGGGTGCGTCGTAGTCGAGGATGGTGAGGTCGGCCGGAGCGCCGGGCTCGATGCGACCGAGGTGCGGCTCGTCGAAGGCCCGTGCAACGACTCCGGCACCGACCGCCAGTCGGGCCAGCGGCCAGTCGTAGCCGGGCGAGCCGTCCTCCTGGTAGCGGAAGAAGGCGGCCTGGGACTCGGTGAACATGTCCGATCCGATGCCGTCGGTGCCCAGCGCCACGCGGTCACCGAGGCCGGCTAGCGGCGTGCGGCCGACGGCATTGTTCATGTTGGAGCGGGGGTTGTGCGCCAGCGTCGCACCCGCGGCACGCACCAGCCGCACCTCGTCGTCGTCGAGATAGACGCCGTGAGCCAGCAGCGTTCGTTCGTTGAGCACGCCCGCGTCGGCCAGGCGCGCGGCCACACGCCGACCGTAGCGCCGCTCCGAGTCGACCTCGTCGGCACCGTCCTCGGCGGCGTGGATGTGGATGCCGATGCCGGCGTTCTCGGCGATCTCGACACAAGCAGCGAGCGTCTCATCCGACAGCGTAAAGGAGGCGTGCGCACCAACCATCGCCCGCGCCAGTGGCAACTCCCCGCCCGCGGCACGCGCAGCGAAACGGCGACTCTCATCGAGACCGGCCTGGGCGCGTTCTGCCCCATCACGATCGCTGACCTCGTAGCAGCACACGGAGCGCAGACCCAGCGACGAGAGCGCCTCGGCCACGACGTCGAGCGAGCCGTCGATGGCGTTGGGTGAGGCGTGATGGTCGATCAGCGTGGTCGTGCCCGCCAGCAGCGCCTCCATGCCGCCGACCAGCGCCGACGCCCGCACGGAGTCGTCATCGAGAGCGCGGTCGAGGCGCCACCACACGCGCTGCAGGATCTGCAGGAAGTCGGTCGGTGGCTCCAGCGCGTACGGCATGCCCCGTGCCAGCGCCGAGTAGAGGTGCATGTGGGCATTGACGTTGCCGGGGATGACGAGGCAGCCCGACGCATCGATGCAGGTCTTGATGACGCGCTCCGCCGCCTCGTCTGCAGAGGGGTCGCCGAGGCCGACGACGTGGCCGCCGCCGATGAAGATGTCGGCCTTCTCGACCACGATGGGATCGAGCGAGGTGACGACGGTGCCGTTCGCGATGAGCAGGCTCATGATCAGTCTCCCTTGCGGCGACGCAGCTTTGGGACGGCTGCCAGTGCGGCGGTCGAGTCACGCATCGGCAACGTGGTGCGGCGCACGCCATCGAAGGCGTAGAGCGCGCCGGCGACAGCGGCAGAGGTCGGCACCAGCACGGCCTCGCCCATGCCCTTGGCGCCGTATGGCCCTTCGGGCTGGTGCTCCTCGATGAGGATGGTCTCGACCGGCGGCATACCAGCGGCCGGGATGATATTGAGCGACTTGAGCGTGTCGGTCGCGAGGTGGGCGTCCTTCATCTCAAAGGACTCGCTCAATGTGTGGCCGAGGCCCATGTGCACGCCGCC
Organism: Planctomycetota bacterium; assembly: GCA_003644265.1. Next base: position 1,728 of record QNBX01000387.1, read on the forward strand.
AACGACCTGGCCTTCCAGCATCAGCGGGTCGAGCGCCTTGCCCACGTCGTGCGCGGCGATGAACTTCTGGATGCGGCCCTCGTCGTCGAGGATGCAGACCTGCGTGGCCCAGCCATAGCCGAAGTGCGTGATGGGCTCCTCGACATCGGCGCCCAGCGGCGTGGTCCAGTCGACCACGATCTCAGCCGGAAACTCCTCGCCGGCAAGGTCATCGATGGAGCAGTCACGAGCAACCAGCGCGTCCCTGACCAGGCCGCAGGCCTTGAGCACGGCCTTGCCACCCAGCATCGTGGCGCGCGAAGCGGTGGTGATGCCGGTGTCCAGCTCGTGGCTGGTGTCGACGGTGACGGTGATGCCCGCGGGGTCCAGGCCCAGCTCCGCAGCTGTGATCTGGCGGAAGACGGTATGGGTCCCCTGCCCCATCTCCGTCCACGAGTGGAACAGCGTGAGACGGCCGTCACCATCGGGTCGCAGCACGGCGCGCCCGTACTCGGTGAGGCCGTTGCCGATGCCGGTGTTCTTGGCGCCGCAGGCGATGCCCGCGTAGCGTGCGGCACGGTACTGGTCCTTGACCGCGAGGAGCGTGTCCTTCAGGCCCACGCCCGGTCCCAGCTTCTGACCAGTGCCAAAACGCTCGCCCTCGGCCAGTGCGTTGCGCCAGCGGATCTCCCAGCCATCGACCCCCACAGCTTCGGCCAGCCGGTCGAGCAGCGACTCCATCGCGAAGTTGGCCTGGTTGGCACCGAAGCCGCGCATGGCGCCCGAGGGTGGATTGTTGGTCAGCACAGCCTTGGCTTCGACATCGACGTTGGGCACCGCGTAGGCGCTGCAGGCGTGGCCCGCGGCCCGCTCCAGGACCTTGCCGCCGACACTGGCGTAGGCGCCGTTGTCACCGATCATCCGGGCCTTCACCGCGAGCAACTGGCCCTCCGCGTCACAAGCCACGGTGTAGTCCATCCAGAACTTGTGGCGCTTGACCGAGAAGCGAAGGCTGTCGGCGCGACTCAGCGCGACGAGCACGGGGCGATCGGTCCTGAGTGCCAGCA
>QNBX01000388.1 GCA_003644265.1 Planctomycetota bacterium
GCGACCAGGCCTCGCTGGGGATCAGCAGCGGTCCGCTCTCGTGCTGCCGCGCGGCGTGGCCCTTCCAGGTGTGCAGCGGGTTGGGGATGCCACCCTCGTGCTCGTCGCGCAAGGCGGCGTCGCCCATGCGCAGGGTGTTGGGGCCGGGAAACAGCCTCAGGCCGCGGATGGCAGGGCGATGCGGGTCGTGGCACTCAACGCACAGCAGGCGCTTCTGTTCGCCGCGGGTCTGGTCCCAGTAGCCGTTGGTACGACCGTGGATGCCGGCCTCCCAGTCGCGCCAGGTGGTGCCGTGGCAGCCGGCGCAGAGCAGCACGGTGTCGCCAAAGGCCACCCGCACGCCGCCGCTGGTGCGCAGCAGACTGCGGTCGTCGCTGTCGTGGCAGGCCAGGCAGTTGTCGTTGCTGCCGTGGTCGACCACGACGTCCTGGTGCTGCCCGATGGGCGTGCGCTGGCGCTCGCCGGACTCGAACAGGGCGTGGCAGTCGTTGCAGCGCAGCGGCGCCCCGCCCACATCGATCACCCCTGGGCTGGGATCGAGCTTCCGCAGCGGGCTGGCATCGACGACCAGATCTCCCAGGTCAGCGCGAGCAGGGATGGGCCACTCGGGGCTTGGTCGCACCGCAAACCAGCCAGCGAGGGCAAAGAGCACGACCGGGATCAAAGCGCGCATGGTCTGGCTGACCCCTGGGAGGGGGCCTCAATTCGATGGGCTATTCGAACAACTGAATCGTAGGTAATTTGACGGTCGGCGCAACCCGTAAGCGGGAAATGCGCGGCCGGTGGTGCCGGCAGCAGCTCGTTGGGCGTGGCCCGTTCCGGACGCAAACGGCGCGAGCCGCGAGGCGCCGTTTGCAATGCGGCTCCTGCGGCGGCGCGTCATGCTGCCAACGTCCGGAGAGCCGCTGCATCAATACGTGAGCAGCGCGTAGATGATGCCGCCGATGAGACCCAGGCCCGTGAGCAACGCGATCGATGCCAGCACGCGGATCATCCGCTCCGAACCCTCGGGCAGCGGCTTCACCAGATGCTGCTCGAGCTCGCCGCGGTCGACCAGGTCCTGGTACTCGCCCATGCGCTCGAACTTCAGCTCCTCCACCGGCATGCGGCCGGTGAACATGGTCAGGTCCATGGGGAACTTCTCCGGCCGCAGGTTCGCGTTGAAGAAGTGCACCAGGAAGATGCTGGCCACCGCGAGCAGCGCCTCGAAGCCGTGGATCAGGTTGGCGATGTTGAGCCCCCAACCGGAGATCAGGTACGAGGCCTGCACCGGGAACCACATGGCCAGGCCCGTGCTGCCGATCACGAACGTGCCCCAGCACACGGCGAAGTACTCGAACTTCTCCCAGTACGTGAAGCGGTTGTAGACCGGCCGCGGGCCACGCCCCACGAACCAGGACAGGGTGGCCTTGACCTCCTTGAGGTCGTTGCCGTTGAAGCAGATCGAGCGCGGCGACTTGATGATCTCGAGCCAGCTCTTGCCCGACTCCTTCTTGTTGCTGAAGAGCGTGTACACGTGCCAGACGAAGGTGCCCAGCAGCAGCACGGCCGAGGTCAGGTGCAGCGTGCTCATGCGCGCCTGACCGCCGAGCAGCCGGGTCACCCAGCCCGCCCAGGGCGTGTAGGCGTACTTCAGGGTCATGCCCGTCATCGCCAGCGTGATGAACGAGATGACCATCACCAGGTGCTGGTTGCGCGTGGTCGCGTTGAAGCGTCGGTAGAGCCGCAGGTCCGCGCCCGGCTGGCTCATCTTGTGGTGATGGGCCTTCCACTTGCCGCGCTCCTTGAGCAGCCGGTAAAGGAACAGCGCCGAGTGGGTCAGCGTCACCAGGACGGTCGCGCACAGCAGGCCCGTCATGCCCCAGAACACCAGGAAGATCAGCGGCCAGCGCTTGGGCTGGGTCGGCGTGGCGTGGGGCCGGTACGACGTGAACGCCTCGTGGGAGCCCTCGTGGCACTGCGCGCAGGTGGCCACGATGTTGTCCGGATGCAGCGCAGAGCGCTGATCGCTCACCGGCTGGATGCCGTGGCTGCCGTGGCAGTCGTCGCAGCTCGGGGCGCGCTCGCCGCCCAGCAGCGTGGCCTTGCCGTGGGTCGTCCACAGGAACGTCGACTGGTGCCACTCGTGACAGGCGCCGCAATCGGACACCAGCTCCCGGCGGAACGCCGTCGTGCCCGAGCGCTCGATGGAGTGCGAGCGGTGGCAGTCCTTGCAGCTGGCCTGGCGCCGGTCCTCGCCAAGCGGAGCGGGGTTCGACGGCGAGCGCTCCACCAGCTCCGCCGGGATCCCGTGCACGGACTGCCGGTACTGCTTGGTGACCCCGTAGTGGCAGCTGCCGCAGGTCTCCGCCACGTTGTCCAGGGCGACGGATGACGCGGGGTCGTCCGCCGGCAGGTTCTGGTGGGAGCCGTGGCACGAGGAGCAGGTGGCCGTGACCAGCAACCCGCCCTTGGTCAGGCTGCGCCCGTGAATGCCCTCGAGGTAGGAGTCCACGGCCTCGGTGGGCGTGTCGCCATTGAGCTCATCGGCAACCTGACCCTCGGCGTGGCACTCGCTGCACAGCGCGGTGACGTTGACCGGAAAGGTCGCAGAGGCAGGATCGGTCTTGGACAGCGTGGCGTGGCTGGTGTGGCAGTCGACACAACCCGGCGCCCCCGCCTCTCCCTGCGCCGCCAGGGTGCCGTGCAGGCCGCCCTGGTAGCGGTCGCTCACCTCGGCATGGCACACGCTGCAATCGACCGCGCTCGTGGCC
>QNBX01000389.1 GCA_003644265.1 Planctomycetota bacterium
ACCGAAGCGGCGATCGCTGGTGGCCAGGTTCCTCCGAGCACCTCGCCCACGGCTACTGACGCCGACGTGGCGCCGACCGCTTACACGACACCGCCCGACGTCCCCGCAGACGATGCCGGCGACAAGTCCGGCGGTCATCCACCGACCTCCGTCTGAGGGCTGCCCTCGGGCAGTCACACAGCGACCCGCATACGCGCGGCCTCACACGAGGTCGCGCGTGCGGCTATCCTGCGCGCTTCGAGTGATGCCGCATCCCCCGCGGTTCACCCCGAGCGAGGAGGACGCACGAGCGTGACCGATCAGCAGCGCCCCAAAGCCGGCGGACCCGAGATCGAGAACCTCATGGCCGAGGGCCGCACACACCAGCCCGACCCGGCGTTCAGCGCTCAGGCCAACGCCGGCCCCGAGCTCTACTTCACCGCCGACGAGGACTACGAGACCTTCTGGGGAGACCTGGCCGAGCAGAAGCTGACCTGGGCGGAGCCGTTCACCAAGACCCTGACCTGGGAGCTGCCCTTCGCCAAGTGGTTCGAGGGTGGCAAGCTCAACGTCTCGGAGAACTGCATCGACCGCCACGTCGAAGCAGGTGATGGCGACAAGGTCGCCTACCACTGGATCGGAGAACCCGGCGATACTCGGAGGCTGACCTTCAACGACCTCCACCGGGAAGTGCAGAAGGCCGCCAACGCGCTCAAGGAGCTGGGTATCGGCACGGGTGACCGGGTGGCCATCTACATGCCCATGATTCCGGAGCTGCCCATCGCGATGCTGGCCTGCGCGCGCATCGGCGCCCCTCACACCGTCGTCTTCGGCGGCTTCAGTGCGGATGCCCTGGCCAGTCGCATCGACGACGCCCAGGCCAAGCTGCTCATCACCGCGGATGGCGGCTGGCGGCGCGGCAAGGCCGTCGACCTCAAGTCGGCCGGCGATGCCGCGGTCGAACGCACCAGCACCATCGAGCGCGTACTGGTGGTGAAGCGTGTCGGGGATGCCGCACCGGCCAGCATGGTCGCGGGGCGTGACGTGTGGTGGCACGACATCGTAGAGCGCCAGGTGCCCGACTGCCCGCCGGTGCCGCTGGATTCGGAGCACATGCTCTTCCTGCTCTACACCTCTGGCACCACGGCCAAGCCCAAGGGCATCATGCACACGACGGCCGGCTACCTCCTCGGCGCCAGCTACACCCACGAGATGGTCTTCGACATCAAGGACGACGACGTCTACTGGTGCGCCGCCGACATCGGCTGGGTGACGGGGCACTCCTACATCGTCTACGGCCCGCTGGCCAACGGCACCACCGGCGTGCTCTACGAGGGCTCGCCCGACACGCCATCGTGGGAGCGCTGGTGGGAGATCGTGGAGGAGTACGGCGTGACCGTGCTTTACACCGCACCCACCGCCATCCGGGCCTTCATGAAACAGGGTGAGGCCCTGCCGGCCAAGCACGACCTCTCCTCGCTGCGCCTGCTCGGCAGCGTCGGCGAGCCCATCAACCCCGAGGCCTGGAACTGGTATCACGAGCACATCGGCGGCGGGGCGGCGCCTATCGTCGACACCTGGTGGCAGACCGAGACAGGACACATCCTCATCACGCCGCTCCCCGGCGTCACTGCCACCAAGCCCGGCAGCGCCACGTTCCCGTTCCCGGGCATCGACGCCGACGTGGTCGACGCCACCGGCAAGTCGGTACCACTCGGCGAGGGTGGCTACCTCGTGCTGAAGCGGCCCTGGCCGGGCATGCTACGTGGCATCTACGGCGACCCCGAGCGCTACAAGGCCACCTACTGGAACCGCTTCAAGGGCATGTACTTCGCCGGTGACGGCGCCCGGCGTGACCAGGACGGCTACTTCTGGCTGCTGGGCCGGGTGGATGACGTCATGAACGTGTCGGGTCACCGCATCAGCACCATCGAGGTCGAGTCGGCTCTGGTCGATCATCCGGCGGTGGCCGAGTCCGCCGTGGTGGGCAAGCACGATCCGGTCAGCGGCGAGGCCATCTTCGCCTTCGTCATCACCCGCGCCGGCGTGGAGACGAGCGATGAGCTGGCAGCCGAGCTGCGTGCGCATGTGGGCAAGGTCATCGGGCCGATCGCCAAGCCCAAGCACCTGCTATTCACGCCCGACCTGCCCAAGACACGCTCGGGCAAGATCATGCGGCGCCTCTTGCGCGACGTAGCCGAGGGGCGTTCGCTGGGTGACACCAGCACGCTGGCCGACGCGTCGGTGTTCGACTCCATCCGCGCAGGTGCAGGCTCGGTCGAAGAGGATTAGGCTCGGGTCCCCGGGTGAGGCGCGAGGAAGCGTGCCTGCCGGGACTCGGATGACGGGAGGCCAGATGGGCTCATTGGGGCTGGAGCGCACCTTTGCCATGGTGGTCGGCGCCATCCTCATCGTGCTCGGCATCGCCGGCGCCATCGGCAACCCCATCGTCGGTCGTGCCGACTCTACGGGCATCATCGTGACCGGCTTCGGTCATGATCTCATCCATCTCGTCACCGGAGCGCTGTTCCTCCACGTCGGCGTCGCCCTCAACGGGCGCAACCGTGGCTATGGGCTCATCGGCCTGGGCGTCTTCTTGCTTGCCACCGGCGTGCTCAGCCTCGTGAGCAGCGATCTCCTGGGCATCTACGACGCGCCGACCTCGGGCTTCGACCAGCTCGGCCACATCCTGCTTGGAGTCGCTGCCATCGTCGTGGGCTGGACGGGTCGTGGCGTGGAGAAACGCGAGTTCGGGCGA
>QNBX01000390.1 GCA_003644265.1 Planctomycetota bacterium
CTGGTCGAAGGCGCGCATCGACCTCTCGCCGTTCGCCGGCTCGCGCGTCAAGGTGCGCTTCCGGATGGCCTCGGACAGGTCGGTCGGGGCTCGCGGTTGGTACATCGACGATGTCCGCTTCTACGTCTGCGCCGACGATTCCGACCAGCCGAGCGGCACGCTCACCATCGACGTCGGTGCTGCCACCACGACCGCTGCTGATGTCTCGCTGGCGTTCACCTGGGACGACGCCACGACGTGGGTGACGAAGCTGCGCGTGTCGGGCAGCCCCAAGCTCAACGAAGGTGGCACGCAGTTGCTGAAGGGCATCACCCTGCCGGTGCGCGAGGCGCTGCCGTGGGACCTTGCCGACAGGACGTTCGGTGGGTCGGGCGGGGCCGGCGTGCGGCGCGTCTACGCGCAGGTTCGCGATGCCGCGGGCAACTGGTCGGACGTGTTCCGGGACGAGATCGAACTGCTCGAGCCGTAACCCTGGGCCGTCGCCCGGAGCCGTTGCCCTGGGAGGGCCGCTACGGCGCGGTGGCGATCTTCTCGATGTCGAGGATGACCCTGGCGCCCTTGGGCTTGGCCTTGCCGCCCCAGCCCTTGGCCTCCATGCGAGCGCAGCTGTCACTGCGCATGCCGATGACCGTTCGCACCTTGCCGCCGCTCTCGAAGAGCTGGATCTTCTTGACCTGCTCGATGTCTGCGGCCTCGAGCTGGTAGTCCTCGATGGTCTGGTTGGCGGTGATGTCCACGGGGCCGTTGAAGGTGACGATGATGGCACGGTTGCCCTGGACACGGCCGATGCCGTACTTCTCCTGGGCCTCCTTCGGGGTCGTCCACTCCATCGTCACGGTGGTGGCCTTCTTGACGTTCTTCTGCGACTGGCGCGTCATCTTCCAGTAGATCTGGTCGAATGTGCCGTCGTCGTCACTGCGCACGCCAGCCTGGACTTCGCTCAGGAACCACTTGCCCTTGCTGAGGTCCTTGATGGCATCGTTCTCGCAGGTGTAGTCGAACGAAGTGCCGGCCGCGGTGGGCGTGTTGGTGTTCGTGTTGCCGGGATCGCCGCTGCCGAGCGGACCGGTGATCTCGCCGCTGCCGGGATCGCCACTACCAAGCGGTGCTGCTGAAGGGGTCGCTCCGGGGCCCGTGACGAAGCGGCCACCACTACCGAGGATGCCGCCGCCCGAGACGGCCAGCGTGCCGCCCACGATGATCAGGCCGATGACGAGGACGAAGCCGACGGTGGCCGAGAGGCCCGAGCGGCGGACCTTGGGCAGGTCCACGCTGCCCGGCGCCACGCCACGCAGCGGATCGCTGTCACTGGCGATGGGCAGGCCGCAGTTGCGGCACGTGCGCATGCCGGCCTCATTGCCAAGGCCGCATGCGGGGCAGGTGACTCCCTTGGGGGCCTGATCCGGCGTCCACGGCTGCCGGGGAGCGCCACCACTGGGGGGTTTCGTCGGTCCACTCATCCGATCGGATGGTGCCACAGGCGTCCGGAATCCGGGTTGGCGGACCCCTTTGAGCGCTGCTGCTGCGATCCCCGGAGCGGTCTAGGCCTTGCCGATCGCCTCGCGGAAGGCAGGAATGACGTCCCTGCCGTAGGCGTCGAGTTGGGCCTCCTCCTCACCGTTCATGAGGTAGAGGTTGAACTGGTCGACACCGGCTTCGTGGAGTTCGACGAGGCGGCGCACGTGTTCGTCTGCGGGGCCCACGATGCTGAAGCGGTCGGCGACCTCGTCGGCCACGAACTGCGAGTTGTCAGAGCCGACCTCGGCATGGTGGCGATAGTCGTAGCCCTCGCGGTCGCGGATGTAGCCGGTGAGCGAGTCGGGCAGTTGCTCACGGGGGTACTTGTTGACGAGGTCGACGACGTGATTGCTCACCAGTGCCGGGAACCAGCGCACATGCTCGCGGCACTCGTCGATGGGCCCGACGTGGGCCGGCGCGGCCGCCTGGACCCTGATCTCCGAGGGGTCTCGCCCAGCCTCCTCCGCGGCGCCACGCATGATGCCGATCATCCACCCGATGAGGTCCACGTCGGCCAGCTGCAGGATGACGCCATCGGCGGTTCGGCCGGCCATGCCCAGCACCATCGGGCCGTACCCGGCGATCCAGACGGGCAGTTCGTGCTCGCCACTCCACGTCAGGTCCAGCTCGGTGTCCATGTAGGTGGCGGTGCGGCCCTCGACGAGGTCCTTGATGATGCGCACGGAGTTGTCGAGGACGCGGGTCTTCACGGGGCCCTTGCCGAGCACACGCTGAGCGCTGTCGCCGCGGCCGATGCCGAGGTCCATGCGTCCACCGGAGATCTCATCGAGCGTGGCCAGCACCGACGCGGTGACGGTGATGTCGCGTGTGGCTGGGTTGGTGACACAGGTGCCGAGGCGCATCGACTCCGTGTTGACCGCCATCAGCGTCAGCAGGGGATAGACGTCCTTCCACAGGATGTGCGAATCGAACAGCCATCCGTAGCTGAAGCCGGCCGCCTCGGCCTGGCGAGTCAGGGCGATGGTGCGATCGATGCTGTGCTCAGGCTTGAGCGTGAATCCGAAGTCCATGAGCGGGGAGACTACAGGCTGCGCGGCCAGCGCGGAAGCCCCCTGCGCCTCGGCCTCGGCCTCAGGTTCGGTCTCGGGTGCGTGCTCGGGTACGCCGAATAGCAGCGCCCTGTCGATCGGCGGTACCTACGGTCGGACGAGGTCCTCATAGGCGTCGGGGCGGCGGTCACGGTAGAACTGCCA
>QNBX01000391.1 GCA_003644265.1 Planctomycetota bacterium
CCAGGGCGTCCGCCTCTCCGACCCCTTCGACCAGCTCTACGGTGCGCGCGTGGAGTCCCTTGAGCGCGACGGTGCCCGCCTCGTTCGCGTGATGGCCGCTGCGCGGGTGCCGCTGTTGCGCTCCACGGTGCTGGGCGTACGGCTGTCAGGGAGCCGCCTCACCATCCAGGCGCTCGAGGAGGCGATGGCGGGCGGTTTCGTCATCGAGGTCGACGAGCGCATCGCCATCAGCCATGAACTGTGCGCCGAAGCGGTCGAGGTCATGCAGCTGACCCCGGAGCGACAGGGCATCCACGCGGCACTGGCTGAGTCTCTCGACGCCGAGCCGGCCCTCGCGGCGTGGCACTGGTCACGCGCGGCTCGACCGCCCGAATCGCGCGCCGCGCACATCCGCGCCGCGGAGCTGGCTTCGCGCCTCGACCCGGCCGATACCGTGCTGCAGCACTACGAGGAAGCCCTCGAGCTGCCCAGCCTGGAGCCCGTCAGCTCGCAGGCACAGGCCGAGCTGCTGGCGGGTGCGGCGCGAGCTTCGGCCTCATCGGGCGCCTTCCGACGTGCGGTCGCGCTGATGCGGCGTGCCATCGACAGCCGTGCCGCGAGGGAGGCGTCCAGCGCGCGGGGCAAGCGCGACGTGGCAACACGGCTGGCGCTCGGCGAGATGCACGAGGAGCTGGGTCGCTTCGAGTGGCACGCCGGCGACACCATCGGCGCCATCGACGACATGGAGCGCGCGCTCGGCATCATGCCGCCTGAGCCCAGCCGCAGCCGCGCCCGTGTGCAGGCATCGCTGGCGCAGCACCTCATGATCGAGGGTCGCTTCGCCGAGTCCACCCGTATCGCCGAGCAGGCGCTGGCGACTGCCGAAGCTGCTGCCGCGGCCGGCGAGGATACGCTCGAGGAACGCGGCCACGTCATTTGCACCCAGGGCATGGACGCGGCTTACCTCGGTGACCTCCCGCGCGGCCTGGAGCTGCTGGAGGAGGCCGCGACCCTGTCACGCGAGGCCGGGCGCCTCGATGACCTCATGCGTGTGGCAGCCAACCGCACCACGCTGCTCGACCTGGACTTGCGTCGCGAGGAGGCGCTGGATGTCGTGCAGAGATTCCTCGCCGAGGCAGCGGCCGGCGGACTGGAAGCGACCTACGGGGCCTTCCTGCGCGGCAATGCCGCTGACATCCTGTATCAGCTGGGGCGCTGGGAGGAGGCCGAGCGAGAGTGCCGCAGCGATCTCAAATGGCAGACCGGCCGGCGCGAGATCACCTGGCTGTCGCTGCTCGTGCTGGGCCTGCTGGTGACCGAGTCGCGGGCGGATGACGAGGCCGCCAGCATCGTGGGCCGAACCCTGCTGGAGTTGCAGTCGGCGTCGCCGGGCCAGGGGACCGGCATGGTGTTGCGCTCCGCCGTCAGCCTGGCGTTGTGGAACGGCCGGGTCGACGAGGCTCTCAGCATCGCTGAGCGTGAGTGGCCTCGAGCCATCGAGAGCGATGATCTCGGCGTCGTGGTCTACGCTGCGTCGACCACGATGGAAGCTGCCGCGGCCGCTGCTGCGCACGGTCGCGAGGGCAGTGACCCCGCCCTCATCGCGCGGGCTCGAGCGCTGGCTGACACAGTCCTGCCGGCGGCCGAGGAGTACGCTCGAACCTCGTCGATCGGGCCGGAGCTGGGAGCGCGCAGAGAGGCCGAGCTGTTGCTGAAGGTCGCCCATGCCCACGCCCAGCGCGTCCGCGGCAAGGTCGAGCCGAGTGTCTGGGGGGAGCTGGCGGAGGCGTGGCAGCGCCATGCGATTCCCTACCGCCAGGCCAAGGCTCGCTGGTGGCAGGCATTGGCCATCCTTGCCGCGGCGCCTGAAGATGATCGCGAGTCTGCCCGGTTGGAGGCCCGTGAGCCGTTAGCGGAGGCGTATCGGCTGGCGCGCGACCTGCCGGCACTACCTCTTCTGCGTGAAGTCGCGGACCTGGGTACGCGCGCTCGCGTCGTGCTGCCGCTGCCGAAGGACAGGGAGGCAGAGCTCGTGGCCGTCGGTCCCGGCTCGTTGGTCCCAGTGGCCGTCGGCCCCGGCCGGCCCATGGGGCAGGCACCGAGCAGTCCCGACATCGCCCAGGCCATCGAGGAACGCGTCCTCGCCTCGTTGCGACAGGGGTCGACCGATACGTACGGCCTCAGCCCGCGTGAGCGCGAGGTGCTCAACATCCTTGCCGAGGGCCGTACCGACCGTGATATCGCGGCCCGACTGTTCATCAGTGAGCGCACCGTCCACGTCCACGTCCGGCGCATCCTCGCCAAGCTGGGGGTCTCAAGCCGCACCGAGGCGGCCGGTGTCGCCATCCGCGGAGGGCTGGTTCCAGCAGGAGTGGCGCCAACGCGCGATCCGAATTGAGCGGATGTCGTAGCATCCCGCGCATGAAGACTTCGCTCCCCCGGGTCATCCTGGCCCTGTTTACACTCACCTTCCTCGTGGTTGCCTGTGGCAGCGAGACCGGCGCCGAATGGACGTATGCGCCCGTTACCGCGTCCGAGAGCGAGGCGCCCGCGATCTCTGCCGAGTCTGCCGCGCCTGAGATCACCGATGCGCCTGAGATCACCGATGCGCCGGCGGAGATCACCGATGCGCCGGTCCAGACGGCCGCTCTCGAGGAGTCTGCCGCGCCTGAGATCACCGCTGCCGCGGCCGAGGCCACGGACGTGCCGGGCGATGAGGCCCGAGTGATCCAGATC
>QNBX01000392.1 GCA_003644265.1 Planctomycetota bacterium
CGATCCGCCGGCGGTGCTACGGGCTATCTGCGATGGCATCGGTGCAAGCGTCGACGCGGAGTGGCTAGAGGCCGTGGGGCGGCGCGAGGATGGCGCCGGGCACACGAAGCGCCCCGACTACGAGGGTGCCGTAAGCGGTGCCTCGGTGGGGCGCTGGCGAGAGGATCTCAGTGCTGCCGAGCAGCAGGAGGTCGAGCGGCTGTGTGGGTCGCGGTTGCGAGAGCTGGGCTACGAAGCCTGAAGAGCGGCGCCCTAGGAGGCGGACTTCATCAGGGTGCGGCGGCAGCGCGTGCAGATGAGCGTGCGCCTGACCTGGCCACCTTCGTAGATCTTGAGCTGTTGCAGATTGACGTTGTAGCGACGATGCGCACGGACGCGGTTCATCCCAGATGACTGGGGGTTGTAACCGCCCATGGAGGTCTTGCCGCACTTGGCGCAGAAGCGAGCCATGATCATCCTCAGGAGTTCGGGAAAAGGGGGTGGGCCGCAACACGACCGCACGGCCGCGTACTATACCATCGGCCCCGTGAGGATGGAGGGATCCAGTGTTGAACGACCATAGCCGCGCATCGGCGGCAGGCCCACGCCAGGCGGCTCACGCCACCCGATGACGCGTCTCTACGTCGATGGGCCAACGCTCATCCGTGCGGTTTCGGCTGCCACGACGAATCTCGAGCGCCACGTCGAGGAGGTCGATTCGCTCAACGTCTTCCCGGTCCCCGACGGTGACACCGGTTCCAACATGCTCGCCACCATGCGCGCTGCGTTGGCCGAGGCCGAGGGGCTGCCCGCGGACCAGCGCGACCTCGACTCCGTGGCCGAGGCGCTCAGCCGGGGTGCCCTCACCGGTGCGCGTGGCAACAGTGGCGTCATCCTCTCCCAGATCATCCGCGGCATGACCCATGGTGCCGATGGGCGGCGCCGGGCCAGCGGTGTGGATCTTGCTGAGGGCTTGCGCAAGGGTTCCGAGGTGGCCTACGAATCGGTGCTGACACCGGTGGAGGGGACCATCCTCACCGTCATCCGTGACGCTGCCGATGCGGCCGAGACCGCCGCCGGCCGCCAGCCGCACGTGGAGGCGGTCCTGACCGATGTCATCGAGGCTGCCGCGAGCTCCGTTCAGCGCACGCCGATGCTGCTGCCGGTACTCGAGGATGCCGGCGTCGTCGACTCCGGCGGACAGGGGCTCTACCGCGTGTTCGAGGGCATGCTGCAGGTCGAGGGTGGCGCCCGGCGCGCGGTGGCCGCCCGGCGCATGGTGCGTGTGGCCGTCGCAGATGAGACGCCACCCGCTGTCGGCCATGACATGCATGCCGGACACGACCACGCTGGTCATCTCAGCGGTGACGAGCATGGCTACGAGACCCAGTACATGCTGTCCTCGCCCGAGGGCGCTATCGACGTACCGGCTCTGCGCGAGGCCATCCAGGCGGTCGGCGATTCTGTCGTGGTGGCCGGTGACGAGCAGCTCGCCCGTGTGCATGTCCACGGCGAGCGGCCCGACCTCGCCGTCGCTGCCGGTCTGCGCTGGGGGCGCCTCAGCCAAGTCGACATCACCGACCTGGACGACCAGGTCGCCCACCACACCGGGGCTGCACCAACCCCTGCCGCTGCGGAGCCCGCACCGATCGGTGCGGGCTCCGCAGCGCCCGCCATCGCGTTGGTGGCGGTGACGGTGGCCAGTGGTCTGGCTCAGGTGTTCGAATCGTTCGGCGCTCGGGTCGTCACGCCTGGTCACGGCACCCGCCCTTCGGTGGGTGAGATCACCGAGGGCATCCTCGCGACCGGCGCAAGCCAGGTCATCGTGCTGCCCAACGACCGCGATGCAGTGCTCGCGGCCGGCCAGGCGGCCTCCCTGACGCCGCTCGTCGATGCCAGGGTCATCCCCACCCGAAACGCAGCCGAGGGCATCGCCGCGGCTGTCGCCTTCGACCTCCATACGTCACTGGCCGACAACGTCGAGCGCATGGGGGAGGAGTCGTCCACGCTACGTTCGTTCACGGTGATCACGGCGGCCAAGGATTCGATCGTCGATGGCACCGAGCTCAAGCTGGGCCAGATCATCGCCCTCGATGCTGCGCGCCATCTGCTCGCGACGGGTGACGACGTGGAGGACGTCGCGCTGGAGGCGCTGGCGCTATACGAGGACTTCGAGCTGGTGACGTGCTACTGCGGCAACAGCGAGGGCTCGGACAAGAGCCAGGCGCTGTGTGAGCGCATCAAGCAGGGCGGATGGGCCGCCGAGATCGAGGTCGTCCACGGGGGCCAGCCCCACGACCACCTCCTGGTCGCGGTCGAGTAGCGCTTGGCGCGAGCCGCTTCCGACGCGACTCCGGCCGCGACCGGACTCGAGACACCGATCGGGCGTTCGGGGTTGCCCGGTGCCTCCGTGTTGCGCCGCCACGGGCGCCGCCTGGGCATCGAGAGCGTGGGTGACCTGCTCACCACGTTCCCCCGCCGCTACGAGGACCTGCGCGAGTTCACACCGGTCGGCCGGCTTGCCGAGCTGGGGCCCGGGACGCCCGTGACCGTGCGTGCCACAGTCGAGGACATCCGCGTCGAGAAGACGTTCCGCCGGAGGGTGCAGCGCACCATCGCGGTGCTGCGACAGGGGAGTGACGAGGTCGAGGCGATCTGGTTCGGGCGGCGCTTCATCGAGCGCCAGCTCAAGGTGGGTGACAAGGTCGTGGTCAGCGGCAAGGTCAAGCTGCGC
>QNBX01000393.1 GCA_003644265.1 Planctomycetota bacterium
GCCGGGCCGTTGCCTTGCATGAAGAAATCAGCGAGACCAATGAGGAAGCCAGGGCAACACCCGTGGCCGACATACCCCGCAAAGTGGCACAGGCACTCACCTCGCTGGCGATCGATCTGGAGCACACGGACTCACCGCCCACCTCGTCACAACGTAAATTGCTGGACTATGAAACCAGGCGGTTTGACCAGGCTGAGAATGAGTGGAAGGGTTTGCGCCCTGACAGCAGGTGAAAAATGATCGTTTTTCCGCCTTAATCTAGAGTTTTTCTCATTTACGGCTCACTAATCTAGTGTTTTTCCCATATACTGGCTACTAATCTAGAGTTTTTCTCAGCCATTTCAAGGAAAGGGTAATGGCAAAGATAATTTTTCCTTCGAAAGAAGAAGCAAAAAAAGCAGCCGGTTTCGCTGCGAAAGGCGAGTTGCATCGTATTCGCAACGGTATCTACATTGACACACACGACCAGGAAGAGATCACCAAAACGCTAAGCAACAAATGGATGGAAGTTGCCTGCAATATTTTTGATGCCCCTGTTGCTGTTGCGAGGACAGCCGCTGAATTGAGGCCAGCAGAGGGACGTTTGTATTTTGTTTCGAGCAAATTAAAAAGGCGCCGTACAGTTCAAGTTGAGCACCTGAAGTTTGATATTTCCCCTGGAAACACTGATCAAGGGGTAGAGCAAGTTAGTCTGGAAATGAAAAGAAGTACTCCAGCACGGTATTGCCTTGAGAATCTGTCCCCTTCTCGAGGAAGTAAAAATTCAAAGAAAACACTAGGTCCTGAATGGGTCGAGATAGAACTCGTCAAGCATATCCGACGAGGTGGAGAGCAGGCGATCAATGCTCTTAGAGATGAAGCCCATGGTTTAGCACCAATTCTCAAACTCGAAGAGGAATTTGAAAAGCTAAATGTGATGATGGCAGCCCTCTTAAGAACTCATCCAGCAGAAGGCGTATTGCAAACCCGCCTGGGTCTGGCTAACGCAAAGGAAGAACCCTTTGATCAATCTTGTATTGACAGATTTGATGAACTGGCAAGATACCTGGATAGAACAGATTTGGCAGACAATGCCTACGACTACAACAAATCAGGCTGGAGAAACTTAACTTTTTTTGAAAGCTACTTCTCAAATTTCATTGAGGGAACAGAGTTCACTATTGAAGAAGCAGAAGAGATCGCATTTGAAAAAAAAGTGAACTACAAACGGCATCAGGACAGCCATGATATTTTGGCTCACATTGAAATTTCAGGTGATATGTCTGAAATGCACAAGGTTCCCACGGATGCTGCAGAACTGATAGATATCCTCAAAGTCAGGCACGGATTACTTCTGGCGGAAAGACCAGAAAAAAGACCCGGGAGATTCAAGTTAAAACCCAATAAAGCCGGTGGGTCAGACTTTGTTTTACCAGAATTGGTAGAAGGGACCCTGGTTCAGGGATTTGATGTTTATCAATCCCTTCCCGTTGGCTTGAAAAGATCAATTTTCATCCATTTCATGATCAGCGAAGTACATCCTTTCGATGATGGAAATGGACGGCTTTCCAGAATCATGATGAACTCCGAACTGGTATCGCAAGATCAGTACAAGCTGATCATTCCCATAGTTCAGCGAGATAGTTATTTGAATGGACTTAGATCTGCAACAAGACAGGGACGCTTCAGGACGATGGTAAAAGTACTACACCAATTGCAGTGTTACACCGCGTCTTTGGATTGGAGTGAGTATGATGAGGTTAAGTTGACTCTTGAAGCGAACGCTGCAGACAAAGAGCCCGATGAAGGCACAATAATTTTTAATAAAGTAATTGCGAAACTGCCCGGACAATATCCAGCAGGCTAGTAAGCGCCTGCGCAATCCTGGTTGTTTTATTGCCTGATCAATTATATCCATCGGCTTTTGTCATCAGTAACACGCCCAGCGCAATAACCAAGAGCGGAAGATAAGGCTCAAACGGCCAGTACGGCAAATACAACTCGGGAATTTGGGTGAACGAGTACCCGGTCAGCATGTCGGAAACCGTTTCTCTCCACAGGGAACCAAAGCTCGCCGCGATCAGGCCTGCCCCTACTGTCGCCAGTCCAGCAAAAACGAGCGCAGGCTGATTGCTGCCCGGCGTTGCACTTTTTGCCGCGAGCTTGCGACGTTTTTTATACCAAGCGGCCGACCGCAGGCCCCAGGCGAGAAACCCGCCCCAATAGTAAATGTAATCAATCACTACGGGATCCGGATAGTAGAATAGTTCCCACCAGTACACGCTGAATGCATAGGCCCAAAGAAAGTATATCCCGCTCAGGTGCAGCAACCTCCATTGCCGGGGCTTCAGGTGTTTGCGTGCAAACCTGAAAGAGGTCAGCGTCATGGCAATCAGGAAGGCATAGCCGACGACTCCTTCGATCGCATCGCGCATCACATAAACTTCTTCTACGTAGTAGTCTGTGTGCACGGTGACCAGCCACAGGATGAACAACAACTGCCAGGCCATTGCCGCGGCAAAGCACAATCCCAGGTACTTTCGATTGCGCAATATCCAACGGCCGAACGGCCCTGGAAAGAGTTTCTGGATGGATGATGCGGCAAATGCCAGGTAAAGCCAGGGTACGGCGCAACGCACCGACAGTTGAATCATTGAAGAAATGCCTTCCGCGCTAGCCAGGTCGACACCCATCATGGCGATAACCATGGCGATCGATAGCAGGCC
>QNBX01000394.1 GCA_003644265.1 Planctomycetota bacterium
GCGTGGCCGCACGCTTCACGTGGCGCGGGGGACGCTCACTGTGCTCGCTCTTCGTCATGCCCACACGATCGCAGAACGATGAGCGGCGTCCACCCCGCGCTCACGCGCGCGTCGGACGCTTACCTCTGTTCGTTGCTCAGACCGGTCCTCACGACCAAGGGAGCTTCGCCGATTCGTGGCGGGGTGACGTGATCGGGGCAGCGCGCCCTCTTCGCCGCCGCACTGGCTGCCGAAGAACAGTCAGCGTCCGACGCGCGCGTGAGCGTGGGGTGGACGCATCTCATCGCGCTGCGATCGCAGGAGCATGACGAAGAACCAGGTCCCCGACTTACTGCTGAAGGAATGTCCCAAACACCGGGCGGCTCAGACCTTCGATGGCGGTGTAGCGCTGGACGACGACCGGGAACCCGATCAGCTCGGCACTGGGTCCGACGGAGTACGTCTGGCTGTTGAGCCCGGGTGTCGGAGCAAACAGCACGATCATGTTGTTGGGATTCATGAACAGGAGCCCCTGATTGAGTTGCAAGGGGGCTATCGGTTCGACGCTCAGTAGCAGGATCGACCCGCCATCCGCCGCGTACCACGTCAGCGTCCAGTCGTTGTTGGCGACGATCGGCCCCGACCCGTTGATGTCGTTAGCCAAGATCACGATGTTGCCAACCGTCACGTCGGGACCGCTCTGCTGGTTGCAGGTAAGGGAGAACGGGGGAGTCACGGAATTATCGAAGTAGCGGACTAACGCACCATCCCCCCCCGTGATGCTGCTGTTGGACTGGTACAGCGTGCCGGGGGTCGAGACTCCCGTACCGCCAAAGCCGCTCACGACAAGGCTGCAGTCGGGAACGTAATCCGAGGCGTCTAGCCACACATCCATCCCGGAACCGCCCGTGATCGATGAGTCGAAGGCACCGATGGCGCCGGGGCTGATGATGCCTGGACCCCCATCAAAAATGCCGCCGGGACCGCAACAAGGCAGATCGATGGCAGGAGTGCCGCCGGTGATCGTCGAGTCCTCGACGAGCACGTAGTTGAGGGAAACGCTGATGCCCGGAACCGCGTTCCCGAACCCGTTGAGTTTAATCCACTCCGGCGGCTGGACGGTGCAGTGCAGAATGTGCAACTCGTCGAACCCGTCGCCCTGTATGCCGGGTGCATTCTTCGAGATGAGAATGCTATTTACGCCGCCGATGTCGATCCCGGAGAGCGTGACCGTGCCCGCTCCAGGCCCGGCAAGCCTGACCGTGGGCTGTTGTTCGGATTCGTTGAGTTCCCAAGCCAGGTACGCCCGGAACAGGGGCCGGTTTGAGTGGACTCCGGTGAGGTAGATCGGCTTGTCGATCACAACGCCCGGATGCACGCCTCCGTTGATGAGGATCACGTCACCAGGTGCTGCGTCGTCGATGGCGTCTTGAGGTGTGAGGTACGTCCGACCGGTGGAGCGGTTGGTGATGAGGTCGAGCCCCTGCAGCGCAATGCCCCAGAAGCTGCCGCCGGCGATGGACGAGAAGGCATTGCCTCCTATAGGAGTGCCGGAGACCGCTCCGCTGCTGTTACTACCCCATGCTGCGATCGAGCCATCTGCGTCCAGCGCGTAACCGTGGTAAAGGCCCGCCGCGATGGCCGTGTAGCCAATCCCCAAGGGCGTGTTGGAGACCTGCCCGTAGCCGTCATGCCCCCAAGCCTCGATCCAGCCGTGGGCAGCCAGCGCGTAGTTGTGGAAAGTGCCGGCCGAGATGGCTGTGAAGCCGGCTGCTGTTGGCGCGTTGGAGACCTCTCCGTATTGGTCATGTCCCCACGCTGCGATCGAGCCGTCGGCGGCCAGAGCGTAGCCGTGGAGACCCCCGCCTGCGATGGCTGTGAAGCCCGTGCCGATTGGCGTGTTCGAAACCTCGCCATGGAAGTCGTAGCCCCAAGCAACGATTGAGCCGTCCGATGCCAAGGCATACCCGTGGTAGCTGCCCGCCGCGATCGCGGCGAAGCCGGTGCCCGCAGGCGTGTTGGAGACCTGTCCGTGGCCGTCATGCCCCCAAGCGACGATCGAACCATCTGCGGCCAGCGCGTAACCGTGGTACTTGCCAGCCGCGATGGCCGTGAATCCGATTGCCGTGGGCGCAGCAGCGACTTGCCCATTGAGGTCATCACCCCACGCCGCGATCGAGCCGTCCGCGGCAAGCGCGCAGCCCCAGTAGTCGCCCACCGCGATGGCCGTGAAGTTGGTGCCCGCTGGCGTGTTGGAGATCTGCCCATTGGAGTCCTTGCCCCAGGCCACGATCTCGTCCGCAGAGACGACCGGTGCGCTGAGCGTGAGCACGAGAGCGATCAGCAGCGCAATCGGGCGCGCCCAGGTGGATCGGGAGTCGGGAGACGGATCACGGTGGCGCGCGGGCAAGGGTACCGAGTGCGGATTCATGGTCGTGGTTCTCCTGGAAGGCCGCCTCAGTGGCTGCGCCCACCTTGGCCATGGCGGCGGCCAGGTGGATACACGCTTCCCCTGCAGGCCAGTTGCTGATGGCCCATTCTTGCACTCCGAATGCGAGGCGTCAGCCCCTTTCGCCGAAATAGTGTGGCGCTTCCGGGAGTCCATCTGTGTCGATCGCCACGGCGCGCCTGCTGGCAGAAGACGGCTTCGAGGCGGGCCTCTGGGAGTCAGAGGCTCACGCCGTGGCCCGCTCCCCCCCCCCCCGCTCCACCCACA
>QNBX01000395.1 GCA_003644265.1 Planctomycetota bacterium
GCGTCATCGCCGGACCCGAGACGGACCCGAGCCGATCATGAGCAGCACACGAGCCGCACCCGAGCAGGACGCGACATGAGCCACTTCGACTACCACCGACCCGACTCCCTCGGCGACGCGCTGCAGCTCAAGCAGGGCCTGCCCGACGCCCGCTGGGTCGCCGGCGGCACCGACCTGCTGGTGAAGCTGAAGAGCGGCACGGCCAGCGCCGGCGCGCTCATCTCACTGCGCGGGCTGAACGAGCTGCGCGGCATCGACACCTCCGGCGGCGGCGCGGTGATCGGCGCCCTCACGCCGCTCAGCGACGTGCTCGCCCACCCCGTCGTGGCCGAGCGCTACCCGGTCCTGGTGCGGGCCATCGCCGACATCGCCAGCCCGCAGATCCGCAACGCGGCGACGCTGGGCGGCAACTTCTGCAACGCCTCGCCCTGCGCCGACACGCCGCCGCCGCTGCTGGTGCTGGAGGCGCGGGTGCGCATCGAGGGCCCGGCCGGTGCCCGCGAGGTGCCCGCCGACGCCTTCTTTCTGGGGCCCGGGCAGACCTGCCTGGGGCCGGACGAGATCCTGGCGGCCGTCGTGCTCGACCCGCCGCGCCCCGGTGCGGTCGGCGCCTTCCTCAAGAAGGGTCGCGTGCGCGTGGACATCGCCCTGGTCAACGTGGCCGTGCTGGTGCAGCTGGAGGGCGGGAGCTTCGCCCACGTGCGCGTGGCAGCGGGGGCCGTGGCGCCCACGCCGCTGCGGCTGCGCGCGGTGGAGGAGCTGCTGGAGGGGCAGCGCGCGACCCCCGAACTGCTGGTCCGAGCGGACGCGCTGGCCGCCGAGTCGGTCGCGCCCATCACCGACGTGCGCGCGAGCGCCGGGTACCGCCGCCGCATCACCGGCGTCTACGTGAGGCGCTGCCTCGAGCAGCTCTGCAACGAAGGGAGCGCAGGATGAAGGAGCTTCGCTTCACGCTCAACGGCGGCGAGCTGGCCGTGCATGTGCGCGACGACGAGCGCCTGCTCGACGTGCTGCGCGAGCGCTTCGGGCAGCTCGGCACCAAGGAGGGCTGCGGCAAGGGCGAGTGCGGCGCGTGCACGGTCCTCATCGACGGTCGCGTGGTGAACGCCTGCCTCACGCTCGCGCTCGAGGTCGAGGGCTGCGAGGTGCTCACGGTGGAGGGTCTGGCCGGCCCCGGCGGCACGCTGTCGCCGGTGCAGCAGGCCTTCGTGGACCACGGCGGCATCCAGTGCGGCTTCTGCACGCCGGGCATGATCCTCTCCGCCCACGCGCTGCTGGTGCAGCGCCCTGACCCCACGGACGACGAGATTCGCGTCGCCCTCGCGGGCAATCTCTGCCGCTGCACGGGCTACGTGCAGATCGTCGAGTCGGTGCGCCGCGCCGCGCAGGCCCTGGCGGACGACCTCAGCGAAGAGCCCCCGGCGCCAGATGGGACGAAGGAAGCTGGCTCGGCAGACCCCGCCGCGCGGGCGACGAAGGAGGTGGGCAGTGTCTGAACATCGCTACATCGGTCGCGACATGCCGCGCCCGGACGCGCCCGCCAAGGCCGCCGGCAAGGCCGAGTACATCCACGACGTCAGCCGGCCCGGCATGCTGTACGGCAAGATCAAGTTCAGCGAGCACGCCCACGCGCGCATCGTGTCCATCGACACCTCGAAGGCCGAGCGCCTGCCGGGCGTGCGCGCCGTCATCACGGCCCAGAACACGCCCGAGGTGCGCATCGGCTTCCTGCGTGACAACTTCGCGCTGAAGCGGGACAAGGTGCGCCAGTTCCGCGACGAGGTGGCCGCGGTGGCCGCCATCGACCCGCACATCGCGGCCGAGGCGATCGAGCTGATCGATGTCGAGTACGAGCCCTTGCCCGCGGTCTTCGATCCGCGCGACGCGTTGCAGCCCGACGCGCCGCTGATCCACGAGCGGGGCCCGGACGGCTCGGCGCGCACGCACAACCTGCTGGGGCTGACCTTCCAGCACGAGTCGGGCGACCTGGATGCCGCGCGCGAGCAGGCCCGCCATGTGGTCAGCGGCGAGTTCACCACGCCGCGCATCCAGCAGTGCTGCATGGGCACGGCGGGCTGCATCGCGGAGTTCGACCCCACCGGCAACCTGACCCTGTGGGCCAAGACGCAGATCCCGTTCCTGGCGCAGAAGGACTACAACTCCGCGCTGCGCGACATGGGGCTGGCGGGGCGGCGCGCGCGGGTCATCGTTCCGGCGCTCGGCGGGGGCTTCGGCTCGGGGCTCGACACCCACGCCTACGAGTACATCGCCATTCTGCTGGCGCACCGCGCCGGCTGCCCCGTGAAGATCGTCTACGACCGTGACGAGGAGTTCGCCTACCTGTCGCCGCGGCAGTGCACGCGCATCAAGGTCACGCAGGGCTGCGACGCCGAGGGCCGGCTGCTGTTCCGCGACCTGGACGTGCTGCTCGACAACGGGGCCTACACCTCGTGGGGGGCGACCTACCCCGGCGTGATGATGCTGGCGGCCACCTCGCTCTACCGCGTGCCCTCCGTGCGCTTCGACACGCGCATCGTGTACACGAACAACACCTACTGCCAGGCCATGCGCGGCTACGGCACGCCCGAGATCACCTGGCCCATCGAGAGCAACCTCGACGAGCTGGCGCAGGCCGCGGGCATCGACGC
>QNBX01000396.1 GCA_003644265.1 Planctomycetota bacterium
ATCGAGCATCGAGCCCGAGCTTCGAGAGCCGAGCTTCGAGAGCCGAGCTTCGAGAGCCGAGCTTCGAGAGTTGAGCTTCGACCTCGGGGCGGAAACGGGCTCGTTCGCGGACTCGTTTCCGACCACGACTACGACCACGGAACGCAGCGGAGGCGTCGTCGCCGTCGTGCCGTCCGGGCTGCTCCTTGTGGTCAGGGTCCCGCCCCAATGGCGCACCCTCCGCGCCAGCGCCACCGCTTGGCGGCTCGAGAGCGAGGGGCGGGAAACCGCTGCGCCGCGTGTGGTCGTGAGGGTCGGGCAGGTGGCGCTGTCACGGATGCTGCGCCGTGGAGGGGCAAAACCCTGACCACAAGGAGCAGCCCAGATGACCAATCACTCATTTCACTTCACCCACTACAAGCTCGATGCCTACCGCGTCGCTCGCGAGCTTGCCGATCTCGTGATGGAACTCACAGCCCAGGTACCCCGAGGCCACCACAAGATGGTCGACCAGATCGTCCGAGCAGCCACGGGGGCCGAAGCACTCATCGCCGAAGGGGCCAATCGGTACACGCCGAAGCAGAAGCGGCAACGGTTTGTCGAAGCTCGCGGCGAGGCGGGCGAGGTCGCCGCGCATCTGGAGCGGCTCCGGCGGTATCGGTTCATCACCGAGGAGCAACTGATGGCAGGGCTCAGCCTTGCCGATCGAGCGTGCGCCCTGCTTACAGGTCTCATCAAGCGTCACTCGTGAGAGGCCGTTGCCGGGGCGTGGTAACACGCCTCGGCAACGGCTCTTTTTTGCGAGAAACGCAGCTTGAAGTGACTTTGTGAAAAGGAGGACCGTCTAACGGAGATCGCTACCAACGACACCCCAAAGGCGACCCTCCGTGAAACAACCTAAGCCCGCTGCTCGCGCCAGTCACGTCAACTTCGGCACCTCAGTTCCAGACGACCAGTTGTCCTGGCCCAAACACGAGGGGCCGGTGATGCGCATGCCGAAGCTGCACCTTCAGACCGAGGACCGAGCGACGGTCACACGCTTCGGCGGGCTCGTGCTTGCCGAGCAGTTCTGCCGGCGGTTCGGCGTCGCGGCGCTGCTCGACGAGCACGTCGAAGTGCTCAAGATCCACAACCCGTATCACGAGTCCGATCACGTGCTCGCGCAGGCGCTCAGCCTGTATGTTGGCGGCAGTTGCCTCGAAGACATGATGGTCCTGCAGCACGACGAAGCGGTGCTGCGGATGGTCGGCGCCTGTCGACTGCCTGATCCGACGACGGCCGGTGACTTTCTCCGCCGCTTCGACACCGAGCAACATCCCGAGGCACTCAGCGGGCTTCGCTGCGCGAACGACGAGCTGCAGCAGCGTGTGTGGCGCAAACTGTCTCGCCGACAGCGTCGTCGGCGCAAGCGACAGTGGTGCGTCATCGACGTTGACGGCCACATCAAGGAGCTGTGCGGTGTGCAGAAGCAGGGCGCCGACTTCTCCTACAACGGCAAGTGGTCGTACCAGCCACTGTTCGTGTCGATGGCATCAACCGGCGAGTGCCTCGCGGTACGCAATCGTCCCGGCAACCTACGCTCCAGCGATGGCGCGGCTGAGGTGGTCGACGAGGTGCTGCAGTGGACCACCGACCACTTCGACAACGTCTTGGTTCGAGGGGACAGCGACTTCGACCGCCAGGACTTGCGCGAGGTCATCGAAGACCACCATGGCTACTTCGCTTTCGTCGGTCGCGCCCACAAAGGCAGGCCGCAGCAGGCGGCAGCTCTCCCCGAAGAGGCGTACCGGCCGTTTTTCACCCGCGCCGAGCGAGCCCGGCAGCGGCGTCAAGCCGAGCGCGGATACAGGCCACGCCGCAACAAGCGAAACAGACGTCGACAGCGCGCCCGAGAGCGCGGCTACACCGAAAGGCTACAGACCAAGCAGTGGATCGCCGAGACCACCTATCAGCCGCCGGGGCAGCCGAACGTCTATCGGCTCGTCATTCGGAGAAAGCTCATCGAGCACCGCAAGGGACAGGTGCATCTGTTCAACGTCTACGACTATCGCTGGGTCATCACGAACCTGCCGAACGACTTCAGCGCCGAGGACGTCATCGACCACACCTACCAGCGCTGCGACCAGGAAAACGTCATCGAGCAGATGGGTAGCGGGTTGGCTGGTTGGCGCATGCCGGTCGCCGAGTTTGATGGCAACAGCGCCTGGCTGGAGATCGCCCGGCTTGCCTGGAACATGGGCAAGTGGATTGCGCAACTCGTCCTGCCCGACGAAGTCATGCGCTGGGAGTGGAAACGCTTCCGTTTGCACTACGTGCTGGTGCCCGCTCAACTCATCAAGCGCGCTCGCCAGATGTGGGTCCGCCTGATGGGGGCGCGCTCGACCATCGATCCGCTACTTCTTGCCTTCGACACGTTGTAGTTCGGAAAGGCAACGTCGCGTCTTGGGGGGCCCGTAACGTGCGCAGAGGGTCACCTGCGCGTCGAGACTGCGATCTCGTGCGCTCCGAGCACTCGAGCGGGCCCTTGGCGCTGAAAAACGCCGCGCGCGGTCGCACACCACGGCGTCCCGAGTCCGACAAGGCGCTGCCGCGACCGCGCGCGGCGTTTTTCAGCGCCTTCTCGCTCCAAGTTCGCTTCTTTCAGGACTAGTG
>QNBX01000397.1 GCA_003644265.1 Planctomycetota bacterium
ATGATCCATTGCTTGAGCCCCTGGGCACGGCATCCGGCAAAATTGAAATTTACTGCAAGAATATTGAGAAGATGGGTTATGCAGACTGTGGCCCGCATCCACAGTGGTATGAACCGTTTGAATGGATAGGCTCACCCATGGCCGAAAAGTTTCCTCTCCATCTGCTCACCCCTCATCCTCGTTACCGACTGCACTCCCAATACAATCAGTGTGGGTCATTAACAGATATCTACAACGTAGCGGGCCGTGAACCGGTAACCATCAATACCAGGGATGCCAAAGCACGAAATATCAAGAATGGCGATGTGGTCCGTGTTTTCAATGAAAGGGGGCAGGTGCTCGCCGGCGCCATCGTTACCGACGATATCCGCCCACGCGTCACTTCGCTCTCGGAAGGCGGTTGGTATGACCCTGTAAAACGAGGTGATCCGGACAGCCTGTGTAAACATGGCCACGCAAACGCATTGGTTAAAGACAAACCGACATCCAGTTTGTCCCAGTCATGTAATGCAAACACGGCACTGGTTCAGATTGAAAAGTATACGGGAGCAGAGCTTCCAGTGACTGCATTTGACCCACCAGAAGAGGGGTCAGAGTAAAGTGCCAGAGTAAAACTCTGGCACTTTACTCTGACCCCGGTTCACCCCAGGTTTTGTAATTTGAAAAAGAAACTAAAAATTGGCCTTTCACTATCAGCAGCGCTGGTAATTATGGGTGTTGTTCTGAGTGCTGTAGCAATGCACCCGGCTCTTTCGACCACAGAGTTCTGTGTGTCATGTCATGAAATGGAGGCGCCGCTCGCCGAGTATCAGCAGTCCTCACATTACAAGAGCCGGACCGGAGTCAGGGCAGAATGCTCATCCTGTCATATTCCTGAAGGTTTGGGGCCTGCGTTATTTGCCAAGATCGACGCGCTCAGACATGTCTATGGCCACTTGCTGGGCACTTTAGAAACTGCTGAGAAGTACGAAGGTGCGCGCTTGCGGATGGCTGAGCGGGTCTGGGATGACATGAAAGCCCACGATAGCCGTGAATGTCGCTCCTGTCATAAACAGGACTCGATTGTGTTTGAGCAGTTTGCGAGTCACAGCGACGCCATGCGTATGTCGGAAGGTCTGGAGGAAGGTGACACCTGCATCGACTGTCACAAGGGCTTGGTGCATACCATGCCGGATCGCAGCAGCGGCTACAAAAAGCGCCTGGAAGAGTTGATGGCAGAGAGTGCTGACCCGGACATCAATGCAGATACGATATACCCCCTGGAGACTGTTTACAGCTACTCCAGCCAGGCAGGCAACCGTGAAGGCCGAATCCTGGCAGCCACCAGGCTGGCGGTTCTGGACAACGAGGGACAATGGCTCAAGGTTCGTGTTGATGGCTGGCAGCAAGACGAAGTTGATGCCATGATTTATGAATTGCAGGGTAAGAGAATATTTTCTGTTGCACTTGATAAAGCAGCACGGGGAAAGCCGGTTGTTCAAAGCACCATGTTTGATCCGGGCACAGAACAAACCTGGCATAAAGTAAGCTATGAGACCTGGGTCATGAGCGAGAACATGTTGCAGGATGAGCAAAAGCTCTGGGCCTATGGAAAAGAGTTGCACGGTTCGACTTGCGGTGCGTGCCACAGGGCCATTCCAGCCAATCATTTTCTGGCCAACCAATGGATTGGTGTCATGAAAGACATGAAGCGAAATATCCGGCATTTGAGCAAGGAACAATATCGTTTTTTGCAGAAATATTTGCAGCTAAACGCGAAAGACGTAACGGGTTGACGAAGAACAGTACAAGCGAGGAAGTGATCATGAAAGAATTTGTATCGGCGATAATTTGTGCTTTTACTACGCGTAAGAAAATATTTTTGTATGTTTCATTACTTCTTCTTGCTGTGACCCCCGTAGAAGCAAAAGATACCCAGCTAAATATTTTATTTATAGTGGCCGACAATCAGCCGGCCTCGATTTTGGGCACTTATGGGAACCCGGATGTCAAGACGCCCAATATTGACCGTCTTGCCAATGAAGGCCTGCGTTTTACCCACGCTTTCACTGTACACGGCATGTGTTCACCTACACGCGCCACATTGCTGACGGGGCTTCTGCCATCTCAACATGGGGTCCAGGATTGGCTCGACGATGAAGAGATGGGGGATTGGCCCAGTGACTGGAACGCTATCCGGGAGTATCGAACGCTACCGTACACACTCAAGAATCGCGGCTACCAGACCTCACTAATCGGCAAATGGCACCTGGGTCAGCCACGGCCGCCGGACGAGTGGTTCGATTATTGGGTGACATTCAATTTAGGCCATACTATCGATTTCTGGAATAATGAAATCAATGACAACTCCAGGAAATACAAATTAGAGGGCAAGCACAGCGTCGATTTCTTTTCAGATAAAGCCGTCGAATACCTGCAAAGCTACGATCATCAAAAGCCCTTTTTCCTGATGGTTACCTACAACGGGCCCTATATGAACCCGCCGACAAACCTCGGCGCCGCCAAAAACCGGCACTATGCGGATTATGTGGACAAAGAGTTTCCCTCGTTTCCCAGGAACAGGGTTAACGAGACGGTACTCGAAGAGGCAATGGTGCCCGACCCTGAAGAGTGGTATCTGAATTTG
>QNBX01000398.1 GCA_003644265.1 Planctomycetota bacterium
AGCCGTAGGGCGTCCTCGTCTCACCACCGTCCGCCGAGCGGAACAAGCCCTCGATGTACTGGATCAGCAGCAGCGCATCAGGGTCCGAGGGGTCCGCTGCGAGGGAGATCGCCGAGCCGCCCAGCGGGCCGAGCGAGTCGGGCTCGCTGTTGGGCTCAAGCTGCGCCCAGGAGGGCATGCACAGCAGGCTCAAGGCCAAAGCGGCCGCGACGTGGATACGTGTGAGCATGAGATTCTCTTGTTTGAAGGAGAGAGTTGGCAGGTGCTGCCTTGCACCCCTGCGGTTTCCAGGAAACCTAACACAGATGCTGGAACCTGCCAGCCCCCCCCAGCATGTCTTCGATCAGCCAGATCGGAGCCCCTGCCCCTGCCCCTGCCCCTGCCCGGAATCCGGCTCCGATTTGAGCCCCAGGGCCCATTCGGCCGAGAGGGCCGTGGACGCATGCCCTCCGCCCGTCCACACTTGCCCGGCCCTCTCCGCCCCTCTCCCGTGAGTCCACGATCCGTTGAGTGATTCCCAGGCCCAGACCAACAACAAACTGCTTGAGGCTCCGGGCCTCTCGTTCATCTGGAAGATCCGCACGACCCTGGGCTTCGTGTGGCGCAGCGGGCCGGGATGGAGCATCGCCAGTGGCGTCTTGATCCTGATCAACGGCGTGCTGCCGCTGGCTTTCCTCTACACGATCAAGCTCATGGTGGACCTCATTACGGGGGCTGTGGGGGCGACGGACCAGGTCGGCTCCGCGGCGACGGAGGAGCAGTTCGCCGAGATGTACTTTCTGGTGGCCGTGGCCGGCGGGCTGACGGTGCTGCAGAGCCTGCTTCAGGCGGGCGGGCGCTGGGTGGGCGAGGCCCAGGCCCAGGCCGTGACCGACTACATGTTCGGCATCCTGCACGAGAAGTCGGTGCAGGTGGACCTCGGCTACTATGAGAATCCGGCCTACCGCGACAAGCTGCACCGCGCCCAGCGCGAGGCGCCCTATCGACCCAAGCGCATGGTCAACAGCCTGCTCCAAGTGAGCAACAACCTGGTGATGCTGGCCACCATGGGGGCGCTGCTCGTCAGCTACCACTGGTCGGTGCTGCCGATTCTGCTGGCAGCCAGCGTGCCCGGCGTCCTGATGCGCCTGCGCTACTCGAGCCATTACTACTCGTGGGAGCGCAAGGCCACCGCCCGCGAGCGCCGCTCGTTCTACACCAACATGCTGCTGACCAAGGTCGAGTATGCCAAGGAGCTGCGGCTGTTCGGGCTGGGGCCCATGCTGCGCGCGGGCTTCAACATCCTGCGCCGCGAGCTACGCATCGAGAAGCTGGCCGTCACCCGTCGGCGCTCCACGGCCGAGTTCGTGGGCGAGGCCCTGGCCATCGTGGGCGTCTTCGGCGTGCTCGCTGCCATCGGCAACAGCGCCCTGGCGGGCAGCATCACGGTGGGCTCGCTGATCATGTACCACGGCGGCCTGCAGAAGTCGTGGAACTGCCTGGGGTCCATGCTGCGCAGCGTGTCCATGCTCTACGAGGACAATCTGTTCGTGTCGGACCTGTTCGACTTCCTGGCGGTGGAGCCCAACGTCTTGAGCCCCGCGCAGCCCAAGGCCCTGCCCCCGATCGGCAGTTCGCCGCTGCGCTTCAAGCACGTCAACTTCCGCTACCCGCACGACGAGCGCATCGTGCTGGAGGACGTCGACTTTGAGATCGGCGCGGGCGAGCACGTGGCGCTGGTGGGTCACAACGGCTGCGGCAAGACCACGCTGGTCAAGCTCATCTGCCGGCTCTACGACCCGACCACGGGCTCCATCTCCGTGGGCGGCGTCGACCTGCCCGAACTGGACGTGAAGGTCTGGCGCGGCAGCGTGGGCGTGCTCATGCAGGACTTCTGCCGCTACCAGATGACCCTGCGCGAGAACGTCTGGCTGGGCAACGTCGAGTTGGAGCAGGACGACCCGCGCATCGCCCAGGCGGTGGAGGACGCCAACACTTGCGTCGAGCAGCTGCCCGAGGGCATGGAGAGCATGCTCGGCTCGGAGTTCATGGGCGGCCACGAGCTCAGTACGGGGCAGTGGCAGAAGATCGCGCTGGCGCGCATGTTCGCCCGGGGCGCGTCGCTGCTCGTGCTCGACGAGCCCACCTCCGCCATGGACGCAGAGGCCGAGGAGGAGCTGATCGGCAAGCTGCGCGAGGTGGCCAAGGGCCGCACCACGCTGCTCATCAGCCATCGTCTGGCGTCCATCAAGCAGCTCGATCGCATCATCTACTTGGACAAGGGCCGCATCGCCGAGTCCGGCACCCACGCTGAGCTCATGGCCCTCGACGGCGGCTACGCGCACCTCTACAAGCTGCAGAGTCAGCACTACAGGTCGTGAGACAGCCGACGCCCGCCGGCGCAGCGCGGCGACGGGCGCCGGAAGAGCGTCCAGGGACTCAACAG
Organism: Planctomycetota bacterium; assembly: GCA_003644265.1. Next base: position 2,426 of record QNBX01000398.1, read on the forward strand.
CCTGCTCGCCCTGTTGTCGTCCGCTCCGGTCGCCGCTCAGCGACCGGTCGGGAGCGCAGCGTCAGCGCCTACGGCGTAGTGGCCGACACACCGTTGGAAGCCGCGAAGCCCTGCACGCCCGCCGCGTCAGGGATCCAGTACTGGAAGTAGGTCGTGAAGGCGCTCGGCACGCCCGACGGCCA
>QNBX01000399.1 GCA_003644265.1 Planctomycetota bacterium
ACCGTGCTGTTCAGCGTGTCACGCGCCATGGGTATGCTGTCCCAGCTGGTTTGGAACCGCGCCGTGGGCACCGCCCTGACGCGTCCCAAGTCGGTCAGCATGGAGTGGTTGGCCAAGAACGCGAAGTAAGCGCGCTCTAGCGAATCACCGTTCGTCCAGCCGGGCGACCCCCTCACGGGGTCGCCCGGTTTTTTATTCAAGGGGGGACTAGTGCTCCTCGTCAAAAGTTCGTGGTCAGTCAGTCGACCATGGTGGGCCGGAAGTGGCATTCGACTCGGAGGATGGCCGGGACCGTGGCCGCCGGGGAGGCCGTGCTCGCGCAGACCCAGAGCCGGCGACCATGCTTTCGGTTTGGCGTCAGGTTCGGCTTGGGGTGGGTCTGGTCCAATGGCGAGGTCGAGCCAGATGAAAGCCTGGCAAGCGAACCAGGCGGGGACCTGACGCCAAACCGAAAGCCCCTGGTTTGGAGAGCCGGTTTCTTGTCGTGTCGTCAGGTTTGTTGTTTGCTCGAACCCACCAACAAAAAAGGGCTTTCGGGCTTCGCGCCAGATTCCCGCGCATGACGGTCTCACGTCGTGGTTTCTGGAGGACCCGGTCCACGTTCCAAACGCCGCCCCAGGTTGGATCTGGCGCGAAACCGAAAGCATGAGAGCCGGCTCCCAGGCTCAGGCGCAGCACAGCCTCACTCGGCGAACACGGGTCCCCAACTCATGCTCGTATGTGTGCAGATGTAGATCCACGGGACAAAGGATCGATATCGGGGATGGATTCAAGATCTGCGAGGAAAGCTTTGACAGGATCCAACCAATACGGCTACCCGTGACGCTGCCGATGCAAGCCGCTACGATCACACTTGCCAAAGGTGACCGACGGAAGCTCGAACGTCTCCGTCGGGCAGCAAGCGCCGAACAGCGGCAGGCATTGAGAGCAGACATCATCTTGGTAGCCGCTGAGGGGCATACCAACCAAGAAATCGCAGCGCGACTTGGCATCAATCGTAAGACGGCCGGCAAGTGGCGGGGCCGTTACACCGTCACGGGCTTCGACGGACTCACCGACCTGCCCCGCTCGGGTCGACCCCGTATCGTCGACCCCGTTGCGCGTTGCCAGATCCTGGCGATGGCGTGCTGTCTACCTGAAACTGGGGTGACCGAGGCCGAGCAAGCCCAGCAGGCCTTTACCGATATGATGCAGAAAGTCGACGTGCCCGAGGATGACCAACAGGTTGTCAACGAAGCAGTGGGGACGGTTGCTGCAGCCATCGCAAAGGGACTGCAAGCCAAAGATACGCCCGCCAGAACCCACTGGACCATCGCATCGCTTCACCAGGCGGTGCTCGAGGCAGAGATTGCACAGTTGAGCGAGTCGACGCTGTGGCGGGTTCTCAACCATGTCGAGATCCGTCCGCACCGCCAGCAGATGTGGATGCACAGCACCGATCCGCTATTCAAGGAAAAGGTCACCGAGATCTGCGACCTCTATTTGAATCCGCCCGACGGTGCGCTGGTGATCTGCGTCGATGAGAAGACGGGCATGCAGATCTTGCAACGCAAGTACCCAAGTCAGCCGCCAGGTCCAGGTCGCCTATCTCGACGGGAGTATGAGTACAAGCGCCTGGGGACGATGTGCCTGTTCGCGGGCTTCGAAGTCCACACGGGCAGGGTTTTTGGACGCCTGCGTGGAGGGCGCACCAACTGGGACACGCGGTGCTTCATGAAGGAGCTCGCGACGTGGCATCCGGAAGGTGATGTCCACATCATCTGGGACAACTTGAATACTCACTGCGGCGACTACTGGACGCAGGAGTTCAACGAGGAGCACGGCGGGCGCTTCCACTTTCACTACACCCCGCTGCATGCATCCTGGGTCAACCAGGTGGAGTGCTTCTTCAGCATTCTGACGCGCCGTGTGCTTCGGCGAGGCGACTTCTGTAGCAGGTACGACTTCGCTTGGAAGATGAAGACGTTCATACAACAGTGGAACAACCACGAAGCCAAACCGTTTCGATGGCGTTTCCGAGGCTATCCGCTCGAGCTCGGCCTCAGAGAGGCTGCCTGACCGTCATCATGCCACCAGCCCTTGAAAACGCCGCCGACCGGCTCGAGCGCGAACTCCACAATCGGGGTCACACCCACCTCAAAACCGCTGCTCGCGGAAAACACATCACGGTCTATGCCGAGTACGACGGGGACAAAGAGCCTCGCTTCAGACTCACCACCCTCGGACGAAACGAATACGGCGTCTCCTTTGCCACCCACACGGGTCGATGGGAACAGGCGCCCATCACAGGCTCGGTGACCGACATCGTTGAGCAAATCGCCGACCAGTTTGGGTGGCATCTCGAAGACTGGCCCTGATCAGCCACACCCGTCTCGACTCTTTGGCGGACTACGCACATCATTGACCACGAACTTTCGACCACCACCACTAGTACGTCAGCAGCAGGGTCAGGTCGTTGACGTTGGTCCCGGTGGGCCCGAGGAGCAGCAGGTCGGAAAGCGCCGGTGGATTCAACAGATCGTCGCAACATCGTAGTCTCTAATCTGAAGTTCCCGAGGTGTATGGATTCCTGATTTCGCGAAATTGCGCAAAATCAGGGTTTTTC
>QNBX01000400.1 GCA_003644265.1 Planctomycetota bacterium
ATGTTCGGCGGCGTCATCCCGTCTTGAACAACGATCAGCACGGTCGGCGACCGTTGCAGGCACCACGGCAACCAGAGCCGCAGGTTCTCCATAGTTGCGGCGGCGTCCTCGACAACGTCAGGGCACGCCACCCAGTCCGCGCCACCCCCGAGGCGCTCAACTATCTCGACGAAGCCGGCACGACCCCACGGTGTGCCGCCAGTGAACGCAGGCCACGCGCCGTTGTCTATTGCGTGCGGAACGCCAGCCCGCGGGCGCGGCGGGCGAGAGCCCGGCGACACCAGCGTGCGCCACCCGAAAGCGTCGAGTCGGTGGCCGACCTTGGCGCTAGTGCGGGACGTGTAGGCGATCATCGGAGCCCCCCACTATCGGCCCATCCGTCATCAAAGTCCTCGTCCTCGTCATCATCGACAGGGTCGGGGCTGTAGTCCGCGGGCTCTTCGCCCGGGTCTTCGCCGTGACGTGGCTTCCATCCCCTCACGACGTGGCCATCTGGAAGGCGTCAGCCGGCGAATGCCCGGAGCGCTCAAGGCTGGCGACCTTGCCGCGCAGGCTGGCCCGCTGGCTGTGGTCGAGGTCGTGCTGGACGGCGTAGAGTGTAACCGGATCGGTTACACGTTCGGAGGCAGGCGCGGGCACAGGCTCAGCCTCGGGAGGCGCAAGCGCCGCCGTCAACCCAGCCATGCCCGAGGTCACAGACACCCTATGCGAGGGGGCCACGACGGTAGCCGTGGTCTCAACTGCGGGCCGGTCGGTCTCGCCGTCAGCCTGAAGCGCCCGCAGCAATCCGGGGTCTTCGATGGGCACCAGGCCGCGATTGATGGCGTAGCGTAGCGCCGTCTTGAGCGCCATCTCGACGGGCCAGTCACGCCACGGGCCAGAGCCGCCCGCTGCGCTCGCCTTGCGCCGCTTCTCAATGGTGCCCTTGGCCACCCACATAAACTCCGGGGCCGCCGAGCCGTCGATGGGCGTGGCCACGACATAGACCCCCTTGAGGGTCTGCCACTCGGGCGTCTCCTTGGGCTCGTGCTCAAGGCTTTGAGTCAGGCCCAGCGTAACCTTGAAGCCGTCGCGGTCATCGACCGCCGTCGCCCGCACTTTGTGCCCGGAGCGCTCAGCCATCTGCACGAGGCCGCGGTGGCTCACCATCCATGTGAGCGTCTGCACGCCCTTGATACGCCGGGGGATAAGGTAGACCTGCGGGAGAGGGCCGCCGGGGAGCAGTTCAGTCAGCGCCGAGTTGGCCACGCATTGCGCCACCGACTGAGGCGAGCACGCGTAAATCTCGGGGTTGCTTTGCGCCGCGGTTTGGAGGGCGAGGGCTAGGCGCTGGCCTGCCATCTTCGCGCCCTTCTCGTCGGCGACGCTCGAAAGCATCTGCTGCGCGAGCTGCGAGACGTGGGCGGAGAAGTTCTGCTGGGCTAGTTCGGTGTTCATGTCGCGAGCCTCTCGGGCTTGTAGGTGTTTCGGAATGAGCGGGACGCTTTGCCCTCGCGCTTGCATGCTTCGTATGCCTCGGGGAATTCGGCCTTGAGGCGCTTCGTGTCGACGGTCACGCGCCCTTTGGTGTTGGCCCATGTGGCGCAGCCACGGAAGCCGCGGGCCTCGCCGATGGCCATCTGGATAGAGCGCTCAAGCGCCTTCTTCTGGTCCGTCAGCGCGGCCATCTGCTGGCGCACGTCGTGCAGATTGACGATGAGCGCCATGTCGTCGTCCGACGGGTCCAACATTTCAGGGCCGGCCTCGGGGAAGTGGAGCAGGGACGCGGCGCACTCAGGCACGCGAGGATCGCCCCATACGTGGGCGTCCATCCACTCGCGGACCTTGGCGACCACTGCCGCCTCGGCCTGCCGGTCGCGCCGGATAGTGTAGACCCTCAGCCCGTCGTCCATTGGACTGTAGGCAATCAGCGACGTCTGCTCGGCGTCACATACGGCCATTTGCCAGAGCACTTGAAGGAGGTAATAGACCGGAGGCTCGCCGCCGTCCTCGGGTATGCCCCAATTCTGCCAGCTGCGCGTCGTCTTGATCTCGATGAGAACCCGCTCACCGTTCAGGATGGCCACGCCATCGGGCCGGCAGTGCATCCATGGCACCGAGCCGATGACCGGGGCGCTCGGGGTCGGCGGTCCCGCGATGGCCTCGACGCCGTGAGTCTCGCCCCAATAGTTGAGCAGCGCCGGCTCAATGATATGGCCGCGCAGGGTCGATGCGTTGCCGCCCCCGTAGCGCTCAACGAGCCCGGTCATCTTGGCCCACGTCTCGCCGGGCGAGCTCCACGGCGATAGGTTCAGGATAGCCGCCACATCCGAAGAGCCTACCGTCGGCCCGTCATACCCAGCAGGCCGCTCAGTGCTCAGCGGGAACGGCGTCACCGGCACGCCACCGCCGAGCAGCTCCGCAGCAGACAGGCCCAGCGCCCGCCCGATGGGGATGAGCGTGGCCACCTTGGGCAGATGGCCGTTCTCTAGGCGGTTGATTGTGCCACGGGCGCAGGCGGCCCTGATGGCTAGTGCGCCTTGGGTTAGCCCGAGTTCGCGGCGGCGGGTGCTAATGGTCTGGCCGATGACCGTGTCTAGTGCGGCGCTCACTTGG
>QNBX01000401.1 GCA_003644265.1 Planctomycetota bacterium
TCGACGAGACGCACGACCTTCTTGCCGATGAGCTCGTCAGACTCGAGCTGGTCGCGGCGGCGCTCGGAGTGGCCGATGATGGTCCAGGAGACGAGGCCGGTCAGCATGCTGGCCGAGATCTCGCCGGTGTAGGCGCCCTTGGCCTCAGCGTGGACATTCTGGGCACCGACGGCCACGTCGGAACCTGTCAGCGCGTCCTTGACGCTAGCGAGCGAGACATAGGGTGGGCAGATGATGCGGGTGACGCCGGCCACGTCGGTGGCCTTCGCGATGTCGGCGGCCAACGGGCCGGCATCCGCGGGGGTGGTGTTCATCTTCCAGTTGGCAGTGATGATTACAGGTCGCATACGCCAATCTTAGTCGCCTGCGGGCTGTGAGGCTGCGGCCGCGGTTTCAAGGCGCCCGAACGCTCGCTGGACACGCGCCCGACTCAGGCCCAGTGTGGCGGCGAGCTCGGTGAAGGACGCCTCCGGGGTGCTCTTGCGGGCGAGGGCAACGGCGCGGTCGGTCTCCGACAGCCCGCCGAGGCGACCCTCGGCCTCGAGCTGCTTGATGATGGTGACCTGGCGCGAGCTCGTGGCCACCGTGCGCTCGAGGTTGGCGGTCTCGGCGTTGAGGACACGGTTGAGGTGGCCTTGCAGCTGGCGCATCACCAGGCGTGATTCGATGTCGAGCACACTTGCGCCGGCACCGCAGTAGCGCAGGAAGGCGAGGATGGTGTCGGTGCGCTTGCTGGTGATGACATCGCGGCCACGGCGCACCCGGCGCGAGGTCCTGAAGCCGGACTCGTCCAGTCGCCGTCGCAGCTGCTCGCCCTCTGCAGTCGACACCACCAGCTCAAGGTGTGCGCCACGCGCACCGAGACTCAGGGAGCCGGCGGCGAGGAAGCGGCCGCGCAGCCAGGCCGCTCGGCAGTGGTCGCGGGCGGCGCCCCAGTCGAAGCCACGCGCGCCCTCGTCACCCTCCTCTCTCGGGTCGCCCTCATCGAGGCGGACGGCCAGGCGCGCTACCACCGGCGAACGGGCATGGCCCTGGGCAGCGGGCCCGAGGCCAGCGCGCTCGGCGGAGCGGCAGCAGGCACGGGGTGGGTCGATGGCGGCCAACTCGGCGCGGATCGCCTCCACCAGCTCGCGTTCGCGCGTCTCGGCCATGTCTGGTGGCGCGACTCAGGCGCTGCGGGCCGGCGCCACCGGCCGGGCCGCCGGACGCTCCGCGAGCACGCGCAGGAGAGCCTGTGTCAGGCGCTGCGAATCGTGGCGGTGGGCATTGTCGGGGTCGACCACAGCGGCCAGCTCAAGGCGCGGGCGGGCGTCGTTGCGAGGCAGGTCGATGCGGACCGGCTCGGCAGGGTAGCCCTCTGGCACGCGCGCGGTGTCGTCGTCGTTGGCGAGGACGACATCGATGAGGCGCCCGACGTCGTGGGCAGAGAGCGCGGAGACATGCTCGGACAGTGTGTAGCCCTCGGTCTCACCCGGCTGCGTGGCCACGTTGGCGACGTAGACGCGCAGGGCGCGGGCGCTCTCGACGGCGGCGTGGATGCCCGGCACCAGCAGGCTCGGTAGCAGGCTGGTGTAGAGCGAGCCCGGGCCCAGGACGATGAGGTCGGCGGAGCGGATGGCCTCGACCGCCTCGGTGCTGGCCTTGACCCGCGCCGGGCTCAGCCAGACACGACGGATGCCGCGGGAACGCGCGATGCGTGACTGCCCCTCGATCTCGGAGCCGTCAGCCAGCTCAGCGCTCAGGTTGAGCGCTTCGGGGGCGACCGGCACGACCTCGCCGCGCACCGCGAGCACGCGATTGGACTGGCGCACGCCCTCCTCGAAATCGCCAGTGATGTCAGCCATGGCGGCGATGAGCAGATTGCCGAAGGCATGTCCGGCGAGGCCCGGCTCCGACTCCTTGGCCGGGAAGCGGTACTGCATCAGGCTCGACATGGTGGGCTCGACGTCGGCCAGAGCGGCGATGCAGTTGCGGATGTCGCCGACGGGCGGCACGCCCAGCTCCTGGCGCAGTTTGCCGCTGGAGCCACCGTCGTCGGCCACGGTCACGATCGCGGTGATGTTGCTACTGATCTCCTTGAGGCCGCGCAGCAACGTCGAGAGCCCGGTCCCGCCGCCGATGGCCACGATGCGCGGCCCACGCGCCAGCGAACGCTTCTGGTAGACCAGTTCCACGAGCGGTTCGCGCCGTGCCGGGAACGGCTCCAGGAGCACGTTGAGCAGCCGCCACAAGCCGTACAGGAAGACTCCGACCCCGATGCCGATGACGACCACCGGCCGCAGCGGATCAGGCAGGAAGTTGAAGCTGATGAGCTCGAAGAGCTGGCCGGCGACGCTGTCGGCAGGGACCTCGCGGAAGAGGATGCGGATGAGTAGCGCGCCCGCCGTGGCGAGGATGGTGAGACCGAGGAACATCAGCAGCAACCAGCGCTTGATGCCTATGCCGGGCCGCAGCCAGCGCCGCAGCCGGCCGGTGCGGCCCTCACTCCCCCGCTGGGTCATCGGCGCCGCTCGAGCTCGCGATGCCAAACGGTCACGGGGCCCTTGTGGAGCTCGTTGAGCTGCGTCGCGAGCGCCTCGCCGATGGCTACCGA
>QNBX01000402.1 GCA_003644265.1 Planctomycetota bacterium
CCGCGCTCATGACCGCCCAGGCCGACGTGGCGCCCGATGAGATGCTCGCAGACCCCGATCTCCGCGGACGGCTGGTCGAGTCGGCCATCGGAGCCTGCCTGGCCAACGCGGCCGCCATGGGGGAGTGCGAGCTCTCCTACTGGCGCGACGGCGACCAGGAGGTCGATTTCGTGCTGCGCGCCGGACGCAGCGTCACCGCCATCGAGGTCAAGAGCGGCAAGGTGGCGGCGCAGCTGCGCGGGCTGACGGCGTTCGAAGAGGCCTTCCGTCCCACGCGCTCGCTGCTGGTGGGGGCCAACGGCATCCCGCTGGATGAGTTCTTGGAGCGGCCGGTGGGGGAGTGGGTCAGGGGTCAGGCGTAACGTGGTTGCCTGCCGGCCGCGTCGCGAGATCCGGCCGGTTCGCAGGGTGGGGTAGGGGCGGGCCGCCCGCGGGGCAGCTCATGATCGATCACGACGGCTCCACACGGCTCCAGGTCCGCATCGAAGGGCAGACGGTCTGGCTGTCCCAGCGGCTGATCGCGGAGCTGTACCAGGTCTCGGTTCCAACCGTGAATGAGCACTTGGCGCACATCTACGCTGAGGCCGAGCTCGACCCGGAGGCAACTCTTCGGAGTTTCCGAATAGTTCAAAACGAGGGCGCTCGCGAGGTCTCGCGCTCCATCGACCACTATCACCTCGACGCCATCCTGGCGGTGGGCTACCGCGTCCGCTCCGCCCGCGGCAGCGCGTTTCGGCAGTGGGCCACGGCCCAGCTCGGGGAGCTGCTGGTCAAGGGCTTCGTCCTCGATGACGAGCGCCTCAAGCAGGGCCAGACCCTCGCGCGCGGGGGCGGCGTCGATTACTTCGATGAGCTGCTCGAGCGCATCCGCGACATCCGCGCCAGCGAGCGGATGTTCTATCAGAAGATCACGGACATCTACGCCACCAGCGTCGACTACGACCCCACCCAGTCGGTGAGTCAGCGTTTCTTTGCCACGGTCCAGAACAAGCTCCACTGGGCCATTCATGGCTGCACCGCGGCCGAGATCATCAGGCAGCGCGCCGACGCCTCCGCTCCTCACATGGGGCTGACCACCTGGAAGAACGCGCCCGCCGGGCAGCCCACGAGCGACTTTGACGAGGCCGTCGAGGAGGTCAGGCGGCTGGAGGGCAAGCCGGGGGCCAAGCCGGAGTGACGGCGCGGGAGGCCCGCGCCCGCGCACGGTGATTGGCGGAGGCGTGCGAACCCCCCGTTTCTACAGAGATTAGCTAGTTTATCTCCATGGCATAAACTGGCTAAGTCGTGTATAGACAGGCCATGGACCCGGTCAGCAACCCCTTCGCGCCAGGCGCTGGCACCCGCCCGCCGGAGCTGGCGGGTCGCGACGTGCTCCGGGAGGCGCTCCGGGTGGCCCTCGCGCGCCTCCGGCGGGGCCGGGCGGCCAAGAGCGTGCTCATGGTCGGGGTGCGCGGTGTCGGCAAGACCGTCCTGCTCGACGCCATGCGCGACGATGCGGAGGGCGCCGGCATCCAGACCCTCAGGGTCGAGGCCCCCGAGCAGCGCTCGTTGCCGGCGATCCTGGCGCCGGAGCTCCGGCAGGCCCTGCTGCGTCTGTCGCGCAACGCCAAGGCCAAGGACCTAGCTCAGCGCGCGCTGCGCGCGCTCGCGGGCTTCGCGTCGGCGCTGAAGACCACCTACGAGGACATCCAGGTGGGTCTCGACTTCTCGCCCGAGCCGGGGCTGGCCGACAACGGAGATCTGGAGCACGACCTGCAGGCGCTGTTGCAGGCGGCGGGGGAGGCGGCCAAGCAGGCGGGCACCGGCCTGACGCTGTTCGTCGACGAGCTGCAGTACGTCGAGGAGGAGCAGCTGGCGGCCTTGATCACCGCGCTGCACCGCACCTCGCAGCGGGGCCTTCCCGTCGTGCTGGTGGGGGCCGGGCTGCCCCAGCTCCGCGCCAGGATGGGGCGTGCCAAGTCCTACGCAGAGCGGATGTTCGACTTCCCCGAGATCGGGCCGCTGTCCGACGACGCCGCCGAGCGCGCGATCGCCAAGCCGCTGGCGGACGAGGGCGTCGAGATCACCCCGGCGGCGCTCGCGCGCATCGTCGAGGTCACGGGCGGTTACGCCTACTTTCTGCAGCAGTGGGGCCAGCATGCCTGGGAGGCGGCCGATGCGTCTCCCATCGGGATCGATGACGTGGACAACGCGTCGATCACCGCCATCGCGGCGCTGGACGAGAGCTTCTTCCGTGTGCGCTTCGACCGGCTCACGCCGTCCGAGAAGCGCTACCTGCGGGCCATGGCGGAGCTGGGTCCGGGGCCGCACCGTTCGGGAGGCATCGCCGAGGTGCTCGGCCGCAAGGTCACGTCGCTTGGGCCGACGCGCAGCCAGCTCATCACCAAGGGCATGGTCTGGAGCCCGCACCACGGCGACACGGCCTTCACCGTGCCGCTGTTCGACGAGTTCATGCACCGGATCATGCCCGGCGCTGACTGGGCGTCGTAGGCGAGCGGCAGGCGGGGCGCGCGGGTGATGGCGCATCGGCGGACGTCGGCGGGGCGGCGCAGGCAGCCCTGGCGCAACTCTCCGGAACGTCCGGACAGTTCA
>QNBX01000403.1 GCA_003644265.1 Planctomycetota bacterium
CCACAGCGGGGGCACAGGGCCCGGAGAGCGCCATCGTATTCCGTTAGCTCGACCCCCGTCGCCTTCAGCAGCTCGACGACGCTCACCTCGTGGTCAGTCGAGTGACTTTTTTCGTCGGGGCCGCAAGCCATAGTCTGGGAGGGCCAGATCGCACCAATGCCGCGATAGCCTTAACCAGAACTACGCACGCTCGCCCGGAGCCCTTTAGTTGTATCCGTCGTCGTAGGCGACAGCGCATTGACGAATCACCACAATGGCGTATTGGTACGGACAACGAAGGACGACACACGACAACATATGGGGTGCATGGTTCGCGAAGGACCATGAGCTACTTCGGTGGATGTAGTCCCGTGATCCCGCCTCGGCGGGAGAGATAGTACGCAGCCACCTCCCTGGAAGGAAAACCATGGAGGTGATGATGCGTGCAATAGACCAACAGCTCGCGACGACGGCCCGGATGGCCGCCCAGCTCGGCGTTTGCCCTGCAACGCTCCGACGGATGGTACGGCTACCCGGTTGCCCAGCCCTTCGCCTTCAGGGGCAATACCGCTGGCCTGAAGCCGACACGCTGCGATGGCTTCAGTCGCGCAACCGCGAGGGCCGCTCGACTGAACAGGTCGAGGCTCCAGTTGTAGCCGCTGCTGAGGGGTGAGCCGGCCGCCAACGTGGCCGCTGAGGAAAGCGGCCCCCGGCGTGGCGACGCCGAGGGCCTTGTTCCACCAATGAACAACTCCGTCCATACACCGGATGAGCGCAGCTTGAGCCATGAGGGTGGGTGGCGATGGCGGGTCGGCGGAGCGGGCTCCTTCGGCCTTGTCACCACTGAAGAAGACGCCGCCGTGGTTGCCCCTGAGAGCCCTCCTGCGGCTCCTTCACCAAGAGGTGGCCCCGGTGTGCCATTGCCGACGAAGCGCTCGTCACGAGGCCGCGTGGGCTCAGCACGAGCCATTTACTCCGGCTTCGCCAAGTCCGATGAGGGCCGTCTTCATTACCAGCCCGTCGCTCGAATGGTGAAAGCCAAGAGGGCGTCCAGCACTTCGCCGATTCCGAACCACGACGCTGAGATCCCATTTAGGAGTTCCATGATCTCTACCAATACAAACAAACCAAAGAGGAGATCCTCTCCCTAGTCCGTCGTGGTTCGCACCGAACTTCCGAACCACGACTGGCAATGGGCAGCGTGGTTCGGTGCGAACCACGACGGACTATCGCGAAGCGACAGCTTGGGGGTCGGACAGCCCGGGACCCTCATGGGCAGAAGAATCGCTACCACCACCTCTGGGAGAAACACCAATGGACAACGGCAAGCAGAACAAGTGGACCTCACGGACAGAAGCGCTACGGACACGGCTGAGGAAGTTCCCGAAGGGGACGCCCTCACGGGATGACGAGAAGGCCAAGCGGAGGATCAGATCCATCCTCGCGGAGTATTGCCAGCTCCGGGCAGACCTCAAGGAAGCCAGCCCGAACGAGTCCTCTCAGTGGATCTTCAAGAAGATCCAGAAGGCTCTGGGTCCCGAGGCCAAGCGATTCGAGCAACTCGGTAGCTGGCACCGCCAGGGCAAGGCGAAGTACAAGCAATGGAAGCGCAAGTACGACAAGACCCGAGCAAAGGACCCGCAGGCACGAGCCCGCCGCAAGTTCGCCAAGGCGAAGGAGAACAAGACAGCCCTCGACCGGATCAGATACCTCGGCCAGCGGTTCCGGCTGCTCGTGGGTGAGGGCGGCAAGCCGCTCGATGTCACCTTCTGGAAGTGGGCTCGGGCACTGCAAGCCCACTGGCAAGCCGCCGACACCGACTCTCTCAAGAGACGACGACGTGGGCGGCTTCATGATGCCTACAGGGACTACGCCGAGCTGCTGCGTGACACCTGCCACGAGGCCAGGACCCAGGACCAGCTCGACCTCGCCCGGAAGCGGCTCCAGACCGTCTGGTCGCGAGCAATGGCCGTGCTGAACCCAAGCCAAGACGAGGCCAACAAGCAGAAGGTCGAGGCGGGCATGGCGAGGCTCCCCACGACGGTTGGCCGACCGCGCCAGCCGCCCAGTCTCCACGTGGTCACGTCAGCCCAAGAGCAGCAGGTCGAGCCCGAGCCCTACGAGTGCAACTACGTCGAGGAAGATGACGAAGGGCTCGGGGACGTTGGCATCAGCACCAGCGACGGCTGCGGCGAGGCCGAGGGCACCTTCGTGGACGCCGACGACAACAACGACGACGAAGGGGGCGAGTGGTGCGACGACGCCACGGAGGATGATGTGGGGTACGGCTGAGGGCCATTGGGCTCAAGGGTCGCACGCGAGCTTGCGTAGTGCGGGCATGAGCACCATCCCTCCCAGTGAGCCCGGGCCCAACCCCGGGCCCAACCTCGACGCCAACAACCGCATCGACACCAGCTTGCGCTACCACGCCCGGCAAGCCCTCGTGGACGTGTCGGCCGAGCTGGAGACAATGACCCACGCCGTCGCCTCCATCGACGACGCCATGGCCGAGGTCGGAGCTGACGACTCGACCGACCGGATGAGGCGAGCCGTGGTCGCAGCTCGGGGTGGGCTCCTCCAGCTCGGGGTGGCCCTCTTGGCTACTGAGCG
>QNBX01000404.1 GCA_003644265.1 Planctomycetota bacterium
AATCTGGCCGTTATGCATCCACAGCCACTTGCCATGGCGGAACGGATGGCAATTGGTCTGCTGCACCGGCGTTCCGGTCGAGGCGCGAACATGGGCAATAAACAGGCCGGATCTGACCTGCCCTGACAACTCGCGCATGTTGCGATCGTTCCAGGCAGGAAGAGTGGACTTGTAGAGCGCAGGAACGTCACCCTCGCCATACCATCCCACACCAAACCCGTCGCCATTGGTTGTCGTGACCCCAAGCGTTGAATTGAGGCTTTGGTCAATCAGCGAATGGGTCGGGTGGTACAGGATTTCTTCCAGCAGTAATGCAGTTCCCGTGTAAGCAAGCCAGCGGCACATAATTCCTGTTTCCTTACAATAGCTTCCAGTCAGGTTGGCGATGTCGATTTGCGTGATACACAACGTCAGATGCCGTAATCGCCTGACTCTGTCCAAGTTAGCTTATGACCTTTCTGATTAGAAGGCCCGCCTCATCAGTGCGCGGGAATACGAATAGAGCAACCATCCGTGTTGAAACTCAGGGGAATCGCGTTTGGGATTTGACCTGACCTGACAGATCTTGCAACTTTCGGATGGATGGATTCTTGAGGGCTAACAACCCCTCCGGAGCTCAATCCCGACATGGAAACCTTCCTCACCGCCTTCGATGATGTCCCCGACCCGCGGGCCAGCAATACCCGTCACGACCTGTGCGAACTTTTGGTCATGGGCTTTGTCCACTGCCTGGCAGGGCATTGGTGAATGCCCGATAGGGTAACAATATCTGCCCCGCCCAACCCAAAGTCGGTGCGCAGCGGTGCGCCCTTCTTGTTCTTCTGACCTTTGACCACAACACGCACGATCCAGCGCCGTGCGCCGGACGGGTCAACCACCAGATAAAGCCAGTTGCCATCGCCATGCCGCCCAGCGCCAAGGCTGTCGATCAGCTTCTTCGTTAGTTTACCGCTTAGTGTCGCCATGACTAGAGCGTGTCGCGTTTAATCGGTTTCATATCCTGCCGCCGTAAAGAAATTTGAGCATTCTTCGTCTGAGAAGAGATTGCAAACGTGACCCACGGTTTGCCACAAGGCATCGTATGATCGAGCGGCTGCCTTTCTGATCAGGGTCTTGAGCTTTGAGAATGCCATCTCTATCGGGTTAAGATCAGGGCTGTAGGAAGGCAGAAACGGGAACCATGCGCCGACGGATTTCAACACTTCTGCAGCGTAAGCGCTTTTATGGGTGGGCAGGTTGTCCAATATTACGACATCGCCGCGCCTAAGCGTCGGGGCAAGCTGGGTTTCGATATAGGCATTGAATAGCTCACGGTTCATCCACTGCCCGGCAGTGCATGTTTACATGCATGAGAGGGGCGCCTTTGATCACCCACGGAGCGTCCAGCCGGTCATGGCGCAGGGCGGCAATGAAGGTCTGCGTATTCCAGTGCCCAAACGGGGTATGATCGATCAAACGTTGCCCGACAGGTGCCCAGCCGGTTGTCTTGATCATATTGGTCTTGAGCGAGGTCTCGTCAATAAATTCCAACCTTTCCAGATGGTTGCGCATGAACGATTGACGCCGGGTGATCCAGAATGCCCGCGCCCGTGCAACATCAGGGCGCATTTGCTCACTTGGCAGCAGCGTTTTTTTTGTGGCTGAGCCCCAACCGGTGCAGCCAGCGACCCACCGAGGCGCGATGCACGTCTACCTCATGCTCGTGATGCAGTTCCAACACCAACTCGTCCAGCGTTAGATCGCCCCGCGCCTCAAGGCGGCCCTGCACCCAGTCGGAAAGGGCGCTGAGTTTTCCCCGCCCTGGATTACCCTGCCGCTTGGGTGCAAGTGACCCAGTCGCGCGCTTCAAAATAACCATGTCGTTGACGAATTTGGTCGATACCCGGAAATGCGACGCGGCCGCTCGGTGCGTGTTTCCATCCGTAGCAAAAGCGACAACACGTTCGCGCAGCGCTAATGGATGTGGCTTGCCCATCTGTGACCTCCATATCTGCCCTAAAGACAGGGAATCACAGTTCAAACGATTTGGGAATCCTGAATCTGATCAGTCGCGACAAGCTCTAGAACAGGGCAGACCCGGCCCCGGCTTGCTGGCGCACGTTTTGGTCAGTAAATATGCTGACCATCTACCGCTCTATCGCCAAAGCCAAATCTATGCCCGCGAAGGCGTTGATCTGGATCGACCAACAATGGC
Organism: Planctomycetota bacterium; assembly: GCA_003644265.1. The sequence continues at coordinate 2,195 of QNBX01000404.1, forward strand.
GGACTGGGTGGGTAAATCTACCGCCCTGCTGGAGCCATTGGCTGAGGCCATCGCAAAAGCGCGGCGGCAATTCCATGGCCATCGCCTTCACCCTGATCGAAACTGCCAAGTTGAACAAAGTCGATCCACAGGGGTGGCTCACATGGGTTCTGGAACGCATCGCTGATCACAAAATCAACAGGCTAGATACGTTTATGCCCTGGAATTATAGCCCGGTGGTGTAGGCGGTGGACGCTTACCACATGCCTGCAGATTCAGAAATATCTTTCCCCACGGGCGGCAACCATAGAAGCCGGTAGTCGTTCAGTGCGTCTAATTTGTGGCGGCAGGAAGTGGCGCATATGATGGTAATTCAGGCGAAACCATTTTCAGGTTTTCACCGCTTAATGC
>QNBX01000405.1 GCA_003644265.1 Planctomycetota bacterium
AGCCGAACACCTCGAGGGCCGGCGCGAACGGGATCACCGAGATGACCAGCAGCGCCGGGATCACCGTGAGCGCGGGCGCCAGGGCGAACAGCGCCTTCTCGGTGTGCCCCAGGATGATGTCCTCCTTGAAGAAGAACTTGAGGCTGTCGGCGATGGGCTGCAGCAGCCCGGCCCAGCCCACGCGGTTGGGGCCCACGCGGTCCTGCATCCAGGCCGAGACCTTGCGCTCGACCCAGGGCATGTACGCCGCCAGGACCAACCCGATGTGGGTGAAGAGGATGATCTTCGCCAGGGTGCTGACGATCGTGAAGATCAGGTCGGCGTCCATCAGCTCGCGCTCCCCACCGCGGCGCCGCGCGACGCCAGCCAGGCCTGCATGTCAGCCCTGACGCTTGCCACGTCGGGCCAGTCCTCCAGCTTGATCAGCAGCTCGCCCCAGAGGGCCCAGCTCTCGGGGATCTTGTCGCCCGGGTCGAGCGCGGGCCGCACCTGCTGTGAGATGCCGTCGACGTTGACGTAAGTGCCGCGCTTCTCGAGCGGCGTGCGGCAGGGCAACACCACCGTGGCGGCGTCCACCGTGAGCGAGCTCTCGATGACGCTCTGCACCACCAGCCAGTCGAGCTCGGCCAGCAGGGCCGCGGGCACTTCGACGTCACCGGCCACGATCAGCCCGCGCAGCTTGGGGGCCTCGGCGGGCACGGGCGCGTAGCCGAGCTGGGTCGCGCCGGCCGTGTTGGGCGTGGCGTCGTCGCAGCGCAGGAAGTCATCGCCTTGCCAGGTGCTGGCGCCGTGCCAGAGCTGGGTCACGCCCTTGGCCTCGCAGAACGTGGCCAGGGCAAACAGGTCCTCGCAGGTCTCGCGCGTGGAGGCCAGCACGGCCACGCCGCTGCCGTCGCCCAGCAGCTCGTCCAGGCCCTCGGCGACGCCGCTCAGCATGACGGACTGGCCGCGCACCTTGCAGCCGTGGATGCGGTCGGGGCGATCCTGGAAGTTGTAGTCCTTGACGGACTGGCGGCCCTCGTCGCACATCCAGCTCTTGTTCACGTCGGCGTTGCGCTCGGGCACGAAGCGCAGCAGCTTGCCCTGGTACGCGCCGGCCGTCATGTTGCAACCGCGGGCGCAGCCAGGGCAGACCGTCTCGGTGAAGTCCATGAACCAGACGCGCTGCTTGAAGCGGAAGTCACGGCTGGTGAGGGCGCCGACCGGACAGATGTCGACGATGTTCATGGAGTAGGCGTCGTCGATGGGACCGTTGGGCCCCAGCGTGATGGTGGTCTGGCCGCCCATGTTCTCGACGCCGATGGGCCGGCTGCCGCGCAGCACGTCGAAGAAGCGCGTGCAACGCTGGCACAGGATGCAGCGCTCGCCGTCGTACATGATGTCGTCGGAGAACGGCGTCTTCTTGACCTTGTGGCGCTTGGCCTCGTCGAAGCGGCTGTCGCCCGAGCCGTAGTCGTAGCTGTACTCCTGCAGCGGGCACTCGCCGGCCTGGTCGCAGATGGTGCAGTCGAGCGGGTGGTTGATGAGCAGGAACTCCATCACCCCCTTGCGCGCCTTGACCACCGCGTCGCTGTTGGTCTCGACGTTCATGCCGTTGCCGCAGGGCAGCTGACACGAGATGGCGAGCTTGTTGGTGTTGCCGTTGACCTCGACCAGGCAGACGCGGCAGTTGCCGTCGGTGCCGATGTCGCGGTGGTAGCAGTAGTGCGGGATCTCGATGCCGAGCTCGTCGCGCGCCGCGTCCAGGATGGTGGTCCCGGGGGCGACCTCGACCTCGCGGCCATCGATGGTCAGCTTGAGCGTGCTCATGCGGAGGCCGCCTCCACGGCCGCGCCGGCTACCTTGGCGACGAACTCGTGCCGGAACTTCTTGATGATGCTGGTCAGCGGCCAGCAGGCGCCGTCGGCCAGGGCGCAGACCGTGCGCCCCTCGATGTTGACGGCCAGATCGTCGATCAGGTCGAGGTCCTCGACCCGGCCGGTGCCGTCCATGAAGCGCTGAAGGATCTGCACGATCCAGGGCGTGCCCTCGCGGCACGGCGTGCACTGACCGCAGGACTCGTGCGCGTAGAACTTCATCAGGTTGAGCAGGGCGTCCACCATGTCGACGCTCTCGTCGAGCACGATGATGGCGGCCGAACCGAGCGAGCTGCCCTCGGCGCGGATGCCGGGGGTGTCCATGGTCACGCGCGCCACCTGGTCGGGCAGCAGCACCTTGGAGCTGCTGCCGCCGGGGATCACGGCCTTGAGCTTGGCCCCGCCCTTGATGCCGCCGCAGGGTCCGTCGATCAGGGCCTGCAACGAGTAGCCGGTCTCGATCTCATACACGCCGGGCTTCTCGACGTGGCCCGAGATGCACCACAGGCGCGTGCCCGGGTCCTCGGGGTGGCCCAGCTTGGCGTGCCATTCGGCGCCGTTGGCGATGATGGCGGGAATGTTGGTGATGGTCTCGACGTTGTTGACGATGGTCGGGCAGGCAAACAGCCCCTCCACCGCGGGAAAGGGCGGCTTGTTGCGCGGGTACGGCCGCACGCCCTCGATCGAGTTGAGCAGCGAGGTCTCCTCGCCGCAGATGTAGGCGCCG
>QNBX01000406.1 GCA_003644265.1 Planctomycetota bacterium
ATGCTTGAAAAGGCACCGACTGCCGGTGCCGACATTGTGTTTCTTGATCTGGAAGATGCCGTGGCACCGGATGACAAGGTACAGGCACGCAAGAATGTCATCGAGGCGCTGAACGACCATGACTGGTCGAAGACGGCCGTCTCGATTCGCATCAACGGGCTGGATACCCATTATTGCTACCGCGATATTGTGGACGTGGTTGAGCAGGCCGGCGACAAGCTGGACACCATCCTGATCCCGAAGGTGAATACACCTGCAGATATCCTGTTCGTCTCAACCATGCTTGAGCAAATTGAAGCGGCAAAGGGTATTGACCAGATCAATATTCATATCCTGATTGAAACGGCCCTGGGCATGGCAAACGTGGAAGCGATTGCCCAGACCTGTCCGGAACGCCTCGAGGCCATGGTCTTCGGTGTTGCTGATTACGCGGCATCAACGCAGGCGCGTACCACCAACATGGGTGGCGCAAACCCGGATTACTTCATGCTGACGCACCCCGACAACGAGGGTGCCCGTGAACGTCACTGGGGTGATCAGTGGCATTTCGCGATTTCACGCATGGTAGTAGCCTGCCGTGCCTACGGCCTGCGGCCGATTGACGGGCCGTTTGGCGACATCGGCGACCCGGAAGGTTTCAAGGCCGTTGCACGCAGTGTTGCGGCGCTTGGCGTGGAAGGGAAATGGGCGATTCACCCATCCCAGATCGAACTGGCCAATGAAGTGTTTACACCGCCGGACTCCGAGGTGGACCGTGCGCGCCGTATCCTGACGGCAATGGATGTAGCGGCGTCAGAAGGCAAGGGTGCCGTTTCCCTGGATGGCCGCCTGATCGATGCGGCATCAATTCGCCAGGCGCAGGTGATGGTGGACAAGGCCGTACAGATTGAATCTTCACTCGCTGCCCGCCAGTAAATAACGGAGACCTGACTTGAATATTCATGAATACCAGACCAAGGAACTGTTGCGCGGCTATGGCGTTCCGGTTCCGGACGGGCGCGTTGCGCACAATGTTGATAATGCGGCCACGATCGCGGAAGACCTGGGCGGTGAACGCTGGGTCGTAAAGGCGCAGATTCATGCCGGTGGCCGTGGCAAGGGCGGCGGCGTCAAGGTGGCCTCATCAATCGACGAGGTCAAGCAGTTCACCGATGAAATGATCGGTATGCACCTGGTCACCCCGCAGACCGGCAAGCAAGGCCGCCTGGTACAACGGGTACTGGTTGAGCAGGCCTGCGATATCAAGAAAGAATTTTATCTTGGTCTGGTAATCGATCGTGCAACGCAGCGTATCACCATGATTGCCTCGGCATCCGGTGGTATGAATATTGAAGAAGTGGCAAAAACCGATCCGGACCGCGTTATACATGAAGCCATCGATCCTGCCGTAGGCCTGCCCGGTTTCCAGTGCCGCAAGATTGCGGCAAAAATAGGCTTGCGGGGAAAACAGATTGGCGAAGCCGCCAAGATGATGCAGGCACTGTATCGTTGCTTCCGTGACAAGGATGCCCTGCTGGCCGAGATCAACCCGTTGGCCGAGCTTGCTGACGGTAAATTGATGGCGCTGGATGCCAAGATGTCGTTTGACAGCAATGCCATGTACCGCCGGCCGAATATCACCGAACTGCGCGACTTTGATGAAGAGGATTCCAAGGAGGTCGAGGCAACCGGCCACGGCCTGAATTACATTGCGCTGGATGGCAATGTCGGTTGTATTGTCAACGGCGCCGGTCTCGCCATGGCGACCATGGATGCAATCAGCTTCCATCATGGCAAGCCTGCCAATTTCCTGGATGTCGGCGGTGGTGCCTCGCCCGAGAAGGTCGGCAATGCGTTTCGTATCGTGTTGCAGGACCCGAATGTAAAAACCATCCTGGTGAATATTTTTGCCGGTATCAACCGTTGTGACTGGATTGCAGAAGGGCTGGTGCAGGCGATGCGTGATCAGGATATCAAAATTCCTATTGTGGTCCGGCTGGCGGGTACCAATGTAGAGAAGGGTGCGCCGATACTCGAGGCGTCAGGCTTCCCCTTTATCATGGCCGATAATCTTGACGATGCCGCGACGAAAGTCATGCAGACACTGGAGGCGTCATCATGAGTGTCTTCGTACACAAGCATTCACGTGTCATCATCCAGGGTTTTACCGGGCAACATGCGACCTTTCATGCGGAAGAGTCCATGCAAAATGGCACCACCGTTGTTGGTGGTGTAACACCAGGCAAGGGCGGACAAACACACCTGGGCCTACCTGTATTCGATACCGTTAGCCAGGCCGTTGAGGAAACCGGTGCGGATGTCAGCGGAATTTTCGTGCCGCCACCGTTTGCGGCCGACGCCATCATGGAGGCACTTGAGGCCGGTATCGGTGTCATCGTGGTGATTGCAGACGGTATCCCCGTGCAGGACATGGTACGCGTGAAGCGCTATGCCGCTGACAGGGATGCCATCATTATTGGTCCCAACACCCCGGGCATCATTACACCGGACGCCTGCAAGGTCGGCATCATGCCGTCACATATCTATACGCCGGGCCGGATTGGCGTGGTGTCACGTTCAGGGACGCTGAACTACGA
>QNBX01000407.1 GCA_003644265.1 Planctomycetota bacterium
AATCGTCGAGTCGGGTGGCGATGTTCAGCGCGATGCCGTGGTAGGTGATGCCACGCTCGACACGGAGACCCAGGGCGCCCAGTTTGCGTGGGACCGGCCCGTCCTGATCGATCCAGACGCCGGGGTAGCCGGGGCGCGGCGCGGCCTCGACACCGTAGCGAGCGGCCACGTCGGCCATCGACAGCTCGAGGGCGCGCACGAACGGTCGCAGCAGTACCGGCAGCTCACGCAGGTGGACCACGGGGTATGCCACCAGCTGGCCGGGGCCGTGGTAGGTGGCCTCGCCACCACGCTCGACACGGATGACCTCGATGCCGCGCCGCTCCAGCTCAGCGGGGGTGGCGATGACGTGCTCGTCGCGGGCGTGCCGCCCCAGGGTCAGCACCGGCTCGTGTTCGACGAGGAGTAGTGTGTCGGGGGCCTGACCGGCGTCGCGGGCGGCATGGGCGGCGCGCTGCCGGTCCCACGCTTCGCGGTAGCGCATACGCCCGAGCCAGTCGACCTTGAGGTCCATGCGCGGACGGTATCACGCAGCCGTTGGCTGGGGTTTGCCTGGGTTCGCTAGGGAATGACCTGGCGCAGCGCGAAGATGACGTTGGCAGGGCGCTCGGCGAGGCGGCGCATGTACCAGCAGTACCAGGCCTCGCCATAGGCCACCAGGCTGTAGGCGGGATGCCCGGCGTCACGCAGGCGGCGCAGCTCCTGCTCGCGGATGCCGTAGAGCATGTGTACCTCGAGGACCTCGCGCCCGATGCCCATCACTTCGACGATGGTGCCGATCTGGTGGATGAGACCGACATCGTGTGTGCCCAGTGCCAGGCGCGCCTCGCCGCGACCGGCCGGTCCCGCGATCATCAGCGCCAGCCCGAGGAAGTTGCCGTCGACCTCGGCGGCATCGCGATAGGCGATGTTGGTGGGTTCGTCGTAGGCGCCCTTGACCAGGCGGATGGCGGGCTTCAGCGGCAGCAGGCGAACGACATCGGCCGCACTGCGCCGCAGATACGCCTGCAGCGCGATGCCGACGTTGTCGTGCTCGGCCAGCAGTGCCTCGGCCAGGTCCATCGTGCGGTCGGTGTACTCGGAGCCCTCCATGTCGACCCAGAACCAGGTACCGGCGTCGGCGCAACTGCGCGCGATATCGTGGCAGTGGGCCAGGCAGGCGTCGTAGTCCTGGTCGAGGCCCAGCTGCGTGGGCTTGATGGAGAGCTCGATGGGGCCGGCTGTGTGGGCGCGTTCGGTGTCTCGCTTCAGCACCTCTCGATAGTCGGCCGCGACATCCTCTGCGTCGTCGAGCGAGGCCAGGTTCTCGCCGAGGTGGGTGAAGAGGACCTTGATGCGTTCGTCGCGAAGGCGCTCGGCCGCGGCCAAGGCATCTTCGACCCGTTCGCCGGGCATGAAGCGACGCACGGCGCGCTGGGCGAACGGCAGCTTCGGGATGGTCTCGCGCAGGCGGTCGCTGCGGGCCATCCAGAGGAGCGCGGAGCGCATCGGTCGCATCTGTCGATGGTGCCACTCGAGTGGGCTCGCGTGTGTGCCAACACGGCGTCATCGAGTCGTCATCGCTGTCACCGATTCGTCACGCCCCCGAGACGAGGGCTTCATGGGTGCCTCCTACGGTCCTCGCAGTCGACCGGGCAACCACCCGGGACAAGCCGGGCAATGACCCCGGACTAGAGGACAAGGAGACCCTGGAGATGAACCTCAAGCGACGAATCCCCGCGCTCGCCCTCGGCGGCAGCGTGCTGGCTGCGACCGCGTTCGCCGGTATCGGTGCGGCTGCGGCTGCGGATGGTTCGGAGGCGACCTACCGCGTGACCATCACGAACCTCGCCTCGGGCCAGCCGCAGACACCGCCGGTGGTGGTGCTGCACAACGCCTCGACCTCGATCGTGGAGGCCGGCGCGCCTGCGAGCGCGGGCATCCAGCAGCTCGCCGAGAACGGCAACCCGCAGGTACTGCTCGATACGCTGAGTGGCGACAAGCGGGTGGGCGGCGTGGCCGTCGGCGAGCACCCCATCGTGTCGGGTGGCATCCCCGGTGCGGCCGAGGTGCCCAGCTTCATCTCCATCGAGGTGAGCGGCGACCGCAAGGCCAACCGCATCAGCATCGCCTCGATGCTCATCTGCACCAACGATGGCTTCTCGATCGTGCATGACGCCAAGCTACCCAGGAAGATCGGTCAGAGCACGGTCTTCTATTCCGACGCCTATGACGCGGGTACGGAGATCAACACCGAGGCCTTCGCCGACCTGGTGCCGCCGTGCCAGGGCCTGGTCGGAGTGACGGGCGATGCTGAGGGCGCCGGCATGTCGAACCCGGAGCTGGCCGAGGGTGGCGTGGTGTCGCCGCACCCGGGCATCGCGGGCGAGGCCGACCTGGACGCCGGCATCCATGCCGTGGCTGAGAGCCCGGCCCTCATCGTGGTCGAGCGCATCGCCTAGGCCGCACTGCACGATGGCGCCCCGGGCCGAGCTGGTCCGGGGCGCCTTTGCATGTCCGGCGCAGCGCTTGTCCGGCTCAGCGCGACTGTCCGGCTCAGTGCAACTGTCCGGCTCAGCGCGACTGTCCGGCTCAG
>QNBX01000408.1 GCA_003644265.1 Planctomycetota bacterium
CGATCCTCTGTCGATCGACATCATACCGCCTGCATCCGACTTCACCGGAATGACCTGGCTGCCAGCTGACGCTATAAACCTTGTCCGCAGTGGCTTGCCGAACGGGCCCATTAAACGTGGTGATGCCATCAATATGCAGATTGATCTTTCCGCCCTGGGGCTCACGGGTGCACAGTTACCGGAGGTGCAAATCAAGGGCCTGGGTGATCAGCTAAAGCTCTACCCGGATCAGCCTGCATTCACCGACCGCACCACAGACGGGGAAACCATCGAGGGTCATCGTGTGCAGACGTTCGTGCTGATTGCATCAAAATCCGGCACACTGGAAATCCCTGAAATACAGCTTAGGTGGTGGGATCGAAATAACGATCGTCAGGAAGTCGCCAGCTTACCGGCTATTGAGATCGAGGTGTTACCGCTTAAATCAAACGCTGGAGACACCCCTGCCAATACAGGCACAACACTAGTACAAAAGACTCAACCCAGTTCGAGCAGCGCCGGCCAATCAGCAGATGCGACTCAAGCGGGAGGAGTGAGTTCAATGTGGAAATGGCTCAGCCTGGCCAGCATCAGCGGCTGGTTACTGAGTATTATCGGGTTCATATATTACCGCCGGCGGCATTGGGGTAAGCAATCCGGCCCTTTTGGCTCATTTGAAGAAACCATCGACCTACGACCTTTACTAAAACAGATCAAGGCGTCTGCCAGTAATAACCAGGCTGAACAAACATGGCAGGCACTGCAAGCCTACAGCCGGACGCGCTGGATGGAGCTCCCGCCACGATCACCCGGAGACTGGTCTGAACGACTTGATAGCCCGGACTGCGGGCGTGCAGTGGCTGAGCTTGATCGTCACTTATTTCATGCACATACAGGCGATGCCTGGCGTGGCGAACACATTTGTAAAATACTGCTTCCAAAACTGGATGCCAGCCTGAAAAAACGGGCTAAGCCGGGGGAACAAGGTATTCCAGGCTTGTACCCCTCTTGAGCGAATAGTGCAGGATGGATGAACACATCATGCCGTGATTGATGCAGCCTGGCTTAGCTCATTTATCCTGCTCAGTTAGATATCACCACAGTTTGATGCAGGCACGGCACAAGGAGCTTCAGGCAAAGAAGCCGTAGGAAAGGACGCACCCTGAAAGCTCAAGCTGTAATCAACCTGTTCCGGTGTCGGGTTTGTGACCACGATACTCGAACTGGATCCCCCATGCACAGAACAAGCTGCAGGCAGATCGATCGCACTGCCCAACGTCCCCGTACCTGACATAACATCAATAAAACTATCGATGGTGCTACGTTCAATAAAATCTACTGTCACGACCGTGCCATTTAATTTTATGCAAAGCTGGTAGGAGTGCCTATGCAGATAAACCTCTTGCTGAGCCTGCGCTTCGGATACTAGAGAACTTAATACCTTGCCTACCATAGATTTAGACGAACTATTGTCTTGCGCATACATCTCCTCTCGCGAGTACGGTATGTTGGATTCGAGTCGACCATTAACGAAATCAGATATATCTTCATAATAAGTTATATTCTCGATACCCGTTGAAGAGCTGTCGGCAACATTACTCGTAGCGGCATGCACTGGCAGCACAACCGAATTAACAACTGGCCGCGTCCATTTGCCCGGCACCGTCAATGCAGCAGACATTACCCCACCACCTATAGCAATCCGTTTCAGCGCTTTACGCCGTGGCTTAGTATTCGTCTGGTTCTTCTTGTGAGTCATATTATTTCCTCCTGAGAATTAATTCTGGGTCCGTAAATCACTACGAAATTAATATTGAGTTAAGTGACGCTCAACAACAACGAACTAGAAGTATAGCAGAAGTATTTGACTATGCCGTTTTGTGCCCTAGAATGGTGTGCTCAGCAATAAACCACATGGAATAACAATGAACGTATCGACTCGGATTATTCTGGCTTTAAGCAATTTGGCGTTTTCCGCAAACCTGCTTGCTGGCGAAGTCACCATCACAGTTGAAGATAAAAAAGACCGCTCTGTGCTCGATACCATTGTAGAGCTAGTTGGCGCTGACCCTACTCCAATAAAAGATGATAGCGTTGAGATCACCCAAAAAGATAAGGAGTTTTCGCCTGAAATGTCGATCATACCGAGCGGGTCTTCGGTTCTATTTACCAATGAGGATCCTTTTCAGCACCATGTGTATTCGGTATCAAAAGGTAATCAGTTCGATTTACCGCTGTACAAAGGCACCCCCTCAACACAAATCAAATTTGAATCCCCGGGTATCGCCAAACTCGGTTGTAACATCCACGACTGGATGTTGGCATTTGCCTATGTAAGCCAGAGCAAGCATCTGGTTACCACCGGCACAGATGGTAAGGCTTATTTTCCAGACATTCCGCAAGGTGAATATGAATTGCGAATATGGAACCCACGACTTAAAAATAATAAGAAGGTTATCTCGCAATCTCTCTCAGTTAGCGAGGCGCCGAGTCTTGAACACAGTGTCGTACTTTCTCTGCGGAAGAAAATACGTAAGCCGGCGCGCATAGAAAAAAACAGTAGTTATGAAGGCTAGAA
>QNBX01000409.1 GCA_003644265.1 Planctomycetota bacterium
TCCGCCGATGTCGCGCTTGCCGTCGACTTCGCCCGCGAGAGCGACCTCCCCATCGCCATCCGTGGTGGCGGCCACAGCGTGCCCGGCTTCGGCACCATCGATGACGGCGTGGTCATCGATCTCTCGGGCATGCGCGGCGTCAGCGTCGATCCCGCGAACCGGACCGCGCGATCCCAGGGTGGCGCCACCTGGGGCGACTTCAACGACGCCACCCACGAGCACAGCCTCGCCACCACCGGCGGCATCATCTCCACCACGGGCGTGGCCGGCCTCACGCTCGGCGGCGGCATCGGCTACCTCACGCGAGGACTCGGCCTCGCCTGCGACAACCTCATCGGCGCCGAGATCGTCACCGCGGACGGCCGCATCGTTCACGCCAGCGCCGACGAGAACGCCGATCTGCTGTGGGCGCTCAAGGGCGGCTCGGGGAGTTTCGGGGTCGCCACATCACTCGAGTTCCAGTTGCACCCACTCTCGGACATCTACGGCGGCCCCATGTTCTTCGAGCTTGAAGACGCCGGCGACATCCTGCGCTGGTATCGCGACTTCATCGTCGACGCACCCGAGCAGTTCGGCGGCTTCCCCGCCTTCCAGATCGCACCGCCTCTGCCCTTCATCCCCGAGGACCGCCACGGTGACACCTTCGTCGCGTTCGTGTCCTGTTGGGCCGGCCCGCTCGACGAGGGCGAGGCCATCGTGAACAAGATCAAGGAGGTCGCGTCGCCGGTCGCCGAGCACGTCGGCCCCATGCCCTACCCCGCCATCAATGGAGCCTTCGATGCGCTGGTGCCGGCCGGCCTGCAGCATTACTGGAAGGGCAATTTCGTGCACGAGCTCAGCGACGAAGCTATCGACGCCCACCTCGAACACGGCCCCAAGGTGCCGGTGGTGAACTCGACGATGCACATCTATCCCATCAACGGGGCTGCGCAGCGCGTCTCCGCGGACGAATCGGCATTCGGTCACCGCGATGCCACATTCGCGCCGGTCATCGCCGGCATGTGGCCGGACCCCGCCCAGAACGAGGCCAACATCGCCTGGGTCAAGGACTACTACGCAGCGACGGCGCCGCACTCGGATGAAGGTGTCTACGTCAACTTCGTCGCGGATGATGACCAGGACCGAGTCCGGGCCAACTACGGGGTCAACTACGACCGACTCGCACAAGTGAAGCGCCAGTACGACCCCGACAACCTGTTCCGTAACAACCAGAACATCAAGCCCGGCCCGAGCACGAGCTAGCCGACAAACACCCGGAGCGGCCCAACACCCGGTGCCCGCTCCGCAGGGCGCGGCGTGACGCTGCCAGAATGGCGGCGTGATCGGGCAGCAGACACTTCCACTGGATCGACGGCTTCCGCCTGTCGCGCCCGATGGCGCCGTCTTCACCTTCGACGATGTCGCGGTCACCTTCGGCAAGGCGCAGATCCTTCGAGGGATCGACCTGCAAGTCCCAGGTTCCGGCATCACCGTCGTGCTGGGACCGTCCGGCTCGGGCAAGTCGACGCTGACGCGGCTCTGCAACCGACTGCTTGATGCCACCGGCGGCACGGTCAGCCTGCGGGGCACCGATGTGCGCGACCTCGACGTGCTCGAGCTGCGCCGTGCGGTGGGCATGGTCTTCCAGCGACCGACCCTCTTCGACGGCACGGTCCGCGACAACCTCGAGGCCACGGGCGTCAGCGAGGCGACGGCGCAGCACGACGTGCTCGTGTCGGTGGGCCTCGATGCGAGCTTCCTCGAGCGTGGCGCGGCAACGCTGTCGGGCGGCGAGGCTCAGCGGGTATGCCTGGCACGCACGCTGCTGATGCGGCCGCAAGTGCTGGTTGCCGACGAGCCCACGGCCTCACTCGACGAAGCGGCAGCGCGAACGCTCGAGGGACTCGCGCGTGGGCTTGCCGACGGTGGCGTGCCCATCCTGTGGGTCACACATGACCTCGCCCAGGTCGAGCGCATCGCCGACCGGCGCGTGGTGCTCGAGGACGGACGCGTGGTGGCCGTCGAATGAACGGGCCGGTCGAGCTCCTCGGCGTCGCGGCATCGGGACTGCTCGTCCTGATCGCGGTCGGCATCTCCGCCTGGGCCGGGCTGAGACTGGAACGCGACCTCATCACCGCGGCGCTGCGGGCACTGGTCCAGCTGCTGCTGCTGGGTCTCGTCCTGGCTGCGTTGATGGCGCCCGACCAGCCACTCGCGCTGTCGTGGCTGTGGGTAGCAGTGATGATCCTGTTCGCCGGCTGGACCGTGCATCGACGCGTGCCCAACGTGCGCGGGCTGTGGCTGCTGTCGATGGGCGCTTTCGCGGCGTCGGTCATCGTGACGTTGGGCGTCCTCTTCGGAGCCGGGGTCTTCCCGGTCACCACGACGACCGTGGTGCCGCTGGCCGGAATGACGATCGGCAACTCCATGACGGCCACGATCCTGGTGGGCCGCCGCATCATGGCCGAGTTCAAGGACAAACGGCTGGAGATCGAAGCGCGCCTCGCCCTCGGTCAACCATCGTCGGAGGCAGCAAAGACCTACCTCCGCGAGGCCTTGCGAACCGAA
>QNBX01000410.1 GCA_003644265.1 Planctomycetota bacterium
GCCTGCGTCGCCTTGGTGTGCCGCCCGAAGGGAGGGACTGCCTTGACGGCGAGCACGTCCCAGAGGACGTCGCCTTTGGCCTCATCGATGGCGATCAGTCGAAACTCGGTCTCGACCAGGTCGTCCGCGGAATCCCCGGCGCCATAGAGACCGACCTTGAGCTCAGCATCGCCGCCCTTGGGGATCGCGGTCGCGACGAAGACGCGTCCGCCCGCGGTCACGGGTGAGGCGTGCGAGAGGCCCTTGACCTCGGTGCGCCACGTGGGCGTCTCGAACTCGATGGGGAGTGCCGCACCCTCCCGGATGCCGCACGCACCCGGGCCGCGGAACTGGGGCCAATCGGTCGCGGTGTCTGCGGTCCGGTCGGACTCCTGCGAGACAGCGAAGGGGATCAGCAGCAGCGAGCACGCGAGTAGCGGGTGGAAGCACTTCATGCCGCGCAGTCTAGCCCCGGGAGAAGTGAGCCGCTCGCTCGTGTGTTAGCGCAATGTCGCGGTAACGTCGGGGTTGCGGGATCTGTCAGCAGGCGGATAGTGGAGCCATGCAGAACCCGATTCTCCTCACCACGATCACGCTCACTCTCGCTGCTTCCTCCAGTGCTCAGACAGGAGTCGAGGGGTTCGATGCGGGCAACCCGGACGGCTGGGAACTGTGGTGGAGCAACTACACGAACGTCGTCGCCGCGGGCGGCAACCCGGGCAGCTTCCTCCAGCTCGACAACGTCACATCGGGGCCGTCGAACTGCCACTTCGTCGAGGTGTTTCCGGACGCGAGCGCGACGGGTTTTCTCCACACCGGCGACTGGCGCGCCGCGGGCGTGGACACGGTGGCGATCGACATCGACATCCAGCAGGGTCTGTACGGCGGCGACGTGATCCTCGAGCTGATCTCGGATCCAGGGACGCCGGGCAACACTGCCGACGACTGCATCATCTCGCTCAATCTGACGGCCGCGGGCTCGATGGCGCCCGGGTGGCAGACCTACACGTTCGACGTTCCGACGGCGCAGCTCACCATGCCCCTGAACTGGGAGATCGACATCATGTCGCCCTGCGGAGGTGGCCTGCCCGACGTCGCGTGGAACACGGTCGTGCAGGACGTCGATCGGATGCGGTTCATCTATGACGGCAACCCACCAGCGTTCTGTCAGTTCACCAGCTGGATCTTCGGCGTGGACAACCTCTCCGTGAACGGCGCCGGGGCGCCGTCTGTGGGGACGAACTACTGCATGGCCAACACCAACTCGACGGGTGCTGCGGCAGTACTGTCCGGTACCGGCTCCGCCATCGTCGCCAACAACTCCGTGACGCTGACCTGCAGCACGATGCCGTCGAACTCGTTCGGCTTCTTCCTCACCAGTCTGACGCAGGGGTTTGTGAGCAATCCGGGTGGTAGCAGCGGCAACCTCTGCCTCGGCGGATCGATCGGCCGCTATGTCGGGCCGGGGCAGGTCCAGAACTCGGGCACACCGGGCGAGATCTCGCTTGCGCTCGACCTGACACAGCACCCGACGCCGACGGGGTTCGTGGTCGTCCAGCCCGGCGAAACCTGGAACTTCACGGCGTGGTTCCGTGATAGCAGTCCCACGGGAGCGACGAGCAACTTCGGCGACGGCTACTCGATTCTCTTTCTGTAGCCGGCGTCGCCCACGATCGGGACGGGCAATCTCTCGGTCCGCCGCAAGCACGACTTGGATCACGCCGCGTGCACGGTAGATTACGCCCCCATGAAGCGCTTCAGACTGAGCTCCCCCGCGGTGGCCGTTTCCCTCCTCATACTCGTCGCGTGCCGGTCCTCCGGGTCGAGCGGCGAGGGTCCCGCGTACCAGGTGCCGACGGCCGCGAGCGGACCCGTCCTGTTCTCGCCGGGCTTCGTGTCGATCGGCCTCGGCGAGCGCGACGCTGCGTTCACGCTCGACGGTAACGTCTTCGCGTTCACGCAGATGGACGGCCGCGACGGGACCATCGTGTTGATGGTCTCGGGCACGCTGGAGATCGCGCCGTTCTCGGGAGAGCACAGTGATCTCGAGCCGTTCTTCGACCCCCGCGGCGGAGCCCTCCTGTTCGCGAGCAATCGGCCGCATCCCGATGATCCGTCGCGGAGCGATTACAACATCTGGCGCGTGGCGAAGACGGCAAGCGAGTGGGGTGATCCCGAGATCGTTCGCGGGCTCGACAGTTCAGGCGACGAGTTCTATCCCACGGTCGCGCTCGACGGGACCTTCGTGTTCACGTCCGAGCGAGAGGGCGGATTCGGGGGCGAGGACATCTGGCTCGCGGTCCAGGACGCCACCGGGGGCTGGCGTGTCGAGAACGCGGGGCCGGGCGTCAATGGACCCGGTGCGGAGTTCAACGCGCTCATCACGCCGGATGGTCGGATGCTGATCTTCTCGTCGACGCGCACGGAGGAGCCGGGAGACCAGGGCGGCGGAGATCTCTACGCGAGCACGCGCCGCGTCGACCGTGCTGCAGGTTCGGAGCCGGAGGTCGTCGACTCAGGCGGCGAAACGGACGCGTCCACGGACGTCTTCTTCACC
>QNBX01000411.1 GCA_003644265.1 Planctomycetota bacterium
AGATCATGATGCCCAGAGCGACGGAGATGATTCCAGTGAAGAGGAGCCAGCCGGAGCCCGGCTCCGGGCGGTGCCGGAAGCCAGCGGTGATCTCGCAGACACCATCGACCAGAAGGTAGATGGTGAGCATGATCGTCATGAAGCCTGCAGCGAGCAACGGACTCGAAACCATGGCGATCCCGCAGACGAGCGTGAGGCCGCCGATGAGGAACATCAAGATGCCCTGTCCGACGCTCGCCGCCTGGAAGGCCCAGATCAGTCGCATGATGCCCGCCGCGATGATCAGCACGCCGATCATCAGCGCGATCGACATTCCGGCCAGGCCCGGCGCCATCATCGCGAGGATTCCCAGAACGACGGTGAAGACTCCGATCCTGCTCAGCCTTCCGGCGCCGGCTTGCACCGCATCAGTCTCAGTTGCCATCGCTCGCTCTCTCCTGTCAGCCTGTGGAAGAAGCTGAAGTGCGATCACCTCAGCTCAACGTTGTGTAAGGGTCGTGCCGCGCCGACACCCGGCGAGAGCGTAGCCACTCCAAGGTCGGTTCGCTTCAGGAAGACCCGTTCGCTGGGCGAGCGGCCGCCATCAAGGCGCGACGACCGTGAGGACTTGATTCGGCGCGACATCCTCGAGCACACGATGGCTGCCGTCGGGCCAGTCGATGCGCACGTCGACCAGAGCCGCAGACCCGAGGCCGAAGTGAGCCTCCGCGGGCTCCTGCGACATGATGCTCGAGCCCGCGAGGATCGCGCTCGCCGTCCGTCGGCCGCCTTCGAGCAGAGTCACGACGGCACCTGCCGAGTACGGGTTCGCCCCACGCATCCGGGGCCGGATCACGAGATAGCCACGCCCGGGGCTGGCCACGAGCGTGTTCTCGAACACGCGCACGCCCTCGATGCTGACCTGCGCGAGGTCGCGGTCCCCGTCGCCGTCCATGTCGAAGGCGACGAGCCCCGTCCCGTTGTACCCATCGATCCCCACGCGCGGCGTGACCTCCTCGAAGCCAGACCCGCTCGACAGTCGATTCCAGAAGAACCGGGTATGCCCACCCGCGCAGGAATTGGTCGCGGCCAGATCCAGCCAGCCGTCATGGTCGACGTCGCTGAACGTGTTGCCCCAGCCGCAGCCCGAGTCCTGCACCCCCATCTGCGCGGACACTTCATCGAACGCGAGCTGCGCCCCGCGGCGCTCGTACAGGAGGTTGTGCCTGCCCGTCGTCGTGAAGATGTTCGTCACGTACAGGTCGAGGTCGCCGTCACGGTCGTAGTCCGCCAGCGAGACCCCCATCTCGTTGAACGCATTGTCGACTCCGGCCTGCGGCGCACGGTCGACGAACGTCCCGTCCCCCTGGTTGATCCACAGCCGGTTCGCGTGGAAGTCGACGGCCTGGAAGATGTCGAGGTGCCCGTCCCCGTTGAAGTCGTGCAGGACCGGCTGCCAGTGGTTGAGCTCGAGCTGGATTCCCTTCTCCAGCCCGCGGTCCACGAAGCGCCCGTGGCCGTCGTTCACGTACAGGAAGGAGAGGCCCTCCCAGAAGCACACGAAGATGTCGAGGTCTCCGTCGGAGTCCAGGTCGCCCACCGCGACTCCGCCCACGTGCGTGTCGGGCTGGATGGTCAGGTCCCGGCCCAGTCCGGCCCCCTGCGTCACGTCGCGGAACGTCCCGTCCGCCAGCTGCTGGTGCAAGCGCAGCGAGGAGGTCCCGGTGCAGAGCGTGTTCTCGTAGCAATCACCCACCGTCAGCAGATCCAGGTCCCCGTCGCCATCCGCATCGAACCAGAGCGCGGCACGATGGTTCCCGTCGACGTCGAGCCCGACGCGTGCGGCGCTCTCCACGAAGTGCCCGGTGCCGTCGTTGATGTAGAGCTGGTCCGCGGCCCCGATGCCGTTCGGCACGAAGAGATCGATGTCACCGTCGCCGTCGTAGTCCTCCGCCGCGATGCCGGCTGACAAACCTGGCGCCATGACGTACGGCTGAATGCCGCGCGCAGCGCCGACCTCCATGAACAAGGCCGCGCCCTGCGAAGGCGATCCCTCGTGGACGCCGGCAGTCGCAGCTGCGCCCGAAACGACAAGCAGAAAAGTGTGGAGAGCCATGCCTTGAGGCTGCCTTGCGATCCGGCTCCGCAGGCGCCAAAATCCGATCAATCAGTCGACGGGGGCGCGTGGTCCCATCGCAGGCCACCGACTGCCCCCTGCCTTGACAGAAGACGACAAGCTCCCCCGTGTCCTCGGGATCACCGACATCGTGCTGCTCGGCATCAGCTCGGTCATCGGCTCCGGGATCTTCCTCCTCCCTGGAATCGCCGCTGGCGTCATGGGGCCGGCGGCGCTCGTGCCACTCCTCTGCGCCGGACTCCTGTGCGTCCTGGTCGCGCTCTGCTACGCAGAGGTAGGGAGCCGCTTCTCCGCCACGGGCGGCGCGTACCTCTATGCAGCCGAGGCCTTCGGACCGCTCGTTGGCTTCTCCGTCGGCTGGATGTCCTGGTGGGTGCGGATGATCGCGTGGGCTGCTCTCGCCAACGGATTCGCC
>QNBX01000412.1 GCA_003644265.1 Planctomycetota bacterium
TAGGGTGGGCCTTGGCCCACCGTCATTGCCGTTGACGCGAGGTGTGGCGATGTGCGGGTAGGGTGGGCTTAAGCCCACCGCCAGGGTTGTTCACGCAAGGTATGGCGATGACTGAGGAGAATCGCTCAGTTTGGGTATAATGTATTAGGCTAATGTATACATCACTGGAGGTGAGTCATGTTCCGAACGCAGATCTACCTAACGGAACAGGAACGTGCGGGGCTCGTCGCCCTTGCCCAAGTCAGCGGGAAGAAGCAGAGCGAACTGATTCGTGAAGCCGTTGACCAATTCTTGGCCCAGTTTGAAGAAACCAGACTTCAGGCAGCTCTGGAGAGTGCCGCCGGCATGTGGAAGGACCGAGACGATCTTCCCGATTTCAACGCTGCCCGCCGCTCGCTTGACAGGAGCTGACTCATGCTCAAGTCGGTCCTTTTCGACACTGATGTCATGGTTGATTTTCTGCGCGGCCACTCGAAGGCCGTCGCCCTCGTCAAACGCCATGCCGGTGCGATTTCGCTGTCGTCCATCGTTGTCGCTGAACTTTACGCAGGCGTGAAAGGTGATCGAGAGCTTTCGACCTTGGACGGCCTCATTGCTTTGTGCCATATCGTTCCTGTGACCTCTGAGATCGCGCGGGCCGGGGGCCTTTACAAGCGCGACTTCGGGAGGTCCCACGGAGTCGGCCTCGCCGACGCCGTCATCGCCGCGACGGCCGAAGCCGAATACGTTGACCTGATGACACTCAACGTCAGACATTACCCGATGATCAAGGACATCAAACCACCCTACGAGAAGACATAGCCTGTTTGATGAACCCCAGCCTGGACCAATTGTTACAATGAGCTTGTGAATCTTCCTCCCAACATCGAGCGACTCCTGTCGGAATACGATCTCGAAGGCCTCGATCTCTCGAGTGAGCTGCCGGACGCGATCTGCGGGAGGGTGATGGCTCGCGGCGGCTGGGCGGAGATGCAGTGGTTGTTACGCGTCGTTGGGCCAGCGCGTTTGCGCTCGTACCTTGAGAAGCGAGGATTTCATGAATTGCCCCCGCGAGAGGTCGCGTTCTGGGGCCTCGCCTGCTCGGTGCCTGATCGGTTGGTTCAAGAGTGGGTTGGTGTGGCGCGCGCACGACAGCAAGAGTGGCGCGGTTGAAGCGGATGACGATCCACTGCTCAGGCTTCTGGAGCCGATATCCTGGGAGCAGGTCGGCTATCAAGCACCGCGCATCTGAATGCAACACGGCTAAATAAGCTAAACTATACACAACGTAATAAGCTAATGTTCGCACGGCGAAATAAGCTAACGAAGGCGCAGGAGATGGCAAGCCCACACACGAGACTGGCCGAATCCCTCGAGGTTCTGAAAGCCCTGCAAGATCGCGGGACTGTGGCCGTGCGTTCAAGCGATCTGACCAGGACCCATCGAGAGCGCCTGTTGAGAAACGGTTTCCTGCAACAGGTGATGAAAGGTTGGTACATCCCCTCCCATCGGGATCAGGCCATGGGTGAGAGCACCGCATGGTACGCCTCGTTCTGGGATTTCTGTTCGGCCTACCTGCAACGCCGTTTCGGGACCAACTGGTGTCTTTCTCCCGAGCAGTCGCTCATCCTGCATGTCGGGAATATGGCGGTCCCGCGCCAACTGCTCGTACGCTCACCAAAAGCCCGCAACAAGGTTACGAAGCTGCCTCACGATACCTCGCTATTCGACACCCGTGCGGCCCTGCCGGAGGCCGGGTACGTGACAGAGAGGGATGGCTTGCGTTTGTTCTCTTTGCCTGCGGGTCTTGTGAGCTCGGCCCCTGGCTTTTTTCGGCAGAACCCGACGGACGCACGTGCGGCTTTGTTCATGGTGCGCGATGCATCGGAGATCCTAGTCTTGCTCCTTGAGGGTGGACGTACCACGGTTGCAGGCCGTCTCGCAGGTGCGTTCCGCAACATCGGGAGCGACCGGATCGCCGACGACATCGTCAAGACAATGCAAACAGCCGGCTACGGCATTCGTGAAACGGACTCGTTTGAAGACAACGTGCCCCGGATCTCACCGACACGCGAAGATCTCCCGTACGTACACCGTATCCGTCTCATGTGGCAACAGATGCGAGCGCCAATCCTCGACCGGTTTCCATCCGCCCCCGGCCGCCCTTCCGACATCGAAGCCTATCTCAAGACCGCGGATGACAACTACGTCACGGACGCCTATCACTCGTTATCGATCGAAGGCTACCGGGTCAGTCGTAATTTGATTGAACGAGTCCGCGTCGGCGAGTGGAACCCGGACAAGAACGAAGATGACCTTGGAACCCGCGATGCCCTGGCCGCGCGTGGATATTGGCAGGCCTATCAGGCGGTTCGGAAAAGTGTGCGCAAGGTACTCCAAGACGAAAACCCCGGAATGGTCGCTGATGAAGATCACGGCGACTGGTACCGCGAGATGTTCGGGCCGAGCGTGACTGCGGGACTACTGCGGACGGCTGACCTCGCCGGCTACCGAAACAGCCCCGTATATATCCGCCGCTCAATGCA
>QNBX01000413.1 GCA_003644265.1 Planctomycetota bacterium
CCGCGACCGACTGAAACCCGTCATGGCAATGCGTGAGAAGGGCTCGACACCACCGGCCAGCGCCACGTCCAGGCGCCGCTCGCCGAGCATGGAGGCCGCGGCGCCGATGGCGTAATTGCCTGCAGCGCAGGCGGTTCCGTAGGCGCGGCAGGGGCCGGCAAGCTGGAGGGCGTCGCCGATGGCGCGGGGAAAGGCGACGCAGGTCTCGGTCGTGAGATCATCGCGGGCCGGTCTCTCGAACGAGCTGCTCTCGCCCATGGTGCTACCCACGAAGACGCCGGCGTCCGGGGGCAGGTCGATATGGGCGTCAACCACCGCGGCGCGCGCTGCGGTCACGGCCAGGCTGCGGCCGCGGTAAGCTCCGGCAAGGTCGGTCACTCGGCAGGCCACGGTGTGGCGGAAATCCTCGCTCGCCAGGTCATCCCAGTGACGGGCGGCCGAGTCGCCGGTGAGCAAGCGGTTCCAGAGGGTATCGAGGTCCTGACCCAGCGGGGTTACCAGGCCGAGGCCGGTGATCACCACGCGGTCACGGTCAGTCACGATCAGCGAGCCGGGCTTCGAGGTAGGTGGCAAGCTGGGCCACGTTGGCGAGCCGGCGCCAGTGGTCGTCGGGGATCTCCAGGCGATACCGTTGCTCGATGCGCGCGGCCAGTTCGGCCAGGTCCAGCGAGTCGAGACCGACGTCGGACCAGGCGGCCTCGGGTGGCGGCGGCTCGGCGAGCGCCGGTTTGATCTGCTGGAGCAGGGCGAAGAGTTCGATCAAGTGTGGACCTCGACGGTTCGGGCGCGGCGACCGCCGGCAACCGGTGCGAGGAGCGGGGTCAGCGGGTCGCCGATGATGCGGTAGTCCGCCGCCAGCGGGGATCCTGGCGGCAGGGCTTCGTGCACAAGCTCGCCCAGGTCGCTCGCACCGGCCAGCATGGCGCTGCTCAGACGCACGGCCCAGCGGGTGTTGTCGGTGTGCCGGGTGTTTGAAACGGCCGCCAGCACGGCGCCGCACACGCCGCGCAGGGGCAGCGCTTCGGCGAAGGAGAGGCCGACGCGTCGCCGACTCGCCGTGAGGCAGCAGAGCGAGAGGATGGCGCCCACGGGCTCGCCGGCGAAGTCGTCGAAGTGGTGAGCGCGCAGGCCGTAGTAGCCGACCCAACCGCACGGTCGTCCGTGCCCCACGTAGATCGCCGCGCCCAGGCCCGAGGTCAGGCCGGCGAGCATGTCCTCGGGCACGAGACGGTCGGCGGTCCAGCGAAACACCGGACGATCGTCGAGGATGGTCTCGATGCGGGCGGCCAGGCGCCGGAAGCGCGGGTGACGCTGGGAGAGCAGGGCCACCGTGGCGGCTTTCCGGGACCGGGTGTGCACGCGGGCGGCGGCCGTGGCGAAGCGGCGCAGCGACGGCGAGTCCACGACCGGGACCCAGCCCACGGGTACGCGCCGGCCGCCGGGGGTGTCGAGCAACGGACCAGCAAGCACGGTGCGCGGCGCGCGGGCGCGGCGGCCGATCAAGAGGACGGCATCGTGGAGGGCCGCGGCCGCGGCGAGCTCGGGTTCGCGTGGGACGGCGCCGGTGTAGGTCCACCGGGCGACCTGGATCCGCCGACTCGCATACGCCGCGAGCAGCGGGTCCAGATCCCCGGTGCAGGCGCCCGGGGCGACCAGCAGCAGGCTACGCAACGGCGCGCTCCGGCATGCCGGCCCGGACCTGGTCGATGTACTGATGCCACGGGTCGAGGTCGGGACTGGCCTGACCTTGCAGCACGGCGCGGGTGAACCACTGCATGACGATCTGTCCTTGTTGTTCGGGGTTGAACTGGGTGAAATCGCCGGCCGCATCGTTGAGCGATGTCTGGCCGCCCTCGCCGTTGATGAAGCCGCGCTGGTAGGTGATGTCGCGGCCGTCGTGGAAGCCGTTGGCGATGGTGAGGTTCGAGTCCGGTTCGGTGTAGCCGTAGTTGTAGCCGTCGGTGATCTGGCCGACGATGGCGTGGGCCAGGTACACGGGGCCGACGTTCTGGTTCTGCCAGACGTGGGTCAGCTCGTGGATCAGGGTCGGCCGGTCGAAGTCGTCGTCGTCAGTGTCGAAGTTGATGAGGTTGCCGGTGACGAAGGCGCGGGAATCGCGCTCGTCGGTGAGGCCGCCGAAGTTGCCGTCGCCGAGCTGGTTGAAGAAGTCCTGGATGCCGAAGATGATGTCGTTGGCCAGGCTCTCGGTGGACAGGTGCACCTCGTCGAGGTCGATGGAATCGCCGAACACGGCCACGGCGTCGGCCCGCTCGGCGGCGGTGAGGGTGCGGCGGCTGGGGATCAGCTCGAAGAGGATGGCGATCACCGTGCCCACGACACCGCCGGCGATCTCCAGCACGCCGATCAAGATGTCCAGCACCGCCTCGCCGATCTCCACCAGCGCGTTCATGACCTCGACCAGGAACTGCTGGGCAGTGTCCACGATGACGGCCTGGAAGACGTCCTGCATGGTTTGACCCAGGTCGCGAGCGGCCTGGAGCAGGTTCTCCAGCG
>QNBX01000414.1 GCA_003644265.1 Planctomycetota bacterium
GCTCAGGAATCAATGCCGCAAAACGCTCACAGGACCGGGCCTCGATAATAGCCCCTATCAGCAGCGTATCAACCAGCCTCGCCGGCTCGTAGGTTCGCACCTGTTTGTGCAATTGGCCGGCGTAACGCGACGCGCTCAACTGCGGATAGCTCACACCCCGCTTTTTCATGATGGCGATAACCTGCTCGAAGTGCCTGAGCTCCTCCCGGGCCAGTCGCGACAGTTTGGTCAATAGCTTGTGATGCTCCACATAGCGATACATCAGGTTGAGGGCGGTGGAAGCCGCCTTCTTTTCACAGTTGGCGTGATCCACCAGAAGAATCTCGGGGTTTTGCAAGGCCCAGCTCACCCACTCAAGGGGTGTGTCACAAGCAAGAAACGCCCGTATTGGCGAGATATCGGTCACAGCTTTCATTTTTCCTGGTCCTTGAACATATCCGGAGTTTGCATGTAGCGCTCGTAATGGGCCTGGGAAAGGGTCAGGAATTCCCCGTCGATAATCTCCCGCAGTTCGGTGAGGGACATATCGCGGTAGTACAGATCCACTTCAAAGCCGTAATCTTTCGGGCTCTCAATCTGGCCGGCGCCCGCCTTCAGCAAGCTGTATGCCCTGCAGTATT
Organism: Planctomycetota bacterium; assembly: GCA_003644265.1. The sequence goes on from QNBX01000414.1 coordinate 621, forward strand.
CATCGTGATCAGGCACATAACTGATCTGCTGGACACGCAATTGCCACTGTAACAGCGCTTTGTCGGTTACCTGCAGCTTGTTACTGACACATTGGGAAAGAAAACCCGACAGGCGGCTGTCTACCACCCGCTTCTGCTGCGGCGTGTAGCTGTTCCAGTCGATCACCTCATGGGCGAAACGCTTACAGCCACGACAGACACTGTCGCCTATGCCCGTGGAACAGACACCGATACAAGGGGTTTTAACCGGGCGATCGAGCATCTACCGCAGATTTCCAGGGAGCAACAAGCGATGGCGATTTTACGTTATCACCCCGGTGAATGCACGATATAAGCGGTTGATTTATTTATCTTAATAAGCTTCTGGTCTATACTTCACAGCCGATTTGATCCCGACCGGAATCGTAATTTAAAGGAGCTCTACCGTGCTTGAAGCATATCGCGAACACGTGGCCGAACGCGCCAGCCAGAACATCCCCCCCAAGCCCCTCAGTGCAGAGCAAGTTGCCGCGCTGGTTGAGTTGCTGAAAAACCCGCCCGCAGGCGAGGGTGAGTTCCTGCTGGACCTGATCACCACCCGTGTGCCCCCGGGCGTGGATGAAGCAGCCTATGTCAAAGCCGGCTTCCTGTCCGCGGTAGCCAAAGGTGAGACCGAGTGCCCGCTGATCGACACCAATCTGGCGGTAGAGCTACTGGGCAACATGCACGGCGGTTACAACATCGAGACACTGGTATCCCTTTTAGATGATCCAGCACTGGCAGGCGCGGCGGCAACGGAGCTGAAGCACACCCTGTTGATGTTTGACTCCTTCCACGATGTGGCTGAACTGGCCGCTAACGGCAACGAGAATGCCAGGGCCGTAATGCAATCCTGGGCCGATGGCGAATGGTTCACTTCCCGCGACGCGGTGCCTGAATCAATCAAAGTTGCCGTGTTCAAGGTGACCGGCGAGACCAACACAGACGACCTGTCTCCTGCCCCGGATGCCTGGTCACGGCCAGACATCCCCCTGCACGCCCTGGCCATGTACAAGATGACCCGCGATGGCCTCACCCCACAGGAGCACGGTGTAACAGGCCCCATGGCACAGGTGCAGGAGATCCAGGACAAGGGCCTGCCCGTGGCTTTTGTCGGCGACGTGGTCGGCACCGGCTCTTCACGTAAATCCGCCACCAACTCGGTGCTGTGGTTCTTCGGCGATGACATCAGCGGCGTACCCAACAAGAAAGGCGGCGGCATCTGTATTGGCGGTAAAGTCGCGCCCATTTTCTACAACACCATGGAAGACGCCGGCGCGCTGGTGTTTGAAGCACCCGTGGATAAGCTGGGTATGGGCGACGTGATTGAGATTCGTCCCTACGATGGCAAGATTCTGTCCGAATCCGGCGATGTTTTGAGCGAGTTCGAACTGAAGTCTGACGTGCTGCTGGACGAGGTCCGCGCCGGTGGCCGCATCAACCTGATTATCGGCCGAGGCCTGACTACCCGCGCCCGGGAAGCACTGAACCTGGGTGAATCCGAATTGTTCCGCAAGCCGGTGGTGCCTGTCGATACCGGCAAAGGCTATACCCTGGCGCAAAAGATGGTGGGCAAGGCCTGCGGCACCGACGGTATCCGCCCCGGCACTTATTGCGAGCCACGCATGACCACTGTCGGCTCCCAGGATACCACCGGCCCCATGACCCGCGACGAGCTGAAAGACCTGGCCTGCCTGGGATTTTCCGCCGACCTGACCATGCAGTCGTTCTGTCACACCGCGGCCTACCCCAAGCCGGTGGATATAGACACCCAGCATTCACTGCCCGACTTCATCATGACCCGCGGCGGTGTGTCACTGCGCCCCGGCGACGGTATCATCCACTCCTGGCTGAACCGCATGCTATTACC